>JBGPIK010000005.1:0-51973 GCA_041484845.1 Binatia bacterium | reverse complement strand
GGCGGAGCGATCCAGAAAGCGGACGAATCGGCACTCTGGCTCGAACTTCTCCGTGAAGAATGCTCGATCGAACCGGCTCTCACCAAGCCACTGGAAAGTGAATCCTCGGAGCTGATTGCCATCTTCACCACGATGATCAACCGCACGCGCAATCGCGATGACTGATCTTTGTATGTCCCGTGGCTGATTTCTGCTTTCTTCTTTCAACTTTCCTAATTTTCGAAACAATCGCCTCGCAGGTTTAACCATTTCTGCTTTCTTGTTTCTTAATTTTTTCCATGGGCTTCGGAGATCTCAGCGCTGAGACGCTGAGGACGCAGAGTTGAAATTTCGACGCTTAAGCTTCTCTCTTCTGGTTATGCCAGATCCTATGCTGTATTCTTTGCAGAGAGAGGCTGGCTAATCAGCGTTTATTGAGCCGTAGCGAAGCGGCAGAAATGAGAGGGTAAAATGGGGTTGCAGTTACATATCCCCGATTCAGTTCTCCAGTCTATCCGCTTGCCCGAAGAACGCATGACACAGGAACTGTTGAAGGAGTTGGCAATTTCTTTATATGCTCATGGGCTCTTATCGCTTGGCAAGGCCAGGGAATTGGCTGGCATAGGGAAATACGAATTTGGACAGTTATTAGGAGAACGTGGCATCCCACGCCATTATGGGCGGGAGGAGCTTGAGGATGATGTGAAGTATGCCCGTGGTGAGTAACACCTCGCCGGTTTTGAACCTGGCTCTTATCGACAGGCTTGCTCTTCTCAGGGATAGATTCGGAGAAGTATGGGTGCCGAGCGATGTGCTGAAGGAACTGAGGCCGGATGAAGACCTGCCCGGCTCCAGGGTTGTTCGGGAAGCAACGGAAGCGGGATGGCTCCAGGTCAAAGTGGTGAAAGATCAGCCTCTGGCGCAGGTGCTCCGCCGCGAGTTGGATAAAGGTGAAGCGGAAACCATCGCTCTGGCTTTAGAAGTAAAAGCTGAATGGACGCTTTTGGATGAACGGGATGCGAGGCGAGTCGCCAAGCAGCTCGGATTGAAAGTAACGGGGGTGTTGGGGATACTCCTTCAGGCTCGACAAGAAGGCAAATTGCCTTCATTGCAGGATGCGATGGAGCAGTTGCGAAAGAACGCAGGTTTTCACATTCGAGCGGAGCTATTTACTGATATCTTAGAAAAAAGCGGAGAAACAAAGAAGTGAGTGGGCTCACAATGCGCGATGGACAAGATCAAAGTAATTCATGACGAAGCCGGAGAGACGCTTACAGTGTGGTTCGACGACCCGCAGAAAGAGCCCATCTGTGAACAGACGCGCGATGAGGTTGTGTTGATGAAAGATGCAGACGGCCGGATCATAGGTTTTGAGATGCTCCACTACAAGCCTCTAACGGATCAGAAGGGACTCTCCGTTGAAACGATCGTCGTGTCGACCGAATAAGCCGATTCTTTGTGCTTTGCGTTTCTGCGGTGAAAACGAATTCGGATATGTCACCGCGGAGGTGCGGAGGACGCAGAGAAGGTTCAATGAGAACATTATCTTGAATAAAACCTCTGCGTACTCCGCGTCTCTGGGGTGTGCTTGCTGACCGCTGACTTCTGGTTCTTATAAATCCGCAATTCGCATTTCGCAATCCGAAATGTTCTTGCTGACCGCTGATCTCTGACCTCTGCTATGTCTGACGTTGTTATCAAAGTCGAAAACCTCGGCTCGCCCCGTGGAGTAGAGCCTGTTACTCTACAGGACGAGGTTAAGTTTGTTACTCCACGGGGCAAGCAGTACCGCATACGGCACTCCCGTCAGTAGCTCAACAAGGTCTCATTGATGCATCAGCATGTAATTGACTATTCTGAAAAACTCGCACGTGCGCTCAAGCTAGGCGCCATGGAACAGGTTCCGTATCTCGGAAGCGCCCTTCGAGAATGTTGGAGGCTGGGCCACTCCGTCTATCTCTGCGGCAACGGTGGCAGTGCGGCGAATGCGCTTCACATTGCTAACGATTTGCTCTTCGGCGCTGGAATTAACAGCGGTGGTGGCCTCAGAGTCGAAGCCCTCAGTGCTAATACCGCGGTCCTCACCTGCCTCGCGAACGATCTCGGGTACGACAAAATCTATGCCGATCAAATTAAGGTTAAAGCAAACCCGGGTGATATACTTATCGTCCTTTCGGGTAGCGGCAACTCGCCCAACGTCGTGAAGGCTTTAGAAATGGGCAACGCTAAGGGCATGCAAACTTTCGCTATCCTCGGTTACTCCGGCGGGCGGTGCAAAGAGATTGCCCAGCATCCGATTCACTTCGAAATCGACGACATGCAGATTGCGGAAGATCTACAGCTCATCGTCGGACACATTTGCATGCAATGGCTCTGCGCCAACCCGGTCAACTCCAACCGCTGAGCCATTTTCTTCGTTGCCGAATGCATCACTTCATTACCGGCATTGCAGGCTTCATCGGGAGTCAACTCGCCGATTCTCTTCTACAGGGCGGCGACCGCGTCAGCGGTGTCGATGACTTTTCGCTCGGCAAACCGGAGCACTTGGATTCTGCGCGGGCAAATCCAGGGTTTCGTTTTTTTGAGCGGGATATCAGTTGCTCCGACCAAGCCATCGAGTGCCTTTGCGCGGCGGCCGAATGGGGAGGATCTCCCGATATCATCTGGCATCTCGCAGCGAACAGCGATATCGCCGCCGGGGTCGCTGACGCCTCAGTTGATTTCAGGCGCACCTTGCAGACAACATTTGCCGTGCTTGAAGCAGCCAAGTCCAAGGGAATAGGTAAGATTGGCTTCGCTTCCACATCGGCCATCTATGGAGAGCGGGATGATGTTCTGACCGAGAACTCCGGTCCTTTACTGCCGATCTCCAATTACGGCGCCACCAAGCTTGCCAGCGAAGCCTTGCTGAGCGCCGCCGCCGAATCCTTTCTAGAGCGAATTTGGATCTTTCGCTTCCCCAATGTTGTCGGGCCGCGGTCTACGCACGGCGCAATCTTGGATTTCATCGCGCGGCTCTCCTCGTGCCCTGCAAGCCTCAAGGTTCTGGGTGACGGATCACAAACTAAGCCCTACCTGCATGTGGCAGAACTAATTGTTGCGATGAAGTTCATCGTCGCCCAAGCAACAGATCGCCGCAATGTGTTCAACATCGGCCCAAACGGCGCCGGCACCAGTGTTACCTTCATGGCTGAGCGGGTGATTGCTCGCATGGCACCGGGTACACCTATCGCCTATACCGGTGGAGATAGGGGTTGGGTGGGTGACGTGCCAAGGTTCCGCTACTCTACCGAACGCCTGGCGCGTTTGGGGTGGCAACCAAGGCTCAGCTCTGACCAGGCCGTGCTTCGCGCCATCGATGAACTCGCCAGCGCTTCTGTCGGATAGAGACCTATCCGGAATTATTCACGCCTAAGGGCGATCGAGAGGCGAGCCCTCCAGAGCGAGGCAATGGGCCTGTCACTTCGCGGGCGTTCAATTCGTTCAATGAGTTCAAATGGCTCGAACCCCCTCCTTCCTCCTCCCCCGCGACGCGGGGGAGGACAGAGGTGGGGGCTGGAACGACTTGAATGTTTTGAACGCGCTGTCCCAGTAGCGCTCACCTCTCGATCGACACAGTGTCATCTTTTTCCCTCGAACCGTGAATAATGCGGGCTATGAATACCTCGCTGACCACGGCTTCCGTCGTGCCGCTCTCATCCCCGAGAGTCATCCACCTCGTCATTATTGCTGGTGGCGCCGGCGAGCGTTTGGCGTCCTTGACCGGAGATCTGCCGAAGGTGTTGCTCCCTATTGGCGAGAAGCCGGTTCTCCAGCACCAATTGGAGCTGGCAGCGGCCGCAGGGATACGGGAAGTGACAATCTTTGCTGGTTATCTTGCTGATAAAATCCTTGATTTCGTCGGTGACGGATCGAAGTTTGGTCTCAACGTGCGGACCACGGTCGAAAAGGAAGCCATGGGAACTGCAGGGGCCCTGCTGCAATCTCTCGATTCACTGCCCGACCATTTTTTCGTTCTCTACGGCGACATCATGCTCGCTGTAAATCTCCAGCAGATCGCGAGTGCGCATCTTGATCGCGGTGCCGACTTTACCGCGCTGGTGCAGCCGACCGACCACCCGCAGGATTCGGACTTACTGGAGACCGACAAGAACGGTTGGGTGACCGCTATACACGTTTACCCACATCCTGCCGACCAGGTTTTTCGTAATTTGGCGAATGCCGCGCTCTACGTGGTGCGGCGTGAAGCGCTCCGGCCATGGGTCGCAGTTCGCGGGAAGCAGGACTTCATAAAGAACATTATGCCCGGACTTGTCGCTCGGGGCGGCCGCGTTCTCGCCTACCGATCGGGCGAATACATCAGAGACATGGGCACACCCGCCAGGCTTCAGAAGGTTGAGGCCGATTGGCAGGCGGGAAAGATCAGCATGGAAAAATCTAGTTCGAATCGCCCGGCGATTTTCCTTGACCGTGACGGGACTTTGAGTATCGAAAAAGGGTTCCTGCGCGCACCGGAGGAGTTGGAACTGTTACCGGGCGTGGGGCCTGCATTGAGATCACTCAGACAGGCGGGTTTTCGCCTCGTGGTCCTGACGAACCAGCCCGTTGTCGCCCGTGGCGAGGCGACTGAAGCCGATATCGCCGCCATTCATCGCCGACTCGAATGGGAACTCGGAAAAGAGGGTGCCTACCTCGATGGCATTTACGTCTGTCCGCACCATCCTGACCGCGGCTTTCCCGGAGAGCGCAGCGAACTGAAAACCTCATGCGACTGCCGCAAGCCCGCCATCGGTCTTTTCGAGCGCGCCTGCCGTGACCTGCGCATTGATTCGGCGGGCTCATGGATGATTGGCGATCAGACCAGGGACATCGAAATGGCCCGAAGGGCCGGCTTGCGCTCCATCCTGGTTCAGACAGGCGAGGCCGGGTGTGACGGCCGGTTTCCGTCTGCTCCAGATCACATTGCCGTGGACCTTACCGCCGCCGCTGGTGTGATCCTGCAGCATAAAGAGGTCTGTGCGCCATGATTATTTCACGAACTCCGTTGCGCGTGAGTTTTCTTGGCGGGGGCTCCGATTTGCCGTCTTACTACCGTCGCCATGGAGGCGCTGTCTTATCCACCGCGATCGACCACTCGGTTTATATCACCGTGAGCCGGAAGTTTGATGATGCTGTTCGCGTCAGCTACTCCCGTACTGAGGAGGTGGCTCACGCGTCCCAGATCGAGCACCCGCTTGTGAGAGAGTCGCTTGCGTTGCTTAAAATCGAAGGAGGGGTCGAGATCACTTCCGTGGCGGACATTCCTGCGAAGGGAACGGGTTTGGGTTCATCTAGTTCCTTCACCGTAGGTTTGCTGAACGCCCTCCACGCCTTTTCCGGCCGTCATGCCACCGCCGCCACTCTCGCGCGTGAAAGCTGCGAAATCGAAATTGAACGTTGCGGCGAGCCCATCGGAAAGCAGGACCAATACGCTGCCTCGTTTGGCGGCTTCAATTTTATTCGCTTTCACCCTGATGAATCCGTTGAAGTGGAGAAGGTGATATGCCCGCCCGCTGTGATCGCGGATCTACAAGCCCGGTTGTTGTTCTTCTACACGGGGATTACCCGGTCGGCGTCGGCTTTGTTGCAGCAGCAATCCGCCGAGATCGCAGCTCCAGGCGCAAAATGCGATGCCATGGGGGAGATGGTTGGTCTCGCCGAAGCGGCGTTCACAGATGTTTGCGCAGGCAATATTAACACGCTCGGGAAAATGCTTCACGAGGCATGGCAGATCAAAAAGCATTTAACCAGCGGCATTACCAATACCGTAATTGACGAGGCCTATCAGGCTGCGATAGATGCTGGCGCGGAAGGCGGTAAACTGTTGGGCGCCGGCGGCGGCGGATTTCTCATGTTTTTTGCGCCGCCGGAACGGCACGATTCCATTCGCCGGGCACTTCAACCCATGCGTGAAACCCCATTTCGCTTTGCGCCACAGGGTAGCAGTATTATTTTTGTCCATTGATTTGCGCCACTGACCATGGAAATCATTCTCGAAGCCGGCCGCAGTGAGAAAAACTACTGGGGCGACCTTTGGCGCTACCGGGAGTTGTTTTACATTCTCGCCTGGCGTGATGTGGCGGTGCGATACAAACAAACCGTCGCAGGAGCAGCGTGGGCGATTTTACAGCCGTTGATGAGCATGATCATCATGACGCTGATCTTCGGCAAAATCGCCGGACTGCCATCCCAGGGCGGCGCGCCCTACCCGGTCATGGTGTTCGCCGCACTGCTGCCCTGGCAGTTTTTTTCCAACTCGCTGTCATCCGCGAGCCAGAGCGTTGTCGGTAATGCCAATCTGATTTCCAAAGTGTACTTTCCCCGGTTGATCATTCCGGCAAGCTCGGTGGTTGTCTCATTCGTCGACTTTCTGGTCGCCAGTTTGGTTTTAATTGGCCTGATGGCCTGGTACCAGTTCTGGCCGACCTGGCGCTTGGTGGCGCTACCGGGCTTCGTCTTGCTGGCGATCCTCGCTGCTCTCGGCCCCGGGCTGACCATTACCGCGCTGATGGTGCGATACCGCGATTTCCGCTTTCTTATTCCGTTCATTGTCCAGTTCGGTCTCTACGTTAGCCCGGTCGCTTACAGCAGTTCAGTGGTGCACGATAAATTGGGCGAGACTTTGTTTCTGCTCTACTCTTTGAATCCCATGGTCGGCGTGATCGACGGCTTTCGCTGGGCGCTCCTCGGCGGCGACTCGATGATCTGGTGGCCCGGCTTTCTAATCTCTCTGCTTGTGACCTCCGTTCTCTGCATAGCGGGCCTACGCTATTTTCGGAAAACGGAGAAGGCGTTTGCGGACCTCATCTAACCAGAGGTCAGAGATCGGCTTTACGGCATCCCAGCCTCATTGAAACACGTAAGGCGTAAGGGACAGCAGTAGAAAGCAGAGATCAGAGGTCAGAAGTCAGAGATCAGCGACCCCCTCGGTCTGAACGGAGCGCAGCGTGATGAATAATCCCGCAGCAAGCTGCGGGGCATCAGAACTCGGCGATGAGATTTGTCTTAAAGGCGTCACCCCCGAATGTTTTTATCGGGGGTCCAGTTCCGAACCCGCCTGGATTCCCGCTTAAAGCATGCGGGAATGACGGACTTCGGATAGGCAATTTACTTAACGCAGCAAGCTGCGGGGAATCGCCCCACAGAGATTGAATTCAGCAGAAGATCTTGAGGTTTAACCAATTTGATGTGTTTCTGTCCTGCTGATTTTCGACTTCTGATTTCTTGCTGATCTCTGAATTCTGACCTCTGACCTCCGACCGCTGCCCATGTCTGACGCCGTCATAACCGTCGAAAATCTCTCCAAGCGCTATACTATTCGTCATAAGCGCAACGGTGACGATGGCTTGCGCCACGCGATTCACAATCTTGCCACCGCCCCGCTCCGCTGGCTCCGTAACCAGAGGTCAGCGATCAGAAATCAGCAGTCAGCGCTCTTACAGACGACCTCCGATGTCAGACATCCGACCTCTGATCTCTCAACGTTGACGCGTGACCACGGACCACCGACCACGGACCACCGACCTCTGACGTCTGATCTCCGACCTCCGTCTTCCGAGGACTTCTGGGCCTTGGAGGACGTCTCCTTCGAAGTCAGACCCGGCGAAGTAGTGGGGATCATCGGTCGAAACGGCGCGGGCAAGTCGACGCTGTTAAAAATTCTTAGCCGGATCACGGAGCCCACCGCGGGGCGGGTGCGCATTGGCGGCCGGGTTGCGAGCCTCTTGGAAGTAGGGACGGGCTTTCATCCTGAGCTAACAGGGCGCGAAAATATCTTCGTCAACGGCGCGATCCTCGGGATGACCAGGCAGGAGATCAAAGCAAAGTTCGACGAAATCGTGGACTTTGCCGAGGTTGAAAAATTCCTTGATACCCCGGTCAAGTACTACAGCTCAGGAATGTATGTCCGCCTCGCTTTCGCGGTTGCAGCGCACCTCGAGCCGGAAATCCTGATCATTGATGAGGTGCTAGCTGTTGGCGACGTGGTGTTTCAGAAAAAATGCATCGGCAAGATGCAGAGCGTCGCGGAGTCGGGACGGACGGTGCTCTTTGTAAGCCACAACATGCAAACGGTCACGGCTCTGACCGATCGCGCTATTTTGCTCCAGTCTGGTCGTGTGGTCTCGATGGGTGCATCCGCCGAAGTTGTTGCGCAATATCTCGGCGCACAAGTTTCCGGTGACGGACTTTACGAGCACACCGCGGGCGGTATTCATCCTGAAATCACACGAGTTCAGTTGCACATCAGCGGGCCCGGCAACGTGCAGCAGTTCGGCAAGCCAATGACGGTCGATATAGAGATCACGACGCCGGAGCCTATCCCTAACGCAGCTGTTTCGTTCCAGGTCCTGACCAGCAGCCACCAACCCGTGCTGCATGTCCTGAACCTTGATCAGGAGGTTCCTATGCTGCGGTCGCCCGGAGTACACAGGCTAAGTTGTACATTTCCGAAATTGCGCCTTTATCCGGGGCACTATCATTTGACGTTTTACTTTGGAGCCAGCGAGCCGCGAAGAGTATTTCAAGCGCCAAATCAGATCTGTCCTTTCGAGGTCGCTGTACTCGACGAGGCAAGAGACTTCTATTGGTATCCCAACAACGCCCTTTACGTCGAAGACGTCGAATGGACCGTCAAAGCTTTGGGGGTAAGCGCCGGCGTCGCAGCCTGACCTTGTTCCATGAGCTCAACGAAAATCCAATCAAATCTCACTATGACCGCACCGACGCTGGATGCCGTTCAGGCCTATTATGATGAACGCGTCGAGGGGAAGATTCGTGACTTTACCCATCCCAATCCTCGAATTGAGGCTGCTATTCAAACCCTGGCGGAGTGGGCGCCATCCAATCCAAAACGCATTTTGGAGATCGGTTGCGGTATCGGCGCGACATCCTGGAGGATGGCGCGAGCGTGGCCGCAAGCGGAGGTGATCGGCGCGGATGTAAGTCTGACGTCGATTGAAGTCGCGAAAACATGCTTTCGCCGCCCAAACCTCAGCTACCGCGCCGGCTTGATCAAAGAAGGCGCTCTTGAAGGAAAATTCGATCTCATACTGCTTATGGATGTTTATGAGCACATCGCCTTGGAGGACCGGGCATCGATTCACGCGGCAATGAAATCGCTACTCTCAGAGGAATCGAGAATCGTCATCACAGTTCCGACGCCCGCTGTCTTGGACTACGCGCGCATACACGATCCTTCGGGACTGCAGCCTGTGGATGAAGATGTGACCATCCAAGATATCAAGAGGCTGGCCGATGAAACTGCCACGGATCTTCTTTATTACAGAAAAGTGGGTATATGGGACTACGGCGACTATGCGCATCTCGTATTTGGTCGGTTTGAGACTCTGGCGAAGGTGGCGTTACGCGAATATAGACCTGGAGGCATAACCGGTCTCAAACAACGCTTTAAGCATCTGCTTGGCGTCGGCCAAACTCAATTGACGGGGCGGCGCGACTATCTTGGTTCAGATTTTCTTCGCCACACGTCGTGCCATATTGACGGCCGGTTCAAAGTGTCGGCGAGTGAACGCAAACGAATTGCGTCTTCCTGGTTTCGACGGACCAACGGCAAAACTGTCTTTTAAGAACGCAAACCTTCGAATCGAATTCAATCAAGCATGATTGATTATCTCGCTCCCCAGTGCTGGCCATCTACCCTGGACAGCTACGGAAACGTTCGACTGATCTTAGGGGCTATCCGGCGGGCTCTTGGTAGTTTTGAGGGTGACGTTTTGGACGTCGGTTGCGGACGCATGCCGTACAAGGCTCTCATTCTCTCTGAGTCCAGCCGCGCGACACGTTACATTGGCCTTGATCTAGCGAAGCCCAACTACCCGCCACCCGAGATGACATGGGATGGGCGGGCGATTCCCCTGCCGGACTGCAGCGTGGACAGCGCCCTGCTCACCGAGGTGCTTGAGCACTGTCCGGACGCGGAAGCCGTTTTGCGGGAAGTACATCGTGTCTTGCGTCCGGGCGGATTCCTATTTTTGACGGTACCGTTTATTTGGCCTATCCACGACATACCGTACGACGAGTTCCGGTACACCCCTTTTTCTCTTCGTCGGATTCTTGAGAGCGCCGGCTTTCCAAATCCACTAATCGAGGCGACCGGCGGCCGTCACGCAATGCTGGCGGTGACATTGGGACTTTGGGTTCGCCGCAGGGAGCTGACCTCGCGCGTTCATGTTGTAACTAAAGCTGTCCTCTCCTCTCTTCTTTGGCCCGTGATCTGGATGCTTATGAAAATAGACCAGCGTCCCGAGCAACTTGGGGAAAGCACCTTGTTAGTGGGCCTGAGCGCCTCTGTCCACAAGCCTTCGTGAACGCCGGACTGGCCATATTCACCTACGATCTCGGTGCATCATTTATTGATCGCCATATCAAGGATTTGCTGCCGGGCAGAACAGTGGCGCTGGGCAGTTATGGTAGCATTCCGTCATTGGCCAGCTTATGGCCGGTATCTTGTCCGGTATTTCTACTAGACCGCTGGGCACTCAGTCTCCCCGTCCGTCTGGCGCGGCGTGCGGGCATGCGCGAGGTACGGTTGCGTGACGCTGCCGTCGCGCGCTTCCTTCGGCGGCATGGGGTCACCGTGGTCCTCGGCGAATATCTCGACCAGTTCTTGGACTTTGTTCCGCTATTAGACAGGATGGGCTTGCCCTACGTTGTGCAAGGCCATGGGGTTGACGTGAGCGCCGCACTGCGCAAACCGGGGATGGCCGGTCGGTACCTTGCGTACAAGTCCGCACGGGCTATCTTGACGCGTAGCGAATTTCACCGGCAACGGCTTATCAAGCTTGGTTTACCCTCGGATAAGGTCCACGTGAATCCTGGCGGGGTGGATGTTCCTGCAACGCCGCCACAGCGCGAATCCAGCGCTGGCAAACGGTTTCTTGCTATTGGTGTCATGGTTCCGAAAAAGGGACCCATCTATCTGCTTGAGGCGTTTCGCCTCGCGGCGGCGCAGGACCGCGACATCATCCTTGATTATGTAGGCGGAGGTCCACTGTTTCCGGCTGTGCAGCAATACGTGGAAGCCTGTGGCTTAGTTGGTCGCGTCCGGCTACACGGTATCGCGCCGGAGGAGATCAAACAACGCCTACTTCTTGAGTGCGGCGTATTCGTCCAGCACAGTATCACTGATCCCGACAACGGTAACGAAGAAGGGCTGCCTGCGGCCATTCAAGAGGCGATGGCGCATGGGATGGCCGTTGTCAGCACGCGCCATACCGGAATTCCGGAGGCGGTTATTGAGGGCGAGACAGGATTGCTCGTGGATGAGGGGGACGTTGAGGGGATGGCGAACGCGTTTGTAAAGGTAACATCAATTGCGGCGCATATGGGCCGCGCGGGTTACCAGGAGGCGGTCGCCAAACATGACTGGCACTATGAAAGGGGTCGCCTGCGCCGGTGGCTTTTCAACGACGACTAGCATCGTCCATCGTATGATCGTTATCATTGATTACGGCCTGGGCAACCTCAAGTCCATCAAAAATATGCTGGATCGTGCAGGGGCCGATTCCGTCATTTCCAGTGAGCCGGACATTATCCGCGCGGCCTCAAAACTCATCCTTCCGGGCGTCGGTCACTTTCGATTTGGAATCGAGTCGCTGCGCGAGCGGGGCTTGATGGATGTCTTGAATGAAAGAGTACTTGACGCCCGCGTGCCGATCCTCGGAATATGTCTCGGCGCGCAACTTCTCGGCCGCGGGAGCGAGGAGGGAGGCTGCGCTGGTCTCAACTGGATTCCAATGGATACCGTAGCATTCGATAAATGCAGAATGCAGCATGGTGAAAAGGCGCCACACATGGGATGGGCAGACACCACACACACACAACATGCATTGTTCGACGGCCTTGGTGATAATCCGCGGTTTTATTATGTTCACTCGTTCCATTTTCTCTGCGATGACCCGAAGATGGTGATATGCACCGCTGAGAACGGGTATAGCTTTGCCTCCGGCATCGCATACCGAAATTTTCTCGGTGTGCAATTTCATCCCGAAAAGAGCCATGTTTACGGCAGGCAACTGCTCAAAAATTTCGCGTCATTGGAATTCCCGGAGTGAAGCGAATAAGAGTCATTCCGGTGCTCCTTCTCGCGCAGAACGGGATGGTCAAGACCGAGCATTTTGCGCGTCCGCGCTATCTGGGAGATCCCATCAATGCGGTGAAGATATTTAATGAGAAGATGGCCGATGAGTTGATACTGCTCGATATAGAGGCGACGGAGAAGGGGCGCGTTGATTTCGATTGGATCGAAGATATTGTGAGCGAAGCGTTCATGCCCATCGCTTACGGTGGTGGGATCAACTCTATCAGCCAGTGTGCGGAGCTCTTCAAGCGTGGCATCGAAAAAATTGTCATCAACTCGGCCGCCTGCGAACAGCCGCAGTTGATCGCGGAGGCAGCAGAGCGTTTCGGATCCCAGAGCGTGGTCATTTCGATCGACGCGCGGCGGAATTTCTGGAGACAATGGAAAGCCTATATCAGAGGCGCGCGTAAGGAAACCAAGTTCAGTCCCGCCGATTTTGCAAAGAAATGTGAAGACCTCGGAGCAGGCGAAATCTTTCTCACCTCAGTCGAACGGGAAGGAACGTTTGCAGGCTACGATCTGGAACTGCTCAGTTCAGTGTGCGCTGTGGTCGGCGTTCCGGTCATTGCCCATGGCGGCGCAGCGACGCTCGGGGATTTTGGACAGGCCATCGCGGATGGGGGATGCAGTGCCGTCGCGGCGGGAAGCATGTTTGTTTTCGCCGCCAAAGGCCAAGGTATGTTGATAAACTATCCATCGCAATCCGAATTACAGGAGCAGCTTTGGAACCGCTTCACTTAGACGTAGACGCCACCGTGGAACAGTCGTCCCTCGATCTAGGCTTCGGCAACTTCGTCCCGAAGGTTCTACGGGTCTGCACAAAGACCGTGATGGATACAACTGATCCGGACATCTCATTCGACGAAAACGGGGTGAGCAACTGGTGGCATGATTTCCACGCACTTTTGAAGAGCCGGCCGAACGAGGAGCGCCGAGCTGAGCTGCTTGATGAAGCGCTGCGCAGGATTAAGGAAAGCGGAAAAGGCAAACCTTACGACTGTATCCTCGGACTAAGTGGTGGCGTAGACAGCTCCTATATGTCCTATCTCGCGAAAACGTGGTCCCTGCGTCCGCTGATCGTGCACTTCGACAATGGATGGGATGATGAGTTGGCGGTTCACAACATTGAGGTGATGGTCCGAAAACTCGGTTTTCAGTTGCATACGTTTGTGATGAACTGGCTGGAATTTCGGGACCTGCAAAGAGCTTATTTCAAGGCTTCCGTTCTAGATTTGGAAATTCCAACCGACCATATGATTTTCGGGGCTCTGCACAAAATCGCACTCCAGCACGGGATCAAGTACGTTTTGTCGGGTAACAACTTCGCGACCGAATGGCTTCTGCCCCGCGCTTGGTACTACTCGAAATTCGACTTTGAAAACATCAAAGGGATTCATCGGGCATTTGGGGAAATCCCGATGAAGCACCTGCCCAAGTTGGGCGTTTGGCAGAGAATCTATTACCAGCGAGTCAAGCTTATAGAAGATCTGAAGATACTAGAGTTGGTTCCGTATAAGAAACTAATCGCCAAGCAGTTTCTGATCGATGAGTTCGGGTGGAACGACTACGGTGGGAAGCACTACGAGTCGGTATTCACGCGCTTCTACCAGGGGTATATTCTGCCGAACAAATATGGCATCGATAAGCGCAAGGCTCATTTGTCCAATCTCATCTGCAATGGTGAGATTACGCGTGCCGATGCGCTAGCAGAGTTATCACGGCCTACTTACGATTTGGAAAGGCAGAAAGCCGACAAACGTTATGTGGCAAAGAAACTCGGCTGGTCCGAATTAGAATTTGATGAAGTTCTGGCGCTAGCGCCGCGGCGACACGAAGAGTTCGGAACCGATGCCTCGCAATCGCGGGTGGCCGAGGGCGTAGCAAATTTAGCAAGGCCATTTGGAAAACTGATCAGAGGGGTTTTGGGTTCTTGAGTACCTGAGGCGCGGTTGTATTGAATAGCATAACCTACGCTCGAGGAACATGGAGTATGCTGCGCCGGATAGCGGGGCCGATCCGGCAGGAGAGCGCGAAATTCAAAAGAAAAGCTTTCCGTGCTGTGCATCGTTTCCTGACGCCTATTCGACAGGATGAGTTGCGCTCGGCTCTTCAACAGCTTACCGGTGGTAGGGCGGAGATTTTGGTGGTGCACAGCTCGCTGTCTACCTGTGGGCGCTTTATAGCAGGTCCTGATGGCGTACTGACCGCGTTCAACGAATTTTGCGATACGCTCTGTCTGCCCACACACTCCTATTGTTATCCGTCTTCGCCGGGTGAGGCCGGGCCGTTGTTCAATGCGGCAACAACCCCCTCTCAAAATGGTCTCTTGACCGAAATTTTTAGAACACAAAGCGCCGTCTTGAGGAGTATCCATGCAACGCATTCGCTCGCGGCGTCGGGGCGCCTTGCCCAAGAAGTCTGCTCGAACCATTACCGGTGGGACTCTCCGTGCGGGGCGGGCACTCCGTACAGGCGTCTTGTGCAGAGGCGAGCATCTATCCTTTTCTTTGGAGTGACATTTCACTCGTACACGCTCTTCCATACAGCGGAGGATGCATCGGGCAGTGAATTTGCTTATGAGAATGGCACACTGGATCGGCTTCGAGTTGTTGATGAGGCAGGAGCGGAACAGGACTGCTGGTCGCGCCGTCAGTCGCGCGCGCTGCGCCGTTTTGCAGAAACTGGAGATCTGCTGGAGAGCGCTGGATTGGTGCGCCGTGCCAAACTCGGACGAGGTGCGCTGCTATTCGTTCCCGATTGTTCAAAAGTGCATGACTTCCTCGTGGAACGGTTGAGGCGTATCCCTGATTTCTTGTATCAGTCGTGTACAAGCGCATTGCAGTAACCAAACCTGGATTTCATTATGGTACGAATTGGGATTATCGGAACTGGTCTCATAGCGAAGGAACATGCAAAAGCGATCTCCATGATCACTGGCAAAGCGGCGCTTGTCGCGGCTGCTGACGTGGTCCCTCAGAGACTTCGCGAGTTCTGTAGCGTTTTCCAAGTACCGCGTCACCATGACTCTGCCGTGGCTTTGATCCAGGACCCTGAAGTACAACTCGTGACGATTACAACGCCGCCCGCTGCACACGAGTCGTTGGCCGTGGCGGCTCTCGATGCCGGCAAATATGTGCTTTGCGAAAAGCCGCTGGCACACTCGCTCGCCAGCGCAGCACGCATCGCGGCGGCCGCAGATCGTCATCCGGGGCACTTGGCCGTCAGTTATCAGATGCGCTACGACCCGTCATTCCGCCGGCTGATATGGCTATGCAAGAATAATTGGATCGGCAAAGTCCGGTCGGCGTTAATTGAACGGCACAGCTATATCCCTCACACCGACCACGGTAAAAACGGATGGTGGGGGTCATGGGGCGTAGCTGGGGGCGGTGTTCTTATCACACAACTCATTCACGAGTTGGATCTCCTCGTGCAAGCAATGGGCCGCCCGCTATCGGTCAGTGCGGAAATGGATACGCGCTTTTCCAGCATTGAGTCGGAAGATTACGCCGATGCGACTTTTCGCTTCGAGGCTGGCGGCACGGCGCGCTGCATTGCATCCGTGAACTCTGGACGTCTCGGTGGCCGGATCAGGATTGAAGGAAGCGATGGAACGGTCGGATTGCCGTGGAATTTCACACTGAAAGACCAGAGCCGTCTGTCCCAAGCTTTGGCACAGCTTGACAACGCGCTCCCGGACACACGCCCTCAGTCGTCATCCATTGTTAGCCGCGGAGCGCGTTTTCTCGCGCGGCGTTTGGGTGTCAAAGCGAAGCCGGAGCTGACACCGCACGCACGCCTTTACGCAGAAATCGTGCGTAACATTAAGAGCGGAGCACCTCTCCCCATTTCAGCCGTCGAAGCTATGGAGTCGTTGGCGCTATGCACGGCCGCGTACGAATCAGCTTTGGCTGGTAAGGAGATCGATCTTCCACTGAGTTCTACAAGCGCAGTCTACAATGGTGTGTCGAAGAAAGACTACGATGCACGGAGGTGCGCTCGAAAGGCAACCGAGCGGACAGTAATAAAAAAAATGAGCACTGATGTAATCCGGGTAGGGCTTATCGGGTTGGACACTTCGCATGCTCCGACCTTCACGAAGATTTTGCATGATCCCTATGATCCGTTCCATATCCCGGGGGCGAAGGTCGTTGCTGCCTACCCCGGTGGCTCGCCCGACATGGACATCAGCATTTCCCGCGTTCAGGGCTTCACGAATGAGTTGAGAGACAAGTATGGCGTTCGAATCGTGGACGCGCCTGAGGAAGTGGCGGAAGCATGCGATCTTGTGTTTATCCTGGCATCGGATGGGCGGCTCCACCCGGCGCTCTTTCGCGCTGTGGCCGGTCATGGTGTACCGGTCTTTGTGGATAAGCCGTTCGCAATTTCCACTGCTGATGCGCAGGAAATGTTTGCAATCGCTGCACAAACCAACACGCGAGTTTTTGCCAGTTCAGCGTTTCGTTACGCAGACAGCTTGGTCAGCGCGTTGGAGGCGATCCGAGCGTTGGGCGAAAAAGTGAAGACCTGCCGCATTCGCTACTGGATGCAGATTCAGGAAACGCAAGGCCGGTATTTCTGGTACGGCATTCACGCTTCCGAGATGCTGCTCGCCATAATGGGAAAGGGAGTGCGTGAGGTGGAGGTCTCCAGCAAAGACGATCAGGACACAATCGCTGTTTGGCATGAAGACGGGCGGCAATCGTCGTTGATCGGATCAAGAAACGACGGCACATTCCATCTCAGCATCGAGACCAATAAGCAGCAGCATGAAATTGATCTGGGTCCGTCGATTTCATCGATCACTGCGCGAATGCTTGCAGCCGCTCTCGATGTGCTGACCGAGGGACAGTTTCCCCGACTGTGGCGTGCTACGGTGGCGGGATCAGTCTCCGGGAATCGGCCGGGGCGAGTACTAGATCCTGACCCCGAAGAGACATTGGAAGTCATTCGCCTGTTGGATGCCGCGCAACACAGTTACGCTTCTCAACAGAAGACGGCGATTTAGCTGATCGCGCCTCCCTAATAACAACACAACAAATGGATTGAATATGAACATTGTACAATCTGTCAAACGTTTCGCCATTAGCATTGCTCGACGGCTACTCGATCTGGCTAACATCGAGCCCGCCCTAGTCAACGCCGTGATACGCAAGCCGTCACAGGTGCATGGCGGGCCTCGCGCTCGCAGATGGCCCTGGCCGCGTAGACGCCATTTTGACAAAAGAGAAAAACAAGCAGTCATGCAGGTATTGGATCGGGAAATCCGCAAAGGCGGTGCTCTGATCTATGATGGGCCGGAGACCAAGGCCTATTGCCAGGCCTTTGCGGATTATCTGGGGGGTGGTTACGCCGCTGCCGTGAACTCGGGAACCAATGCCATTTATGTGGCACTAAGAGCGCTTGATCTAGAGCCCGGCAGCGAAATCATTGTACCTTCAATCACTGATCCGGGCGGTGTGATGCCAGTCGCATTGATAAATTGCATCCCTATCCCTGCGGATTCCCAGCCTCGGTCGCTGAATACCTCAGTGGATCAGATCAAAGCCGTTCTGACAGACCGGACATCGGCGATACTGATCGCGCATATCTCCGGGCATCCGGTGGACCTCGATCCTATTTTGGAACTCGCTGCGGAACACAATATCCCCCTCGTGGAGGACTGCGCTCAGGCACACGGAGCGCTCTACAAGCGCCGATTAGTAGGAACGTTCGGTATCATATCGGCCTTCTCCACGATGTTCGGAAAACACCACGCTACCGGCGCTCAAGGTGGGGTCATCTTCACCAGAGACACGCTTCTCTTCGCAAGAGCTAGACAAATCATCGATCGAGGCAAGCCTTATTCCGCGCAGTGGAATCCAACGAACGTGACTGCCTCACTGAATTTCAATCAAGATGAAATCAGCATGGCCATCGGGCGTATACAGCTCGAAAAACTGCCCGATGCCGTAAAGGCACGGCGGAGATTTGCCACCCTTGTTGCCAAAGGCTTGGAAGGCCTGAAGGGCGTGTCGCTTGTCGGTGATGCACCTGACTGTGAAGGTGCTTACTGGTTCCTGTCCTTATTTGTGGATAGCGCGGAACTGAACTGTGACTCGCAACAATTCGCCACGGCGCTGGAGCTAGAAGGGATCGGTAGCGTGCAGTCCGGTTACCCGTTCTTTCCGACCGATCAGCCATGGCACCGCGACGCCGTCGTCTTCGGCAAGAGTGGCATGCCCTGGTCACTGCGGCAGGGGACGAGACCACAACACTTTGAACTGCCCAATGCTCACGCCGCCAATCGCGCGATTGTCCGTGTGGACGCTCATGAATCGCTGGGCCCCCGCGAAGCACGGGATTTGGTGATGGCTATCAGAAAAGTCGCGCGGTACTACGGTCTGCCGGCAGAAGCGGTTCATCGTACTCAGCCGGTAGAATCTCATAATATAGCAAAGCGGGCCGCAGCCTTGACGCGGTAGCTGATTGCGATAGTTCAAAAAACGGATCTCGGTATTCGATGACACAACATCCCGTCAATCGTGATTGTCCTTTGACGGGCGAAAAGCATCCGAGTGTTTTGACCTATATTCCAGCTTCTGCCGTTTGCGCAGCGAATCCCACCTATCGGCCGAATTATTGCGAAATCCTGGGCATCTCGGCCGATGATGAATTTCCAATTGTCGAAAGTTCTAGCGGGTTTGTCTTTTCCGGATGGTTACCTCCGAATGACTTTTTACGTCGGGTTTACGAAGATCTGATTGATCATTCGAAGACGGTAACACAGACCATTGAATACCGCCGCGCTTTATTGGAGTTCGGCGCCGCCTTTCTTCAAACCATTGAAAGGCATTCTATCTCTTCCTCAAGACCCTTGCGCCTGCTGGATTTTGGCTGCGGATATGGAGCGCTCACACGAATGTTGCTCGGGCGTGATATTCAGTCTTTCGGTTATGAACCCAGTGTGGAACGAAATATACGGGCATCTCAATGCGGTTTCGAGGTCTTGGACAGCCTGGATGAGGTTGCAGATGTCGGTCCATTTCACTTGTTTATTTGTACCGAGGTTTTGGAACATGTCCCGAACCCACGAGAGGTATTGCGGTTCCTCAGAAAGCACGCGTCACCTGGGGCACTTCTGGCAATTACCGTTCCGCAATGTGATTTACCCTTTATTCCCAATTCCATTGCTGCCTTTCTGAAGAATGGGAGTCTCCCACAGGTTATCAATCCTTGGGAACATCTCAATTATTTTTCGACACAGAGTTTGCGCGGGTTGCTGGCGGAAGAGGGTTTCAAAGTGGTCATCGATTTTGGACGGGCGAGGCCCGCCTATGATGCCTGCTTGCAGATCGGTAGTGCGACGTCACTGAAAAGTCGACTTCGTAATAATCTGCGGCTCATGAAGAGAGCAAGTTTCTCATCGCAATCGACCGAATTGTTTTGCCAAAGCGAATAAGTCAAAACGATTGTGACTATCTGGCGCATCTTTAGGGCTGTTTTACCCGCTACCAGCAAATGTCTACCCCGCAAACGACTGCCCTAGCATGAACCGATCATCCATGTTTGAAGAGCTTCCTCGTCGCATCCAACAATTATTTGAAAGGATTAACTATGAAGAAAATTGCATTTCTACTTTTGTTCTGTGTCTTTTGCACGATTGCGGATGCACAGTCAGTAAATGAGCGAACAGCGCCACGGGCAGCGTCTCTCAGAATAAATCCTACAAATGGTGTGGTCCCGGTACGGTCGAGCGCGACCACATTCTCTGACTCTCCTTTATCTCGAGATGTAAATGGCAACCTTCAAATAGGAGCAAATCCGGCTCCCGATTCGGGCAATGGGGGTCTAACCATGGTTGGAAACCTAGGTATTAGCCGCATCCTTGAAGTACACAACAACTATGCCAATGGCATTGATTTGTACACACATTCTGATCAGGATTGGAGAGCGCCCTATATAAATCTATACAAAACAAGAGGAACGCAAACAGGTCCAACCCCAGTAATGTTTACCGGGTATGAGATGGACAGTATCGGTGGGATAAACTTTGGTGGATGGGATGGTTCCAAATACTATCAAGCTGCTGCGATCCTTACTCAGACAGATGAAGATTGGAATGATACTCATCACGGCGGTCATATATCTATCTATGGAACTAATCCCGGAGGTCATACACAGCAACTTGCACAGTTTGGTGGTGTAGACGGAAATGGTAATCCCTATCCAGGAAACATTATTTTCTATCGGCCTTTGACGTGGGGCAACAATTCAAATAACAATGTTGGTTTATTTCCGGTAGGAAGTGAACGGACATTAAAAGTCAGAACGGCGGATGACAGCGCAGACGCCACTCTAACCGCTGGTTCGTTCATTGAAAGCACAAGTCATACTCCGAGTTCTGCTAGTGATACATGTACAACCGGGCAGATCGCTTGGGACCCGACCTTCATTTATGTATGCGTTGCTCCGAACACCTGGAAACGAGCGGCAATGTCAAGTTGGTAATTTCGGTTCTTCGGCGTTCACCGTGAAGAAGCATTCACCACAGAGACTCACCCTGTAGAATTGCAGCCCGGTATTCCACAGGGCAAGAGTACACAGAGTACGGAGTATGTTTCAATCAAAAACTCTTTACTTCGTGACTTTCGTGCCTTCGTGGTGAGTCATCCGAATTCCTTCTTCATCATGAAGTCGGCCAAGCATGAGCCAACTGCCAAAAATTTCCGTCATCACGCCGACAAAGAATCGGATCAAGCTACTTTGCGAAACGATGGACTCGGTCCAGCGGCAGAGTTTTGAAGCTTGGGAGCACATCATCGTCGACGATGGCTCGGACGACGGTACTGCGGAGGAGGTCGCAAAACGTACCGCGGCTGATCCCCGCATTCGGTACATCAGGCGCAGTGGCGAAAAATCTGGGGCGAGCGTATGCCGCAACATTGGGGTCGCCGAAAGCCACGCGGATTTCATTGTCTTCCTGGACTCCGACGACCTACTAGAACGAGACTGTCTTGCCCGCCGCGTCAGGCTCATGCAGCGTAATGCCGACCTCGATTTTGCGACTTTCCAGACTGCGGTATTTGTAAAGACGCCGAACGATCTCGGAAAACAATGGGATGCTGAGTTAATCGGTGACGACCTCCTGCGATTCCTGTACTTCGAGTGCCCTTGGATCATTACCGGACCGGTGTGGCGAAGGGAATCGCTACTGCGGCTCGGATTGTTCGATGAGGCGCTGCTTAGCTGGCAGGACTTGGAACTCCACATCCGCGCCATTGCAGCGGGCTTTCGTTATCTCCGATTTCCCGATATCGACCACCACGTACGTTGGCAGTTTGAGCCGACCAAGATCAGCATTGAACAGCGTCGTTCACCTCGCCATCTTGAGGCGGCAAGTGAACTCTTGGAGAAATTCGAGCGACTTATTCGAGATGGCCCCGGCATGAACTGGGTCAGGCAGCGCGCGCTGTGCAGTCTCTACTTCTTTGTCGCTGAGCGGTGGCTAGCGGTAGGTAGTTTGTCGGCTGGTTTGCGGTCGTGGAGCCAGATTCGCCGAAGGTTGCTCGGCTCTCGAACATTACTCCTGTCAGGTGCTGTCCTACTGGTCCTACAGGCTCTAGGTACGCCAGGTCGTCGTATAGGCGGTCGAATTTCCCATAAATGGAAAGGCTGGATGCGGCTGCGGACCAATCCAGAGTTGGTTGCAAGTTGAGTAACCGCGAACATATGGTTGATTGCGTATACATTGCCGCGTGTGCGCGCGACGCCCGCCTGACGCGCATTTGCGTAGCCAGCATTCGCTACTTTTACCCTGAGGTTCGTATCAGGCTCCTTGCTGGGGACATCCTGCAGCGCGGCTTGGCGGAGGAACTGCAACATTACTGGGCCGTCGAGTTGGTAGATCTACCCAAGGGCGATTACGGGTGGGGCCTGGTCAAGCTAGAGCCGCTGTTTGGTCCAGCCGGTCAGAAGTTCCTCGTGATGGATGTGGACACCGCCATCACGGGCCGCGTGCTGGATATTCGCGCGAAAAGTGACGCGCCGTTTTTTGTGGACGATGAAAGGCTGTCTGATGCCGATTTCAAGCGGCTTTACTACGACTGGGACAAGCTTCGCGAAATCGACCCGAAAGTTCAACCTGCCCGGGCTGCGTTCAATGTGGGCCAATGGTTTGGGACGGCCGGGTTGGTTAAACGTGAGGAGTTTGACCCTTGGGTTGAATGGACGCTGCCTCGTCGCTTGCGTTATCCACAGTATTTTATGGGTGGCGATCAGGGCGTGCTGAATTATGTAATCCTGCAAAAAGAAGCATTCGAGGGATTGCGCATTGAACGCCGGACGATCATGCGCTGGCCAGGCAATCCCATGGACGGCCTGGATGTCGAGAGCGTATCGAAAGGGACAGCGCCGCCGCTGATCATACACTGGGCCGGCTTGAAAAAAACATTCTTGCGGGACATGGTCGGCGCGGACTTGCTAGTGTTCTTTGAAAAGTTTTACTACCAACGGCTTCCTGCCGGAAATTTACGAAGGGTTCTTGCCATCTGTTATCATGTTTGGCTTCAATGGAAGCACTTTGTCAGGGTGAGGATGACATTGGCATATCGAAAATGGATTGGAGCACGGTTGTCGAAAAACACTAGTCGTGAAATCGTGAAACAGTCCATTGCGACATGAAACAATTGTTCAAAAAACTGTTTGCCGAGCTTGGCTACCATGTACAAGGAATACGGTACTGTCCAAGGCAACTACTTGAACCGCGCTATCTCCGCTTCCTCGAGTTGGCGGATGTCGTCTGCCGCAGGATGTTCGAATTCGGCACGGAATTTACGTTCATACAGATCGGCGCGTTCGATGGAATTACCAAGGATCCCCTATATGAATACATCGGCCGGTATGGCTGGCGGGGTGTCCTGGTGGAGCCTCAACCTCGGCCAGCCAGCCAACTACTCGAACTCTACCGCGGCAACGATCGCATTGTTGTTCTGCAGGCCGCTTTAGATTGCGAACCCGGAAAACGCACGCTCTTCACGGTGGAGTCCGAGAGCGCTCCGATTTGGGCTGGCGGAATGGCTTCCTTTCAGCGCGACCACATTGTCAAACATTCCTATCTCATCCCGGGATTGGAAACGATGGTTCGAGAGATAACGGTAAACTGTATTACGTTTAACGATGTCTTTGAGCACCTGCCGTCCGAGCGGATTGACCTCCTGCAAATCGACGCCGAAGGCGCCGATGCTTACATCTTGTCCCTTTTCCCTTTTGATCGTGTGAAGCCTCCCATCATTCATTGGGAGATCAAGAACCTCACCAAGGCACAGAAGGAAGACTGCTTTGAAAGGTTGTCAGACTTTGGCTATCGCCTTGCACCATCCGGTGACGAAGACATGATGGCAGTACTTGGCTGACGGATAGGCGCATACTGGAGCAACTTTTGAACATTAGAATTCTTCCAAAAGCCGCCGAATTGTTTGAGAAGCTGCCGCCGGCCTTGCGACGGCATCGCTTGATGACGGCTTGGATGCGACTGACCGGAGAGGACCCACTTCAGTTGGTCCGGATACGGGACGAGTCCTTCGGCTATGCCGACATGAGCGATGGGTTCTTACGCCTCATCGTTATTGACGGGGATTTTGAGAAGGACTTCTTCAATCTTGCTGACGCCTTTCTTGGGGAGGGGGGCGTGTTTTTGGACGTTGGGGCCAATCACGGGCTGTTGAGCTTTGGCTTGGCGGGTCGCCATGGAGACAAGATACAATTTCACTTGTTTGAGCCGAACCCGGCGCTGGTTTCCTCCATTAAAAAAAGCTTGGCTCTATATCCTTCTATGCGATGTACCGTGAATGCTGCCGCGGTCTCCGACCATGTCGGTGTCGTGTCGTTTCTTATTGACACTAACCAAACGGGAGCGTCGCACATTGCCGATGATGCTCCGGATCAAGTGGCTACCGTCACGCTGGACGATTACCTGGAGCGGGCAGGAATCAACCGCGTCGAGCTTCTGAAGATGGATGTGGAAGGATATGAGCTTGTGGCGCTGCGCGGAGCCAGGCGAAACCTTGAGACGCAAGCCATTCAAGCCGTCTACTTCGAGTATTTCGAGAAGTGGCTGGTGCGGGTGTCTCTGCCACAAGAGTTGTTGGAATTCCTCCAATCACTGGAATACGAGATTTGCTTTTGCCGGGTAGGCGACATCAAGCCCAGAGGGGGCGCAACCCACACTATCCGCGATGGTTTGCCCGGATATGGGGTTTCACTACTTCCAATACGAGGACACCCCTTGCCGGAAATGACGGATTTGTTGGCCGTGCCTAGAAGAGCCCTCGTTCAATTAGCGGACCGGGCAACGAGCAGGATATCCGCAAGTTCGGCGCATACGTTTATGTCACGGTAGCAAGAGCCGCGCGAATACATCTCTGACCGTGGATATTACCGTCATCATCTGTACCCACAACCCGCGCCCGGATTACCTGCAGCGATGTTTGGAGGCATTGGTTGAGCAGAGTTTTCCGAAGCACCAATGGGAGTTGCTGGTGGTGGACAACCGAAGCGACGAGCCACTGGCGGGTCGCTTCGATCTCTCTTGGCATCCATGTGCGCGTCTGATTCGGGAGGAGACGCTGGGTCTTACCCCGGCGCGGCTGCGCGGTATTCGCGAGGCGGCAGGAGAACTCCTCGTGTTCGTGGACGACGATAACGTGCTGGACCCGGACTTCCTCGAGGGAGCCGTACGCGTCTCGGGGGAGAAGCCGTTCCTGGGATCGTGGAGTGGACAGTGCCGACCTGCGTTCGAGCAACCACCGCCGGAATGGACCCGTCGTTACTGGGGAAATCTCGTCATCCGTGAATTTGACGCGGACGTCTGGTCCAACCTGCCGCGCCTGTCCCAATCCACGCCGTGTGGCGCGGGGCTTTGCCTGAGGCGCGAGGTAGCGCAGCGCTATCTCTTTTTGCATCAATCGGGAAAACGCTCCTTTCAATTGGATCGTACCGGCGAGTCCATGATTTCTGGAGGCGATAATGATTTGGCTGCCTGCGCATGTGACATTGGACTTGGCGTCGGGCTCATAGCCGCGCTTAAACTAACGCACCTTATTCCACCGGAGCGGTTGACCGAGGACTATCTTGCACGGTTGATCGAGGGAATCTACTTTTCGGCGGTCGTACTCGCGCATCTTCGTGATTCAGTGATGGATTTAGCCTCCTATGCGGTGCGATGGCACGAGCCTCTGCGCGCCATGTTAGCCGGCGGACCGCATCGAAAAATTCAAAATGCTAGCCTGCGGGGCAGGCGTCGAGGACTTCAATTTATTGAATCGCTCAAATGATTCAATTTTGATTCGCTTTATTACTACAGGTTTGCGTAATCTACTCTTATTTCTATTCAGTCATCGTTGTCTAGCGATTGCGCGCTGGGATCTCTACTTTCTTCGAATCCGCTTGTGGAATGCTATTACTTTACAGACAAGTCGGATTCGTAAATTTCTCTCCACCCGTGAACGCCCTTCGTTCCTGAATCTCGGTTCCGGCCCACGTGGCATTGACGACCCACACTGGGTTAACGTCGATGGGGTTCACGACCGGAACGTGCATTTTCTTCTCGACTTTAGCCGCCGCCTGCCTTTTCCCGATATCTCGTTTGATGGAATCTTCTGCGAGCACGTGTTTGAGCACTTTTCGTTGGAAGACGGAGAAAAGTTAGCCCGCGAGGTTTGCCGCGTCCTGAGTCCGGGCGGCTGCCTCCGGATTGTAGTGCCCGACGCAGAAATTATCATGCGACGCTATTTTGAAGCGCCGAACGAATTAGTTGCGTGGCGGGGGTGCGAGAAGGAAACGCCAATGGAAGTAGTGAATTCCTATTTCCGGCAACGCTATGAACACCAGTTTCTCTATGATTGGGTGAGCATGGGAAAAATGTTACATCGCGCCGGCTTCAATAAAATCATACGTGTGTCATTTAAACGGGCAGAAATTTGTCAGCCGATCATCCTCGATGATCAGAAGTATGAATGGGAGAGTCTCTACGTAGAGGCGCAGAAACAGTGAGCCCGTAAAAGTAGAGACTGGTTCAGTATTGCAGTAGCTATCATCTGTTATGAAGCGAATCATGAACAAACTTCGTGTTCTGCTGCAAATCCAAAGAGGGTTTTTGTTTCAATATGGATGGCTTCGTTCATGGTGGGAAGGTCGTCCTGTAGATGCGTCGGGTGCCCCCCTGCCCTGGATTACATATCCTGCAATTGAGTTTCTTTCGCAGTTTGACTTCTCGAACGCGTCAGTCTTCGAGTGGGGAAGCGGTTTTTCCACACTCTGGTGGTCCAAACGGTGCGAGCGAATCACTACTGTGGAATCAAATGAGCAGTGGGTTCCATACATCAAGACTCTGCTTCCAGATTCCGTTGAATTGATAGTGACCCCCCTCAATGTGGATGCAGAGATTCAGGCGTTGATCAAGCATAATCCTGTCGAACATGACGTTTTTATTATAGATAATCACGGGCCGTTTCGTTGGCGGTGCGCAGAGGCAGCGGCCAAAAACCTTGCGGCCGGTGGCTTGATCATTTTGGACAATAGCGACCAGTGTCCGAAAGCCTGCGAGATCTTGAGAAACAACGGCCTCACACAAATTGACTTCAGCGGATTTGCACCTGGTAACGGGTATGCTCAAGCCACAAGTATTTTTTATCGGGAATCTTTAAGGTTTCGGACCCGTGATGCGCATCAACCGCATCGCAGTCCCGCGCAGCCAAACCCTCCCTGGGAAAATTGCTGAGCTAATTTTCTAGAACCTCCCTTGAAAGTTCTGCACGTTGTAGAAAGCCTAGACCGTGGCGCCGTGGAAAACTGGCTGGTCCGGATGCTGGCGCACGCGTCTACGAAAAGAGTAAATGTCGATTGGACTTTCTACTGCGCATTGGGTCAGCCGGGGCTATTAGACGAGAAGGCCAAGGCACTCGGTGCGCAGGTAATCCATTCGCCGGTTCCGATTACGAAAAAGGCGGCCTTTGTCCGAGCCCTCCGCACCGAGTTGCGGCGTGGACAATATGATGTTTTGCACTGTCATCACGATTTGGTTTCGGCTCTTTATCTTCTGGCTGCGTTGGGATTACCAATCAAGAAAAGAGTCGTTCACGTGCATAACGCGGACGAAGCGGTGCTCACTCCCAGCCGGCTTAAGCAGCGTCTGATCCGCGAGCCGATGCGTCGCATCTGTTTCGCGATCGCTGACTCCATCGTCGGTAATTCCAACCATACGCTCGACACGTTTCTTGCCGGTCGCCCTCGCCAAGCCGGGCGTGATACCGTCCACTACTACGGGTTGGATTCCACACCGTTTGAAAACGCTTCTGCTGACCGCGCTGGTTTTCGTCGTCAACTGGATCTGCCGGAGGAGGCGCTGATCCTGCTATTCGCCGGACGCGTGGTTCCGGAGAAGAATCCAGTGTTTGCGGTGGATGTGCTGGCCGAACTGCGCCGGCGTGAGCCACGGGCAGTTGGAGTTTTTGCCGGCGCAGGTTCGCAGGAAGAGGCTGTGCTGGTCCGAGCGAGGGAACACGGAATGGACAATGCGGTGCGCATGCTCGGCTGGCGAAGCGATATTCCGGAAGTAATGTGCTGCTGTGATTGGTTTATCCTACCGCACCCGGAGCGACGGATGGAAGGATTCGGAATGGCGGTCGTCGAAGCGCAGCTCGCCGGGCTTCGGGTGCTTCTCTCGCAAGGGGTCGCCGACGATCCGCTACTGTCAACGGCGAGTTTCCGTTGTCTCTCACTTTCTGCCGGCCCGAAGGTGTGGGCTGAGGCCGCTATGGAGCTTTTGCGCGGGCCGGCGCCGTCGCGCACGGCCGCGTTGACTGCGCTCAGCGCATCACCAATGGACATGGATCAGGCTCTCAAAGGGCTTTTGCGACTTTTTTTTTGAGTAGCAGAAAGTGAATGGCCAAACGGGTTCGACCAATTGTTGGCAGAACGGATCCTAATCCGCGCTTGCATTGGGCTTTGTTTTTTTTGGCCCGTGGACACCTGCCTTACCAATGACGAAATATCAACAAGACTTCTACAGCACGAGACACGAGCGGACTGTCTACGCAGCTCGCACGATACTGCGGCTCGTACTGGACCGACTATCCAGTGTGAATTCTGCAATCGACGTGGGCTGTGGTGTTGGTACATGGTTATCCGTGCTGATTGAGATGGGAGTGCTCGCCGTAAGAGGGCTGGATGGTCCCTGGGTGGATGAGTCTCTGCTTGTAATCCCGCGGGGCTCATTTGTCCGAACGGACTTGAGCAAGCCAATACCCGTAAAGCAGCGATACGACCTCGCCATTTCGCTAGAGGTTGCAGAGCATGTGCCTCCTCAGAGTGAGGCGGGGTATGTGGACGCGCTGACCGGCTTTTCCGATTTTGTTTTATTCTCCGCTGCCATTCCCGCCCAAGGTGGTGTGGGACATGTAAATGAACGTTGGCAACAATACTGGGTCGAGCGGTTTGAGGCGCGAAAGTTTGTCCTGCTAGACTTTGTTCGTCCTTACATTTGGAACGACGCAGCAATCTCCTTTTGGTATCGCCAAAATGTTCTGTTCTTTGCAAGGCAGTCAGTTGTTCATCTGGTGCAGTGTGGGCCTGAGGAACATGGCAACGCGCATTTTCCTATCAACGTTGTTCACCCAGACCTATTCATTCAAGAGGTGGCGTATCGGTCCTCAGTGGCGGGAAGTCTCAGGCTTGTGGGGGGCGCCGTGAAGAAAGCGTTTTTCCGCGGGCAGAAGTAAACCCGAGACTCAGGTCATTGCACCTCTCGGAATATTGACCAGGTTCTTTGTAACCGAAGTAAGTTAAGAGAAATGGCTTAGCAATTGAAATCGGCGCGACGCGTCCGCGTGCTACAAATCATTGACAGCTTGGGCATGGGCGGTGCCGAGACGTGGTTGATCGCGCTGCTCAGGCTGTGGGCGCGTCAAGGGGTTAACGCTCCGGCTGTGGACTTCCTTGCCACTAGCGGCAACCGGGCAGTTTTCGATGATGAGGCGGCTCAGTTGGGAGCCCGAATTTATTATGTGCGGTATGGTCGTAGAGATGTTGTACGTTTTGTTAGGGAATTCCGGCGGATACTACGACTGGGACAATACGACGTGGTCCACGATCACCAGGATTACACCAGCGGCTGGCATTTTCTCATGGGCCTAGGTAATTTGCCGCCCGTGCGGATAACTCATATTCACAACCCGGCATATCAAATTCTGAACAATTATGGCGTAACACCTGGTCGTCGTATCACCGCACGGATTGGAAAGTGTCTCGTCGCACAATATTCAACGCACATCACCGGCACGTCCCGACAGGTCATTTCAGAGTACGATTTCGACGCGCCACGATTCCGCCATATCCCGAAGGCGGCGCTCCATTGCGGAATCGACCCTGCTCGTTTTAACGGCGATGTGCGTACCGCGAAAACTTCGGTCTGCCGTGAATTCGGCTGGCCTGAGGACGCGAGGATCATTTTGTTCGCTGGGCGAATAGATCACTCGCCTGATATCGGTCAGCCGCAAAACCACAAGAATTCTGGCTTCGCTGTTTCCGTAGGGATCGAATGCGCGCGCAAGGATAGGCGTGCGCGATTGCTACTCGCTGGGGCACCTAGCCCCGCCGTTCCAATTCTCGAACAGCGCATTGCCGCAGCGGGGTTTGCCGGGCGAATGAGGTTCGTCGGTATCCGCAAGGACATTGAACGCCTCATGCTCGCGAGCGACGTCTTGCTCTTTCCATCGCGGGGCGAGGGGCTCGGTATGGTCGTAGTCGAGGCACAGGCCGCAGGGCTGCCTGTCCTTGCATCTACTGCTGTGCCGCGCGAATGTGTCGTCGTGCCTGAACTCGTGCATTTTCAAAGCGTGGAAGCCGGAGAAGCAAAGTGGGCGGCTGAATTACTTCAGCATGCCGCGCGACAGCGCGATATTGCCGACGCAAACCAGCGGGTGGCAGCTTCGGCCTTTGCAATTGAGAACTCTGCCCACGCGCTCTTTAGGCTTTATAGCGAGGGCTTGCTGGCTTGATCAACTTCATCTCTAACCTGCCGCAAAATCTTCGCTCCGGCGGGTTCTCCGCGATGAACGCCGCCGCGTTTGCTGCGCTCAGCAAAGTCTATGCGGTGCGCTCCGCCGGGCCAATAAATCCGCCGGTAATTCTATGGCAGAAAGCGGTGTCTAAATTCTTGCGCGTAAGCGGCTTTCAAGGTGACTTCTTCTTCTATTCCACGCAGAGGCTGGAGGTGATTGCTTACGAAGTTCACGCTCGATGCCGACCCGATGCGGAACTAGATTTTTTTCATGGGTTCACGCCTTGGATTCTGACAAAACCACAGCGGCCCTACATAGCGTGGAGTGACTGCACGTTTCGCGACTACATCGATATTTTTCATCGCCGTGAGCTATTCCGTCGCAAGGACCTTGAACGGATTGAGCAAGCTGAGGCTACCTGGTTAAAGAACGCGCGGCGCGTGGGCTTTAGAAGTCATTGGGCGGCCGAGCGTGCTGTGAGCCACTACGCCTTGGACGTAAGGCGCGTCGATTCTCTGAGCAGTTTTGGCGAGGTTGAAATACCTGCGCGGGATGCTTACGCGGGCGGGCAGGAATTTGCTTTTGTTTCTACAAATTTTGCCGCCAAAGGCGGACGCATTGTTCTTTTGGCATTGCGACAAGTTAGAAAACGTCACCCAGACGCCTCTCTTACCATCGTCGGGGACCAACCGTCGTACATGGTAGCAGATCCAGGAGTGACATTTGCTGGGTTTTTAAGAAAAGAGGTTCCGGAGGAGAAGAAAAAATTGCAGGAGATCCTCGCTGGGGCACGTGCGGTCGTGCATCCGACAAACAGCGATGTTTCTCCGTTGATAATTGTCGAGGCCGGATATTTCGGATGCCCGGCGATTTCCGCCAGAAGGTTTGCGATTCCGGAATTGGTGGATGATAGACGGACGGGATTGCTTTTGGCCGACGCATCACAGGTAGACGCGGTGGCTGATGCCATGAACTGGATGTTGGACCATGATGAGGAATATCACCGGATGCGCCAAGCTGCGTGGGTCAAGGCCCGTGAAGAACATTCGAAGCAAAAGTTCGAGGAGCAACTATTGTCCTTAGTCGGCGAAGTTGCTTCCGGTGAGGAAACGGCAGCCGGATGAAGATCCTCTACCTCGGCGAAATCGGCTCTGGCCAGACATGCCTAATGCGCATGCGCGCGCTGGCGCGGCTCGGGCACGATGTACATGGCGTGCACACGAACGAACCATGGAAGCGGACGTCATGGCTCAAGCGGCAAGTGCAGCGGCGGTGGCAGCGAGGTTCGGTGGTCGATGAGATCAATGGGTCCGTTCTCAAGGTCGCGCGCGAGTTTCAGCCGGGTCTGGTGTGGGCCGACAAACAGGAGTTCCTGCGCGTTGAAACGATCGAAGATCTGCGGAAGCTCGGTGCCCGATTAGTTCACTTCACACCCGACCCGTATTTCTCACTGGCTTGGAAACGGACGCGTCTTATGGACGAGGCCATGAGAGCATTCGATGTGCTCGTTTACTGCAAATCTTACGAGCGGGAATCTTACGAGGCGCTTGGCAAACCGGTCATCTATATGCCACTCGGATACTGCGACGAGGTTCACCGCCCGCTTTTATCCGATGATCCCCGGTGGAACTGTGTCGTTGGATTCATCGGCGGATGGGAGCCGCGGCGCGAGCGCTTGCTTCACGAAATCGCCGCCGCCGGTTCGCACCTCAAGATCTGGGGCCAATATTGGGAGTTTCTGCGCGACGGCAAATGGAGTCCTCGCAGGCACATAATCTTGCGGCAGCTTGCCGGAGATGACTGTTTCCGCTTCCACCGCGATGACCTGCTGGCTCGCTCATACCAAGACGGCGAGATGTATGGTGATGACTATGCTCGTGCGCTTACGGGCTCCAAAATCGGGCTCGGATTTCTCCGTAAGGTCTGTCCCGATCAGCACACAACACGCACCTTCGAGATCCCCGCCTGTGGCAGCCTGCTGCTGGCGGACCGCACGGCGGAGCACCAAGAGTTTTTTGAAGAGGGCAAGGAAGCGGAATTTTTTGCTTCCAGCGAGGAGTTGCTGGAGAAAATTAAGTTCTACTGCAGCAACGAATCCGCCAGAGAACGGATTGCCAAGGCTGGTCACAAACGCTGCACTGAAGGAAACTATGCCTATGTGCATCGCCTGCGGGCTGCCCTGGAACACGTATCTCAAATATAGCTCTGGAAATACGCTGTACAAATGCATCCTTCAATCGCCTAAAATGTCGTTGGTCTTTATTTTTGGGTCTTCAGGTTTTCCTGCGAAAGAGTATTCACCACGGAGACACGGAGTTCGCTGAGTTCGGAGTATTTCTTAATAAAGGGCGTTACTCGGCGCTCTCCGCGCCACCGCAGTGAAAGATTCGAATTCCTTCTTTACCACGGAGACACTCGCCCCGTGGAATTGCAGCCCGGTATTCCACAGGGCAAGAGTACACAGAGTTCGGAGCATCTTTTAATCAAAAACTCTTTACTCCGCGCCCTCCGCGCCTCCGCGGTGCAATCTCCGAATGCTTGCCCGGTGCCGTTAAGTTCTCGGAAGGCTATTGATGAAGTACGAAGAAAAAAGATTGAATACTTTGGACGTCCAGGCGGTCCAAGAAGGGAACAAGAAATGGTGGAGCGCTCATACAATGAGCTACGATTGGAAAGGCAAGTCCGGACTGGTCGAATTTACTCCGCCTTGGTTCGAAGATATCGACCGCCGATTTCTTCATGCGGCGCGATTATTTACCGGCGCCCCTAATCCATTCGAAGAGCTTATGGCGATAAACCAGGTCCCGGGGCGGCGCGTTCTGGAAATCGGTTGCGGGATGGGCTTTCACTCCGAAATGCTCGCGCGTGCCGGTGCCGAATTAAGCGCGGTTGACCTGTCGCCGAGATCTGTAACGGCAACGGTGAAAAGACTTGAGCAAATCAAACTGCAAGCTGACGTGCGTCAGATGGATGCCGAGGCGCTTGACTTTCCGTCAGAGTCTTTCGACATGGTGTGGTCTTGGGGAGTGATTCATCACTCCTCGCGGACCGGACGGATCGTCCGCGAGATCGAGCGCGTGCTGCGGCCAGGCGGCGATGCGCGGATCATGGTCTACAACCTCGAAGGAATGCCGGCGTATATAACCCTTGTCACGCGCTATCTCGTTGGGTTTTGGCGTGGTCAGTCCCTAGATGAGCTGCTATGGCAATCTACCGACGGCTTCTCGGCGCGGTTTTATAGTAAGGACAGTTTAAGCGATCTCTTGGCAATTTTCTTTGATCAGGTCGAAACGACGGTACTCGGACAAGATCCGGATGTTATTCCCCTCCCACAGGCTCTGCGTCGTCAATTTCTAAGGTTTGTATCCCTCTCTCGTCAGCGAGCGTTGGTACGTCGTCGCGGTGCATATCTGTTCGCGATTGCACACAAGGGGGTGAGTCGTGAATAGGCTCGGGACTACCAATACTAGGAAATCATCAGGCGGACATACTTGCAGACGGACCTATGGGAAAAAAGGTCGCGAGATCTTGGCGTTTACTAACGCAGTTGTGTTAGAACGGCGCGGGCGGACACTAATCTGTCAGCGTGTTTGGTGCTTCGCAAATTATCTATGGATACGAGAGGAACTATGCCATTGATTCAGCCTTCAACCTTGGAGCATCTCTTGATCTTGTATGCCCGCCGTTTCCCGATTCGCCGCGGCAAGTTGAGGGTGATCAACGCGCTTTGGCGCGCTGCAACGGGTAACCAGGGCACAACCAGATTGGCCACACTCAAGCACGGCGGCTTGAAAATGCAATGCGACCTTACCGAGATGCTGCAACGGCAACTCTATTTTTTTGGAACGTACTTTCTGGAAGAACAAAATCTCGATTGTTGGGCAGATGAGTCCATAGGCGCCAAGGTCGTATTTGATGTGGGGGCCAATGTCGGAATCTATAGCCTTGCCGCCCTGGCCGTTCAGCGCGATCTCACTGTGCATGCATTCGAGCCCACCCCTGAAATAGCAGTCCATCTGCGGGAAACGGCGACGCTGAATCGACTTGATCACTTGCACGTTCACCAGGTGGCTGTCTTCAGTGATAGCGGGCACGCGTCCTTGAGACGTTTTCGTGGCGAGCTGGGGACGAATGGCGGTATGAACTTTATCACCACCGCAGCAGATGATCCCGGTGTGGAACGGGTTCCAACCGTTTCGCTCGATTCGTTCTGTGCGGAACATGAGATTGCACGCATCGACCTTCTCAAAATCGACATTCAAGGCCAGGAGCATCGGGCCTTAGCTGGGGCTGCGCACTTGCTCAACACGGCTCGGATCGGAACCATCTTTACAGAGCTCAACTGGGCTCAGAATAATAGGGAAGCTACGTGCCCCGCGACGGAGTCGATTCGGATCCTGGAAAAAGCGGGTTATCGCTTCTCCAAGCCAGTCAAACCACTGCATTGGAAAAGCTCAGGTGAGTGGCTGCGAAGTTTAAGTGATGTCGTTGCGAGCCGAGATAATACCGAGCAACTCTCATGTTTACTCTGATATTTTTAATCTTCATTTGTCTCGGGGTTTTTTGCTGGCTGGTGTGGATACTCCGGCGCAATAGGGTGTCGCTCGGGCTTCCGGTTGCTTATTTATTCTCATTGTTATTGATTCACGTGCCTGGCGCGATTGCACATATAGTGGGTGACGACGTGCTTGGGAATTCTGACCTGACGGAGATGGGTATGCGCTTCGCCACCATCGGCACGATCTGCTTCGGAGCAGGGGTGTGGTTGGCCCGTTTGTCGAAAACGGAAGTGACCGAATACCGTAGATCAGACCGTGAGCACTTTTGGGTTTTTTGCCTGTTCGCCGGCTGGGTTTTTACCTACGGTCTAAGTTTTCTCCGCGCTATTCCAACTCTGGGCGCCACAATAGATAAGGGAGGGGCGGTGTGGATGCTGGGCGTAATGTTAGGCTTACGAGCGGCAATGATGTGTAGCGATCGAAAATGGGTCGGCATCTGGCTCACGGCCCTGATGGTTTATCCGGTTCTAATGCTCTTGCTCGGCGGGTTTTTGAGTTATGGAACCATGTCCACAGTTATCGTTCTTTCGGTGCTGGTCATCTCGATCCGCAGCCACTGGCGGGTAGCAGCCGGCGTTATCGTCGCTGCAGTTCTAGGCTTTAACTTGTTCCTGAGTTACTTTCAGCAGCGTGACGAGATCCGTGAGGCGGTGTGGGGCGGAGCACCGATGGAAGTCCGAATCGATGCATCGATGAACATATTCAGAGATTTCGAATGGTTTGATCCGTCGAACGAAAAACACTTGATCTCACTTGATGCAAGGCTCAACCAGAACTATTTCGTCGGGCTGGCCGCTACCCGGATTCGCAATGGCGATGTGGATTCCCTCTATGGGCGATCACTGTGGGAGGGACTGCTTTCCCTCGTGCCGCGCATTCTGTGGCCTGATAAACCGGTGTTTGGCGGTAGCCCAGCTATCGTCGCGGAGATGACCGGTCTGATTCTCTCCGAAACCACTTCATGGGGGGTGGGCAATGTGATGGAGTTCTACATCAACTTTGGAATTCCCGGCGTGGTGATTGGATTTTTGCTGCTTGGCTGGCTTATTGGCATGCTCGATCAGACCGCAGCCATCGCTGACGCCGACGGCGATTTTGGACGGCTCCTTTTATTCTTCCTCCCCGCCGTGGCTATGATCCAGCCAAATGGGTCTCTGGTTGAATTGACAGGTGGTTCGGCTGCCGCCCTCGTAGCGGCACATGGTTGGAAATGGGCATGGCTGTTTTGGGTCAAACGGCGCGGCCATCCAGCCATGGTCCCGACGGTACAATGAGACCGAGTAGCTTCAGAGGTCAGAGGTCAGTAAAGACGTAAGGCGTTAGGCGTGAGGGGTAAGGCGCAAAGAACATGGGGCAAGGAGCAGGGAGCAAAGGGCAAAGCGCGAAGGGGAAGAAGTCAGAGAACAGAAGTCGGAAGGCAGAGATCGGAAATCGATAAGAGCTGCAGTCTGTTCCAGCATTCCGCACTCAACTAACTGATAACGTCTCCAAATATAGTTCGCGATTTCGACAACGCCGAAAATGTGAGTCTGCGAGAAAGTTTACATAGATCAAACTTATCGTGGCACTTACGCTTATGAACGGAGAGAGGAATGTTCTCGTTTTCCGCACGGGCCAGCTTGGCGATACGATCGTTAGTTTGCCGGCGATTCGCGCGATCCGCGCGCAATATCCTGATCATAGATTGGTTCTACTGATTCCTCAACAGCCTGGAAATCTGGTATCTCCGTTTGAGATATTAGGCGGAGCTAAAATATTCGACCAGGTTCTCCTTTACATCCCGCCTTCAGCAAGTCACATTACCTGGTTCCATCAGCTCGCACTGGCCGCCAAAATACGACGCCTCAAACCTGAGGCGTTTTTTTATTTACGTGATTTTCCGTATAAGCACGTCAGGCGAGATAAATTATTTTTTCAGGTTGTTTGCGGAGTAAGAAATTCCTACGGTCTTAACGGTTCCCGCTATATATTCGACCGCCGGGACGCCTCAGGCCGATTGCTCCGTTATCCGTCGGAAGCGGAGCGATTGTTAGACATTGTGCGCGAAGCTCGTGCCAATCTGCAGATGCAAGCGGATATGGATTTCACTCTGCCGATTTCCGAGCGAGAGTGTTTTCAAATCGAATCGCTGTGGCGCGAGAACGAAATACGACCGAATGAGTGGATTTTTGGCTTTGGACCCGGTTCTAAGATGGCTGCCAAGCGTTGGCCGCTGGATCGTTTTATCGAAGTGGCGAGAACGTTACTTCGCGATCTTACGCGTGCGCGAGTAATGATTTTCGGAGGACCGGAGGACTTCCCCTTGGGGGAAGAGATGAAGCGAGTGCTCGGAGAACTAGTTGTAAACGTGGCGGGACAGTTAACCGTGTTGGAATCAGCAGAGGCGTTGAGGCGTTGTTGTCTTTATATTGGAAACGATACTGGTGTTATGCACCTCGCTGCGGCCGTCGGAACGCCGTGCGTCGCGATTTTTTCGGCGCGTGATCATCCCGGCCGGTGGGAACCCTATGGAGCCAACCATATTGTTCTGCGCAAAGACCCAGATTGTGCCGGATGCCTTCTCCAGGTGTGCACTGAACGAAAAATGATGTGTCTGCACGAGATTAAAGTAAACGAAGTCTTGGAGGCGGTACAGCGTATACTAAAAGGAAAGTTAATGGCCGAAGGCCAATTGGGGTGAGACATAAGTCGTGAAATGTGAAACGGCGGGCTGGGTGTTTTGGCTCAAACGGCGCGGCCATCCAGCCATGGTCCCGACAGTACAATGAGACTGGTGGTAGCAGAGGTCAGAGGTCAGAAGTCAGAGATCAGAAGTCAGACAGCAGAGGTCAGTAAAGACGTAAGGCGTTAGGCGTGAGGGGTAAGGGGCGGGTGGGGGATTGCGGAATGAACAGAGGTCAGCAGTCAGTGGTCGGTTGTCTGTAGTCGGTACTCGCGACTCAGCACTCCGCACTTGCAAACGTAAGGCGTGAGGCGTTAGGGGTAAGGGGCGGGTGGGGGATTTCGGATTTTGGATTGCGGAGTTCGGATTTAAGGAAATAGAGGTCATGTCAGAAGTCAGAGATCAGACGTCAGAAAAGAGCAAGAGAGCAGATTCTGATTTTGCTGATCTCTGATCGCTGACTTCTGGAGCCAGCGACCCCCTCCTTAGTCCTCCCCCGTGTTCGGGGGAGGAAAGAGGTGGGGGATTCAGGCGCGGGACGTAAGACGCGAGCGTGAAACGGTTGTCGGATTTAGATACGGAACTTTACATGAAAGCCTGCAGCCAGCGAACTTGGTTTTTCATCTCGTCAGCAGCAACCTGATTTAGCAGTCGCAACAGGCGACGGACTGTCTCGCCGAGGCGGAGTTGATCTGAAACGATAATGCCGCAATGGTCTTTGCCGCGCCGCAGCCACTCCTGATGAAGCTCTAAATAGTCAGACGCGTTGTAGGTGAAGATAGCTCGTCCCTCTGAACTGGCGTAGCTCAATTGCGATTCGTCAGTAAATCCCCAACGGCCTATCTCGTGGGCGCTAACTACGTCGAAGCTGCGCAATCGGAGTCCAGCAGCGACCTGTTTGTGAACGTCTTCATCCAGGTAAAGCCGAATGAAAAGGGGAGCCTCACGGCTCACGGCTTTTCTTCTTTAGCTACCAGGTTACCAGATGTTGTTATCTTCAAGCCGTAGCGCTCAATCAGGCGTTCAACTCGGCTCTCCTCAATGTCCTGTTCTACCTCAGACTGGTGGTCATGGTAGTAACTGAGAGCCTCGTAGACTTGAGCGGGGGTTAGATGGGGCAGGCCTTCAAGGATCTCTTCCACACTCATCCCCATTTTATAGTAGCCGACGATCGTTTTGACTGGGGTCCGAGTGCCCTTGATAACCGGGCGACCGCCGCAGATGCCTGGGACCTGACTGATATAGCGATATTCCTGGAGCAAGGGTTTACTCATCACAGGGTTCCTTTTCAATGTTTTCGACCGTCACTTCTTTTGCCCAGATTATAACTCCTGCTTTTATGGAAGCCAACGAAATCTCTCTTCCTACGGAGAAAAAATTGTAATCTCTTGTGCTCCCTTCCGACGGCACGGTCCCCTCAAGGGACAGGAAAAATAAAACAGTCGACGACCTCAAGTCCGGAACCCCAAAAGTTTAGTGAGGACAAAAACGTGTGTGGCATTGCAGGATGGTTCGGTAAAAGCATCGCTTGCGACGCAGCGTCGTTGATTGCAGCGTTGCGTCATCGAGGGCCGGATGGCGAGGGACTATGGCAAGATCCGGAGGGTCGCGCTGGGCTGGTTCATACCCGGCTGGCGATTATCGACCTATCCGAGACTGGGGCACAGCCGATGGGACTCGGGGAAGTGGTGGAGAAGGGATTGCGAATTGCGGATTGCGGATTGCGGAATGATCAGGAGTCAGTGGTCAGTGGTCCGTTGTCAGTAGTCAAAGAGCAGGGAGCAGGGAGCAGGGAGAGAATTTCGGATTGCGAAATTCGAAATGAGAAACCAACGGCGCGATACTGGATTGTTTTCAATGGCGAGATTTACAACTACCGGGAACTCCGTGAGGATTTAGATCGTAAGGGGTTAGGGGTGAGGGGTGAGGGGCACGGATCAGAGGTCAGAGATCAGCAGTCAGTAGTCCGTGGTCAGCGGTCAGTCGTCGGTACTTGCGACTCAGCACTCAGTCCTCAGTCCTCGCCAGAAGATTGGCAATCCAATAGTGACACGGAGGTTTTGCTGCGGCTCTTAGTGCGGGAGGGGAAGGGTGCGCTGTCTAAGCTGGCCGGAATGTTTGCGTTTGCTTTTTACGATTCGGAATCGGGTCGGGCACTATTGGCGCGCGATGCCTTCGGCATCAAACCGCTTTATTACCTCGAGCGCGCGGGAGGTCTGGTGTTTGCCTCGGAGGTGAAGGTCCTGCGCCCTTTGGTAACTGAGACTGAAACTGCTGCCGCTGCGCTGCGTGATACGTTGCTTTGGGGCAGTGTGCCGGAGCCGGCGACCTTGACTGATGGAATCCGTCAGCTTCCGGCCGGATGTTTTCTCGAATGGGATGGCACTGCGGCCAAGGTAGGGCGCTGGCACGAGCTTCGATTCGGCGCGGCGCCGGCTCCAGCCGATCCGGTGGCGGCAACCCGGGCGGCGTTGATCGAGTCGATCCAGCGCCATTTGGTCAGCGATGTTCCGGTAGGAATTTTTCTCAGCGGTGGCATCGACTCGACAGCGGTGCTGGCACTGGCGCGCGAGGTGCTCGGCCCCGGCGCCGATCTGCGCACCTTTTGTATTGGGTTTGATGATCCCGCCTACGATGAGTCATCGGTTGCCCGACGCACGGCGGATCGCTTTGGCGCCCGCCACACTGAGTGGCGCATGACGACAGAGGACGGTCAGGCGGAAATCGCGGGCTATCTCGCCGCCATGGACCAGCCCACCATCGATGGATTTAACACATGGTGCGTGAGCAAGTTGGCGCGCCGCGAGGGTATGAAAGTGGTGCTCTCGGGCCTGGGCGGTGACGAACTCTTCGCCGGTTATGAATCGTTCCGGCAGGTTCCGGGATTCCTGCGACTCCACGGGTTGTTGCGTCCTCTGCGTCCGCTCGTGGGCGCGGTGCTTGACCGGACACCGGTCGGATCGCGTTGGCGGCGGCTCTCTGCCTTCATGCGTGGTTCGGGCACGGCGCTTGCCGCGTTCCATGCTCGGCGCGGCATCTTTACCGAACCTGAAGCCAAGGAATTGGCGCGTTTATTGACCGGCCGCGACGCTGGTCCCGCTGATTGGTCGTTAGAGGATCTGCCCGACGATCCGGCCGATGCGGTAAGCTTTCTCGAACTGACGCGCTACATGCGCAACCAACTGCTGCGCGATAGCGATATCTTCAGCATGGCCCACGGCCTGGAACTGCGGGTTCCCTTTGTCGATGTCCGATTGTTCAATTCGCTAGCTGCCATCCCGGCATCCGTGAGGTTGCGCCAAGGCAAGCAGCTTTTACTCGAGGCCGTACCTGAAATTCCCGCATGGGTCCGCAACCAGCCGAAACACGGCTTCAGTTTTCCATTCGAAGAATGGATGCAGGGCAAATTCGGCGAGTTATTGGCCGCGGCAGATAAAAAAACCACTGTGCCACTGGTAACCTGGTATCGTCGCCGGGCCTTGGCGGCGGTACTACTAAAAAGCTGAATCGAACGCTGTCGAGCGCGTCGAGCATTAACGGCTGTGAAACTCTTCCTCGCCGGCACGAGCCTGCGCCCGGCTTACGGCGGCCCGGCGTATTCGGTTTCACGACTTGCCATGGCTTTAACAGAAGTCGATGTCCAAGTCGGGTTATGGGCCCCTGACCAATCCGCCGCGACCACACAATTATTGCCTGCCGATTCATGTGTGCAACGCTTAACCGGCACGGCGTCCGAAGCCTTGGCGAGTTTCGGTAAGCCCGATGTACTGCACGACAACGGGATTTGGCTGCACCACAACCACTGGCTTGCTGACATAGCGGCAAAGCGCGGCCTTCCACGGATGGTGAGCACCCGGGGCATGCTCGAACCCTGGGCCATGAATCACAAGCGGTTGAAAAAGCGCGTTGCGTGGTGGCTCTACCAGAGACGTGATCTAAAGCGCGCGTGCTGTCACCACACGACCGCCGAGGCGGAAGCCAAAAATCTGCAGCGCCTCGGGTTAGGTGTGCCGGTCTGCGTGATTCCAAACGGGGTAGATGTGCCGGTTCTCGGTCCGAAAGCAGAAATTGGGAAAGTTGAAAGTGGAAATGTCCGGAAACAAAAAACGGCGCTGTTCTTGGGACGAATTTATCCGGTGAAGGGTCTGCCGATGTTGATCGAGGCGTGGGCACGGGTGCGGCCGCACGGCTGGATTTTGCAAATTGCCGGGCCGGACGAGGCGGGGCACCGGGCGGAACTGGAACAGGCGGTGCGTGGCGCCGGACTAGGCGAGATCATTTCGTTCCTCGGTCCACTCGAGGGCCAGGCGAAGCGGTCTGTATTGCTCGCCGCGGCCCTCTTTGTGCTTCCCACCCATTCGGAAAGTTTCGGCATGGCGATCGCCGAAGCTCTCGCGCATGGTCTGCCGGTTTTGACGACAACCGGCGCACCATGGCCGATGCTGCCAGAACGCGGCTGCGGGTGGTGGGTCGATCCAACTGTGGATGGCATCGCCGAAGGACTACGACGGGCCACTTCGCTCGACTCCACGACGCTTAAGACGATGGGAGCGAAAGGCCGCGAGCTTGTCGCCGCAGAGTTCGGATGGGAGCGCATCGCGAGCCAGTTTGTGGCAATATACGAGGAGATTGTAACCCGCGGTAGCTCTGGCTCTTACACATTATGTCAGGCTTGATTCGTCGATGCAGTTTTGAGCACGATCGAGACCGCCCTCGCGGTCGAATCGATTTGAGTGCTGCTGTGGTCTGCGGCTGGAAATGCAAGATTGCTGACTGCGCGTGCAGTGGCTGAACTGTGTTATTGATCGTGATTCGTGTCATACTTCAACACGGCAGGTTACGAACATGACTGAACAACAGCTCAGAGAGATCATTTGTAATAAGTTCCTTCAAGGCGACCTACAGTTCCCGATAAATCCAGACACCCATCTCGTCGACGAGGGCATCTGCGATTCGCTTGGATTGGTTCAGCTTGTCAATGAAATTGAGAAACGCGACCCCAGAGTCCGGATCGATGACCAAGAGATAACGAGAGAGAATTTCGGTAGCATCGCCTCAATTCTCCGGTTCCTCGACAAGAAGAAATCCGTGTAAGAGACGGAAGGCGCTACCGTTTGGCTCGCCATGTGCCACTGAAATGGCAGATGATTCACGATAACAAGACGCTGGGGATGATGTTGCTCGACCGTCTCGCGACGGAACCGGAAGCCGAAGTTTGTCGCTTGGTAAACGAGGACGGCACTCACGAGTCGATATCTGTGGCACGCCTAATGCACAAGGCATTGGCTTATGCCGAGCATTTTGGGCCGGCAAGGGGGCGGCGCAAGATTGTCGGAATCAGCCTCTACCATGGCTTAGATCTGCATGCGGCATTCATCGGTGGGCTCCTATCAGGGCACATCCCCACCATGCTGGCGCCACCCTCACCACGCATGGAGCCGGGCAAGTACACCGACTCCCTTGTTCAGATACTTCGTCACATAAAGCCAGATCACCTGGTCCTCGACGCCAGCGTCGTCGCCGCGCTTGACAGGCTGGCTCTGCGCAATGTTAGTGACGCCGATATTGTCGACTCGATCACGATTCCGGAGACTGGCAAGATCGAAGACTGTGCGACTGACGATCCAGATGCTGTTGCACTGATCCAACACTCATCCGGGACGACCGGTCTACAGAAAGGGGTTGCACTTAGCCATCGCGTCATCCTCGCACACAACCGGATTTATTCGAATCGCCTCGCAATCGGGCCGCAAGACGTGATAGTCTCTTGGCTGCCGCTGTACCATGACATGGGTTTTGTCGCCTGTTTTCTCTTGCCATTGCTACAGGGCGTGCTGTTCGTTGAAATTTCGCCGTTTGACTGGGTGCGTAAGCCAGTTCTGCTTTTAGAGCAGATACACAAGCATAAGGGTACGCTGTGCTGGCTACCCAATTTTGCGTATGCCTTCCTAGCCGAGTCGGTACGACCGCGTCAGATTCCGAAGGAATTGAACCTATCTGGGGTCCGTGCATGGATCAACTGTTCCGAACCGATTTACCATTCTTCTCAGGCGGTTTTCTTAGAAAGATTTGGACCTTATGGTGTAGATCAATCACAGTTCACGGCTAGCTATGCTATGGCGGAGAATGTCTTTGCCGTGACGCAATCCCTGCCCGGCAAGTACCGCACGCTTTCGGTGAACCGCGAGACTTTTGCCGCGATGCAACGCGTGATGCCCGACGATGGCCCGAACTCCTGTACCTTCGTCTCCAACGGCCATCCGCTGGAGCACACAGAGGTAGCCATCGCCGACGACGGCGGCCGTGTCCTGCCGGCTGGGCATGTCGGTGAAATACTGGTGCGGGGCATTCATCGCTTTTCCGGGTATTTCGGGCGTGACGACCTGACGCTCGCTACATTGGATGGGAACGGCTGGTTTCACACCGGCGACCTGGGTTTCCTGTTCGAAGGCGAGCTCTACGTTACCGGGCGCAAGAAGGACTTGATCATCATCCAGGGCCGTAACTTCTACCCGACCGACGTCGAAGAGGTCGTGGGACGGATCGATGCCATCGTTCCGGGACGGGTCGTTGCCTTCGGTCTCAGCGACGAGGCCTCGGGCACGGAGCGCCTGGTCGTTCTCGCTGAGGCTCAGGACTCGGTTGCCGGGCAGGAGAGGCGCCTCGCGCTAGCGGTGCGCAACCGCGTGGCCCAAGAGCTGGATTGCACGCCGGGCGACGTTAGGATCGTGCCGCGTCGGTGGCTGATCAAGAGTACTTCCGGCAAGCTCGCTCGAGCCGACAATCGTCGGAAGTACCTCGAGCACTTTGCCCCCGCCAAGTCGTAGGACATGATTTACCAGTCATTAACCTACTGGGTGCTCCTCGCTGCGACGGCTGCGGTGTTTTCGCTATCTCCGACTCGCTGGGTCCGAGCGCGGTCCGCTGCACTGATAGGAACCAGCCTCTTGGCGCTTGTGCTCATCATGGAAGTCGACCCTCGGTTCGGCGTGCTCTTGCTGATCTCCGTCGCCTGGATCGCCTTCTCGGTCAAGATTGCAGCCGCGTCCCGCGGACGCCGGATGTGGGTGCTATACCTGTTGGGTCCCGTGGCTATCTTTTGGATATTGAGCAAGGTCGCATCGGCCTCGCATGCCGCCTGGTTTCAGTTTCTCGGCTTCTCATACTTCCTAATTAAGGCGTGGACGCTCCTGAAGGACGTGCGAGATCGTCGTATAGAGAAGCCAGACCCCTTTCTCGTGGTCGCGTATTTCCTCTACTTCCCCACCTTTATAAGCGGACCGATGCACCTGTTTGGTGAGTTCGAGCGCACCGTGCGTGCCCCCGAGTTCCCGGACCTTGACGGCTTGGTCGACGTTGTTTTTCGCGTCTTGTTGGGGCTCGTCAAAGTAAAAGTTCTGGCGCCCTTGCTCCTACCAATCAGCCTCGAATCACTGGCCTCGTTCGGGACGCTGTCCCTTACCACGCTTAGCGTCGGATGCGTCGCATATTCAATTGTCATCTGGGCGAACTTTTCCGGATACACAGACATGGCCGTGGCGACATCCCGCCTGATGGGCGTGCATACGCCGGAAAATTTCAACTATCCTTACGCAGCCGCCAATATCCGCGAGTTTTGGCAGCGTTGGCACATTAGCTTCACGCGCGTGCTGACGAGTTATGTGTTTGTACCTTTGTCTCGGCGCCTGCAGGCGCCCCTGGGAGACCGGCCCAAGACACTGATGGTCGTGTGTACGCTGGTCACGTTCTTCTTCGTCGGCTTCTGGCACGGGGCCACGCCGAATTTCCTGGTGTGGGGCCTGTATCATGCCTTTGGCCTGATCTTTTTTGATCTTTATCGACCCGGTGCGATGAAGCGTCGCCAAAGGCGCAGAGGAAGTCCGCACGCGGCGCTGATCAACCGCGTGGAGCGCTTGTCCGGCATCGCGGGTACGTTTGCATTCGTTTCTGGGGGCTGGATCCTCTTTGTGCTTCCCATATCCAGGCTCATGGGGAATTGACCTATGCTGCAGATGTCCGACCTAAGAATTTTCGGCTCGATTGCTTTTGCCTTGCTCGCGATTGCCTTCATCGCGTGGACGGTACTCAAGAGGATGGGCCTCGATCCACTGGGATTGCTGAACGACCGGGAATGGCTCATTGCGTCAAAGCTCGTCGGGATCGGATTACTCGGCCTCGTTCTGTACGAGGCTGTAATCTCCTTTGGTTTTCCGGCCGCGAGTTTCATTTACGGAAGATTCTGATGAGTTCGCAGTCGTCTTCTGCCACCGTCCGTTGGCGCCGTGTACTTGGATTCCTCGTTCTTGCAGCCCTATTCACCGAGGGCGGCGCACGTCTTGCCATCTATGCCTGGTCCGGGCAATCGTACCGCTCGCTTTCGCCGTACGTTTGGTCGCCGTACGGACTAGTGCGGAATAACCCGAAGTTGACCTCCCCGGAATTCGTAATCAATAAGAATGGGTTTCGCGACGTGCGTGACTATACCCAAAGCAAGCCTCCAAGAACGCTTCGGGTGATTTTGTTAGGCGGCTCGACCCTCTACTCCGGCCTTCAAGCCAGCGTATTCGACGTGATCCCGACCACTCGGCGCGTTGACAGCCGTTCGACGATTGCGCAGTTTCTTCGCGATCGGCTCGCCGCGGATCCGGCATTCGCCGGCGTCCAAATAGAAGTCATCAATGCAGCCGTCAATTTCAATACCATCGTCGAGGTGAGCACCGCTTACCTCGCAGAGTATGCTCATTGGGACGCGGATTTCATCATTGTCGCGGGAAGTTCCAACAACTTTAGCCGCGCAATGCCTGAGGGTTCTGTCCGGCGACGCGATTGGACAATCATGGCCCCGCATGCCTGGCGCGGCGAGTTTGAGCGAATCGTCAATGGCAATGACTTACTGTCAACGGTTGATAATGGCCTGCGGGCGCTTGGAGATCACTCGGCAGCCGTGGCCGGTAGTGCAAAACTGCTGTCCAGAGCCATCGATGCCGCCGTCGGCCGATCGGCTGCGTTGGCTGGCCGCCTGGGATTGCTACCTGCATCGACAAAGGGGATCACGCTGGCGAATTGGGGCGAATACGATCAATACGTCGACGAGTATCTCGGCTACGCGAGCGCAATGGTGGCTTTGGCACATTACCGGCATCAGGAGATTGCCTTCTTTTGGGAGCATCTTCTCGCGCACGTCGGAAGTATCAAGCCCCTGACGCAGGATGAGCAGACGCTCTTCAATGCCAACTTCGGCCCATGGTCGGCGCAAGACGCGGCGTTCACTTACCATGCGCGCGACCGGGTGGCCGATTTCTGTGCCCGCAATGGCGTACCCTTTCTTGATCCGATCGAACGCCTCAAGCGCCATTCTGGCCAGGTATTCATAGACTACTTACACTACACCGCAGAAGGCAATCGTTTCATGAGCGAGTTCATCTATGACCAGCTTCGCGAGGCATTCCGGCTCCGGGCGGAGCAGTTACGCGCGCGGGCCGAATAGCGGCGGGCCCATGGCGAGACAACTGTTCGAGTACCACCCCGTGGTCGGCTACCGCTTTATCCCGAACATCCGGGCGCGCGTGCCGCACGAGGCCGGCGGGTACCTGGTGCAGGCAAACGAGGCAGGGTTCCGGTCGAACCGGCAGTTTTCTAGCGCGCGCACTCCGGGGTATCGGCGCGTGCTGCTCTTCGGCGATTCGTTCACGGCAGCCGATGCGGTGTCGAACGCGCAGCGCTACTCCGACCTCATCGAGGCTAGAATACCCGCGCTGGAGATCTACAACTACGGCTTGCCGGGGAGTGGCACCGACCAGCAGTATCTGGCGTGGCGCGAGTTCGCGCTGCACATCGAGCACGACCTTGTGGTTATCGCGCCGCTGGTGGAGAACGTGCGGCGTGTCGTGGCCCGGTACCGTCGCTATCTCGACGACGCGGGGGCAAAGCGCGTATATGCAAAGCCCTACTACACCCTCGAGGGCGATGAGCTGCGCCTGCATCACGTGCCACCTCCGCGCGCGCCCCTTGATGAGCGCGAATTGCCGCCCGAGGAGCGTGACGCGGTGGACAGAGGCGGGCGCTTTGAGGGTGTCCGGCGGGTTGTGAACGCTCTGGGCGTCAAGGAAGTGTTACAGCGGTTGACGCGATACCAACCCCTGCCCGAGTACGATTCATGTGACACGCCAAGTTGGCGGCTGATGCGGGCAATTCTCACACAGTGGGTCCATGCAATCGGAAAAAACGTGGTACTCATGCCGATCCCTCTATATCAGCACGTGGAGGAAACGAGTGATGCCTCGCCTTACCAGGCGAGATTTCGGGAACTGGCGGCGGAGCTCGGTTGCACGCTGCACGATCCGCTACCCGATCTGCTCCGCTACAGCCCGGCGCAGCGTCGGCGCTTCCGGTTCGAGAACGACATCCATCCTACGCCCGAGGGACACGAAGCAATTGCCTGTTCACTCGCACCCGTCATAGAGCAATTGCTCGCTGGACAAGGCTCGCCAGAATAGGCAAAATTGTAGGCATGGCAAAGACAATCCTCGGAATTTCGGCCTTCTACCACGACTCTGCAGCGGCCTTGGTGCAGGGCGGCGAAATCATTGCCGCGGCGCAAGAGGAGCGCTTTTCTCGCAAGAAACACGACCCGCGCTTCCCCGTTCATGCAATCAACTACTGCCTGGAGGAGGCTTTCGTCGACGCTGCGGACCTCGACGCGGTAATCTTCTACGACAACCCGATTGCCACGTTCGATCGCGTAGTGGCAAATGCCCTCGTTGGCGGCGGACGCGGACGCGAGCAGTTCCTGAAAGCCGCCGCCGCAATACTGGGCAACAAGGTCTGGGTCAACGAGCATGTGTCCCGCACCATTGGATCGGTTGGGCGTGAAGGGCGAGTACTTTTCGCCGAGCACCACATGGCGCATGCCGCGAGTGCGTTCTACCCGTCGCCCTTCGAGCACGCCGCCATCCTTACGCTAGACGGTGTCGGCGAATGGGCCACCACGAGTCTTGGTGCGGGACACGGCAAAACCATCGAACCCTATTCGGAGATCGACTACCCGCATTCGCTGGGCTTGCTCTACAGTGCGTTCACGTATTTCTGCGGCTTCAAGGTCAACTCCGGCGAGTACAAGCTGATGGGCTTGGCGCCCTACGGCGAACCGAAGTACTATGACTTGATTCGTGAGCACCTGATCGATGTGCGTGACGATGGATCGTATCGCCTCGATACGTCGTACTTCGGATATATCGACGGCTTGGTAATGACCGGCGACTTGTTCAACACCCTCTTCGGCGGCCCGGCACGCCAGCCTGAGTCGCGGATTACTCGCCGCGAGATGGATCTCGCAGCTAGCGTACAAAAGGTCACTGAGGAGGTCGTGCTCAAGATGGCGCGGCACTTACGTACGACTACACGCGAGAAGAACCTCGTGATGGCGGGTGGCGTGGCCCTTAACTGTGTCGCCAACGGCAAGCTCGTCGCTGAACGGATATTCGATAACGTCTGGATACAACCTGCTGCGGGCGATGCGGGTGGTTCACTCGGCGCCGCATTACTCGCGAACCACGTGTACTTCGATGAACCACGAACGGTTGACCCGACAGGGCGCGACGCACAAAAGGGCAGTTATCTGGGGCCGCGCTACTCCAGCGAGGAAGTGAGGGCATTTCTCGACCGCAAAGGCTATCCGTACGAGCGCATTGAAGATCGCGTGGAGCGCTCGAGGACCGTGGCAAAGGTTATCGCCGACGGGCAGATTGTCGGCTGGTTCTCCGGCCGCATGGAATTCGGACCGCGCGCGCTCGGCGCGCGATCGATATTGGGAGATCCGCGCAACGGAAATACCCAGATGGTGATGAATTTGAAGATCAAGCAGCGGGAATCGTTCAGGCCTTTCGCGCCGAGCGTGCTGCAGGAGCGGTGCGCGGATTACTTCGACCTTGCGTGCGAGAGCCCCTATATGCTGCTTATCGCGACGGTTGGAAAATCGCGGCGGCTTCCCATGGACATGGAGCGGTTTCGCGGTGGCGACGATGACATGCTGACCGTCATCAATCAGCCTCGCAGCGACGTGCCCGCCGTTACGCATGTTGATTACTCCGCTCGCATCCAGACGGTCGACTCGCTCACCCACCCGGAATACTATCAACTGATCAAGGCGTTTGAGGAACTCACTGGGTGCGCCGTGCTCGTAAACACTTCTTTTAATGTGCGTGGCGAACCCATCGTATGCACCCCGCAGGACGCCTATCGGTGCTTTATGCGCACCGAGATGGACCTGCTTGTGCTCGAGGATATACTCGTGTGGCGAAAGGACCAACCCCCTTTCGAAGATCAGGAAAACTGGAAAGAGATCTATGATCTCGACTAGGGATGACAGGGCTCGCGAGGTTATCGGCGCGCTTTTCGATGACGTGCTTGCCCCGATCGCCGAGAGCCTGCGCGCGTGTGGTGTAGAGCTGTTTCCGTTGAGGCCGGATATGTCACGCCGAACTTACTATGTGCTCCGCACGAAACTGGCGATGACGCATGAGGACTTTACGTCTCCGTCGTGCGCCGATGTCGAGGAGTTCGCAAGCCGTCTTGCCTCGCATTGGAAGGACATTGGTCGAGACCATCTCTCGGACAAGGCCTCGCACTTCGCCAGCGCGGCCCGCGCTGCGTACGCCCTTGGCGATCAGGACGCCGAGGTGTCCCCCTTTGTTTACGTCATGTTTTAACATGCGGAACTGCGGAGTCCGGCCAGCGAAGCGTTTTCTTGCCGCCGCGTTAGCGACGGCGGGAATAAGCAACGTCCTGCTGCGAGCACAATCACTCGTGCACCGCCGTGGCCACGTGCGCGTGGTGAACTACCATAGTACCCCCCTGGAACACGCCGAATCGCTTGAAGAACACCTGCGTTTTTATGCGGAGCATTTTTGCCCCGTGAACCTGAGCGATCTTGACCAATTCTTCCAACGCGGAGAGTGGAGCGCGTCAAAACCCGGCCTGGTGATCTCTTTCGATGACGGACTGCGCAGCAACTACGACGTCGCCGCCCTGAGCCTCGATCGATATGGCTTTGTTGGCTGGTTTTTCGTGCCGGTGGGTTTCGTCGACAGTCCGGTTGAGAGCCAAGCCGACTTTGCGCGAGCCCATAGGATCTTCGGTTCAGACCGGAGCCCGTTGGATGGTCGTATTGCGATGTCGTGGGACGAGGTACGTACGCTCGCTACGCGCCACGTGGTGGGCTGCCACACGCGCAGCCATCTTCGCATGGGGCGATCGGTTCCTCCGCCAGTGATTCAAGATGAAATCGTTGCTGCTCGAGCAGACCTCGAGGCACACCTCGGTCGACCGGTGGAGACATTTTGTTGGGTAGGGGGGGAGGAGAATGCATATTCCACTGAGGCGGCCCACATCGTCCGCGACGCGGGTTATCGCTACGCGTTTATGAACGACAGCGCGCCGGTGGTACCAGAAACTGACCCGCACCAGATCCAGCGGACGAACATCGAGGCATCATGGTCCCTGGACGTCGTGCGCTTTCAGCTCTCCGGTGTAATGGACATTCTCTATCTGCCAAAACGAAACAGGGTGAGGCGGCTTACTGCGCGTTGATCGGTCGCATGGGGGGCATATCCATTGCGATCAGATTCTGCGTACCGAGACTAATCGGAAAACGCACGACTAAATGACACAAATAAGAATTGGGCCGGGTGAGCCTCGTGATGCACGAGCTTCAGGCAACAAGCAGAGAAACCACAATGAAGGACAACGAACCCGCTTCGCGACGTAAGCATAGGTGCGGGGGCTTCTGCGCAACGCAACACACTCAAAGGCGCTGAAAACGGTTCAGCCGTCCCGAAAAGAGATGGATGTTTTTGAGAAACAATGTCGCTGCAACACGCTTTGACAGATCACTCGCCTATGGGAATCACAACGCTGGATTAGCTATTCGTATCTTTACCCCGCTGAGCCAAGCTATTACTTTGGATCGAGCCTTGTGTACCGTGCGTTGCGAGTCCTTCAGGAGGTAGTACCTCTCCCCCTGGTCGGTAATATATTCGTGTTCGAAGTCAAGCGCGGGTGGTGGGTCGAACCGACTGTGGATGGCATCGCCGAAGGGCTACGCCAGGCAACGTCGCTCGATTCCACGACGCTTCGGACCATGTGTGCGAAAGGCCGCGAGTGGGTTAAGGCAGAGTTTGGATGGGAGCGTATCGCGAAGCAATTTGTGTCGATGTACGAGAATGTTATTGCGCACAAAAATGTGGATCATGCAAAATTGTGACGTAATCATAAGTGGGGCTTCCGGGTTTACTGTGAAGGAATATTCACCACAGAGACGGGGGTCGTGAGAAAAAATAGCCGATCGCCCTTCGACGCGCTCAGGACGAACGGCTATGTACTTGAATTTATATTGCGCGGTCCCGTTCGTGGTGAGCCTGTCGAACCATGAACGGATTTTTTCTCACGACCGGGGAGTTCGCAGAGTCCGGAGTATTTTTAATAAAGAGCTCTTTACTCTGCGACCTCAGCGGTCGTGAGAAAAAATCCCCAATATTTGTCTTGACTAGTGATATAGCGATGTATATAATTTCTCACTATGGGATACCTTACCAAAGTC
>JBGPIK010000004.1:0-56210 GCA_041484845.1 Binatia bacterium | reverse complement strand
GCGATCAGCGATCTTCACGGTTCTCAGGAATATAAGGAGCACATCGTCGGAGTATTGCTCAAGCGTTCATTGCATAGCGCCCTGAGCCAATGCTGAGTGGAAAAGAAAGATCGGGGGAGTTCATGTCTAAAGCGTTGTCCAAACATCCAGATGCTCAAACTATTCCTGTGTCTTTTATCCTTAACGGCCAACCTCAAGAGATGGAGGTCGAGCCGCACGAACTGTTGCTTGACGTAATTCGCGAACGGCTAGGGCTGACCGGCGCCAAGCGCTCCTGTGACGTCCAGGTCTGCGGCGCATGCACATTACTAGTGGATGGCCGGCCCGTGAGCGCTTGCACGACCCTTGCTTTCGAGGTCAGAGGCCGGTCCGTACTTACGATCGAAGGCTTGGCCGAGGACGGTAAGCTGCATCCTTTGCAGGAGGCTTTTATCGAACACGGCGGATTTCAGTGCGGTTTCTGCACGCCAGGGATGATCTTGGCCGCCAAGGCGCTGTTGGATGAATTTCCAAATCCGTCAGAAGACGAGCTCAAGCATTTCATGCACGGGAATATTTGCCGTTGCACGGGATATAAGAAGATTATCGAATCCATTATGGCTGCCGCCAAAAAAATGCGCTCCTCCGGCCAATGAAATCAAGATTTTATTCTTCGATTCCGTAATCCTTCCATCTGCTGGCGACCAAGTCCAAGTGTTCTTTCGGTGGTAGCGATACCGCCGGATAGTCGTGCTTTCGGGTGGCGTCTATCGCGACGCGCGAGCCAACATACCTGCTTGGATGATGTTGCGGCACTGTTGGCGGCCCTTGGGACGGGTCGAGACCGACCGCCTGCACGTCTTTTTCGATGTAAACGTCGCGATCCGGTCGGACTCGCCAACTCAGAGCCCAATCGATGGCAAAGTCATCTTGAACGTCGATATCGTCATCGACGACAATGGTGATTTTTCCAAACCCCGTGCGCATCGACCAGATACCATACATCAATTGTCGAACTTGGCCGTCGAACTGTTTATTCAGTGAGACCACTATGTAAGCGCCGCTGCCACCGGCCTCTTTTAAGCGAAGATCTTTGATCGGAAGCCGTAGCGTGTGTTTGAGCTGCTTAAACAGTGGCCATTCCCGTCCGATGCCGCGAATGCAACTCGATTCGGACGGGGGCATTTGGCTGATGAAGGCCTGGTACACGGGATTGTTCCGAAACGTCATGCATTTGATATTGAAGAAGGGTTGATTACCGGCAGGACCCATGTAACCGGTGTACTCTCCGAAGGGTCCCTCATGTTCCAAAGCATTAGGCGGAATTTCTCCTTCCAATACGATTTCTGCCGTCGCGGGGACCTCCAGCGGAACAGTCTCGCAACGGACTAAGTCCACCGGTGCTCCGCGCAACCCTCCGGCGACCGCAAATTCATCAAGCGCGTCAGACATTTTCGACACCGATACATATCCGATAGAAGGGTCCGCGCCGATCACGACCGCAACGGGTGTGGGCTTGTTTTGTTTATCGTTTTTACGTAAGTGCCATGCAGCATCCTGGCGCATGCCGATCAAAAATCCGGTTTTGTTGGGGCCTTTGACTTGCATTCGATAAGTCCCGACGTTGCGATTGCCGGTCTCCGGGTCTTTGGTGATGACGTACGGTGAGGTGAAGAATGGACCGGGATCTTCACCGACAGTCCAGACCGGCACGGGCAATTTGAGGATATTGACCTGATCACCGTGCCAGATATTCTCCTTGCATGGTCCGGTACTTACCAGTCGCGGCGCAATTGGATTTTCCAACGCGCGGTCCCATTTTCGATTGATGCCTTCGACGGAATCCGTTTCCAAGCCAACTGCATAGATCTCTTTAGAGGCGCCGAGCACGCCGGCGGCGATGGGTATGGGAAAGTTTTTCACATTTTCAAACAAAAGCGCAGGACGTTTTTCAGCGGGGATTTTTTTGAAAAGCTGACGGCAAACCGCAGCGACTTCCCATTCCTTATCGACTTCTTTTTTGACACGTTTGAGTTTTCCTTTATTCTCTAATGCGCTGAGATATTCGCGCAGATCGGCGTAAGCCATTCAGCCTCCTCATCGTAACGGGCAATACAATTTAACTCGTCTAACGACCAATTGCTTCCTATCAATTAAATTCGCGAGAAAGGGAGCCGATGCACCGACAATACCGACTCCCGTTGGTGATAATGATCGTCACAACACGAAGGACGTCGTGGAAAGACAATGATCTGGCTAGGCTCGAATTTCAGCGCGCATGAAAATGATATAGGAAATGCCGAAGCAGACCGCCACCAGAGCAAATAGGGTCGTAATGTGCGGCCATATCAAATTCAGACTTTGACCGAGCGCCAGCGGAGTCGGCAAAATTCCCTCCGCCTGGCTCTGCAGCGCCAGCCCGAAGACGCGCGCTGCGGGATTCAACAGGATGCTCACACTTTCGGAAAACAGCGTGCTCGGTGAAATACGACTAACGATGTTTTCAACGTCGGTACGGTAGGCGAGTTGTTCCGGTGTCGAAGGGTCGGGGACAATCGCTGCCGCAATTCCCTGGCTCACGATCGCTACGAAAAGCGACATGAAAAGCCAAACCGCAAGGGAGGCGAGGGCGGCGGTTACCGTTTTCTGAAACACCAATGAAAACAGCAACGCAAGCGCCAGCCAGAAGCCCACATAAATGACCCCGACGGCGGTAAAAATAAGCATGCGCCAGATCTCCTCGGCATTGGGCGGAAAACCAAGCAGCGTGGTGCCTAAACCAATGACGAGTATGAGAATCGAGCCCCAAAGGATGGCAACCGTCGTCAAACCGGCGAAGAACTTGCCGTTAATCAAGTTGTCCCGGTAGATGGGCTGGGAAAGAACGCGGCTAAGCGTCCCTCGGGCATATTCCCCGCTGATGGAATCAAAACCCAAGGTGATGCCCACCAGTGGTCCGAAAAAACCTAGAAAGGTCGCGAGGGAAAACAAGACGTCGGTACTGGAGGTCAGTAACAAAAGAAATACATACTGAGTTGAACTGCTTGCGGTATCCTGACGGATCGCTTGCCCTGAGGCGTAGGTGGCCCACAAGCCGATAAGGACGATAAGAATCAAGAGGATCATGAAGCGGCGGCTGCTGAAATGGTCGGCCAGTTCTTTCCAGAAAACAACACTCATGTTACGCCTCGCGGAAGTATTTAAGATAAATTTCTTCTAGCGTCGGATCTTCCGACCGGAGCTGCAAAAGCGGCAGGTTTCTGCGCGCAAGCAGCGAAAGAACGTCCGAACGGACATCCTTCGTGCAACGCAAAAACAACCCGTGGGGCCGTTTCTCAATCTCATCGATCCCATCAATAGCCCGCAGCTCATTATCGAGCCCATTCGCGGCGCCGCCTACTTCCAATAAGAAGTTCCACTGGCGTTCTTTCAGAATGGCTCGCCCCAGTTCATCCATTTGACCTTGAACGACCAGCCTCCCCTTAACGATAATGCCTACTCGGCTGCAGATCTGCTGGACTTGCTGCAACTGATGAGACGAAAGCAGGACGGTCAGATTGTGCTCGCGATTGAACTTCTTGATCAGTTCGAGAATATGGATCGCACCGTCGGGATCGATGCCGAGAGTCGGTTCGTCGAGGATAACAGCCTGCGGTTTCTTCACCAACACTTCCGCGATGCCAAGACGCTGCTTCATGCCGCGGGAGAACTCACGAACCAAGCGTTGACCGTCATCGCTCAATCCGACCTGCTCCAAAACCTCCGCAGTGCGCCGGCGCGCTTCATCATCCGGTATGCGGTTCAGGCGGGCCATATAAAGAAGGTTGTCTCGCGCGCTGATATCTTCGTAAAACCCCGGGTTCTCAGGCAGGTAACCGACCCGTTTCTTGACCTCGAGTGGCTGGCGGGTGGGATCAAATCCGCACACAGAAACGCGACCCGAGGTCGGTTCGGTCAATCCGAGGAGCATGAGGATCGTCGTTGTTTTACCAGCCCCGTTTGGGCCGAGAAAACCAAACACCTCGCCCTCCTGCACGGTGAGATTAAGGGCGTTAACCGCGAGCTTGTCGTGGTAGCGTTTCGTGAGACTATGGGTTTCGACAACAGTGCTCATCGGCGGCCCAGGCGGAAGAAGACGATGGCCAATCCTATTACGACCAATCCGACGATGCCAAATCCCACCCAGTTCCACAACGACGGTGTCGAGACAGTAACGCGGAAGTCAATCGATTTCGCTGCGGCATCGGGGCTGTTGGGACTGAAAGATAGCAGATAATCGCCGGCTATGGTTCGTGCGGGGGCGAGTATTTCGGCTTTGATTTGGCGCACCTCGCCGGGATTGATCACGTCAATCTTATCGGGCTTAAACTCGACGGTCCATTTTTCCGGTTTTTTTGGAGCCAGGATACTGAGATTCCGCACCGGCGCGGTCCCTACGTTGCCAACGAAAATGTCTACGGAGGCTTTCGTGCCAGCAGTTATGGAAGTATTGAGCGTCTCTTGCTGAGTGACCATCCTCAGATCCGGGTTCCCTTTGAGCGTAACTTTCATGTTGGTCGTCGCCTCGAAGGCGCCGGCGCGCGCATTGATGGCCACCGGGTATTCCTTGGCCTCCGCCCGGGCCGGAGAGTCGATTTCCACGCTTAGCGTTTCAGAAGCGTTTTCCTTTAGCTGGATCGAGGAGATTTGCTGGTCGCCAAACTGCGGCTTAAAGCGCACCGTCCAAGCCTCCGGTGGCTTTGCGGTTAAAGAAGCGGTCAGGGGTTTGTTGGTTTCATTCTTGAGATCAATGGTAAATTTGAGCGTCTGGCCTGAAGCCGTGGTGAGGACGGGATATTGGCTCGTGAGTTTTAGCCCGCCGGTCTCGACCTTCTTGGAGGTAACGCGAAAGTTCAGCGTATTGGTGTATTGGGTTATTCCCGCAACATCTTTGGCCGCAACTTTAATCTGGTAATTCCCCGGCTTGGTGCTCTCGGGAACTTTACCTTTGAACTCAATGGTTGTGGATTTATTTGCCGATTGATCCCCGCCCGGCACCGTCACCGAACGAATGGGGTAGCTCGGATACCTACTGTTGAAGTTCACTTCCCAACCTTTAGGAACTCCATCCAACGAGAGACTGACTTCAACCGGATCTTTTGTGCGGTTAACTATCTCCGCATCCATCGTGACTTCTTGCCCCTGGCCAACAGTAAGGTCCTTAAACGGTAGAATCAGATTGAATGATTCTTTGGATTGGGACGCAGGGCTCGGCTCGGTTTTCTCCGCGGCTAACGCGCCGAGAGCGAAACCGGCAAAGAAAAGAAACAGGAAAGAAGAAAGATAACGGGATGTCCGCGGGCGAGTTCGCGCTGGCCCAAGCCTCATAGAAAACCCCCTCGAGGTAAATTTTTGTAGGACGATAAATAACAGAATCATTCCTAGCGTCAAGGGCCTCTGGTTGATTATGTCTTTCCGAGCTGTCTCAGCGCCTCATAAAGGACAATGGAGACAGCGTTGGAAAGGTTCAAGCTGCGCACGCCGGCGCCCATCATTGGAATGCAATAAGAGCGCTCCGGGTTGGTATTTAAGAATTCCTGAGGTAGACCGCGCGTCTCCGGTCCGAAGATCAAAAAATCATCTTCCTGGTAGCATGCCCGGGTATATGATTGAGTAGCGCGTTTGGAAAAAAAGAGCAGATGTTTGGCATCCCCTTGGCTGAGAAACGCTTCCCAGGATCCGTGTACTCTTAAATCCACGAATTCCCAGTAATCCAGCCCGGCGCGCTTTAGATGCTTGTCATCTATCTTGAATCCGAGGGGCTCAATCAAATGCAAGGGTGTCAAGGTAGCGGCGCAAAGTCGGGCGACACTCCCGGTGTTGGGGGGAATTTCTGGTTCGAAAAGGACCACATGCATGGCTAATTTTCTAAAATGAAAGTGACGGGACCGTCGTTGGTGAGAGAGACATTCATATGCGCTCTAAATCGGCCGGCGGTAACTTTCAAGCCCGAGGCCTTCAGGCAATCCAAAAAATAATTATAGAGCCGTTCCGCGCAGTCGGGAGGGGCGGCGCCGGTCAATGAAGGTCTATGACCTCGGCTGCAGTCCCCGTATAACGTGAATTGGGATACGGCAAGAATCTCTCCCTTCACGTCAAGCAGCGAAAGATTCATCTTGGCTTGCGCGTCTTCAAAAATACGTAGATCAAGAATTCTTTGCGCCAACATTGCGACGTTACTATTTTGATCCGCAGGGCCGAAGCCGGCGAAAATGCATAAACCGGCGGCGATCCGGCCAACCACCTCGTCCGCGACCATGACGCAGGCCTGGGAAACTCTTTGAATAACGACGCGCACGCCTTTACCCGCCTCCACAAATCGCGCACAGAAATCTTGTTAACAGAGAATGCCGTTCCAGACAATATTTCGACGTTGCGTGAATTCCTGAGATCTTTCTGATAAGCTCTTACTCGGCGGAAAACAATGTATCCTATTTTATTTCAATTCGGACCGCTGACAATCTACAGCTTTGGGGCGTTGATGGCCCTTGCGGCTCTCACCGCGGCATGGGTGGTTCACGCGGAGCTCAAGCGTAACGGGTACGATCCTGAATTGGCTTCGACCATAGTGTTTGCTGCGGCAGTTGGCGGGCTGATCGGCGCGCGCGCACTTTTTATTATAGAAGAGTGGGGCGGCTTCGTGCGTTCGCCGTGGAACTATATATTCACAGGGGCTGGTTTTACGTGGTATGGCGGCTTCCTGGGGGGCGTGCTGGCTGTTAGCTGGGTGGTGAGAAAGCATAAAATCCCGTGGCTCAAAGCGGCAGACATTGCCGCGCCGGCGCTGGCGGTAGCGTACGGCGTGGGACGTCTCGGCTGCCATGTCGCCGGCGACGGCGATTGGGGGGCCGTAACCGACATGCCTTGGGGGGTCGCTTACACCCGGGCGATAATCGGCTGGGTTGACCCTAACACCGGTATTCCTTATCCACCCGGGGTACGGGTGCATCCAACGCCGATCTATGAGTTCATCGAGTCGTTGATCATCTTCGTTATTTTGTGGGCGCTTAGGAAAAAGGGCTATGCGCCGGGTGCTCTGTTCTGGCTGTATCTTGTCCTAGCGGGATTCGCGCGCCTGGTCGTTGAGTTCTGGCGCATCAATCCCGTCGTCGCTTTCGGCCTCAGCGAAGCGCAGTGGTTTGGACTGGCAGTGATCGCGGTGGGTTTATCGCAGCTCTCCTTTCGTCCTCGAACCAAACGTGCCGCGTCCTAAGGCGCAGCAGCGAAGGAAATTGAGGAGATGGCGTTAATCGTCGTTTGTGTCGGCTAAATCGCAGGCAAAATTCATCGGTCAAGGAGGAATTCCCAAATGGCCAAAGATCCTGTTTGTAAAATGGAGGTAGACGAGAGTAAGGCGGCCGGAACCGCCGTGTATAAGGGCAAGAAGTATTATTTCTGCGCGGAAAGCTGCAAGACGCGGTTCGAAAAGGAACCGGAGCAGTACGCGAACTAAAGACGTCTGCGAAGAGACCCACAGAAACTTCACCGCCAAGGCCGATCTTTCAGCGTGTGCAAACGAACGTGTCGAATCATTGTCGTTCCTGGAGCTTTCGGCTCCTTTAAACGATTTCCGCCGCTGAGATTACCACGCGCGATACATGGTTTCCGTGATCCGATCATAAGTCTCGCGGGTGTTGAGCGCTCGAGCTTGGAGTTCCGCCTTGCAGATATGATCGAACAACCCGCGCGCAGCTTGACATATAACCATCGGCTTACCGTTCATAGTCTTATGGCCAGTCATCCGAGCATGCCGGAGAAAAACCGTCTCTTCGGGGAAATAAATCAGATCGTAAAACGCGACGTCTTTAGGAATTGAATCGGCGAGAGCCAAGGAAGTCTGATTGTTACGAGCTATATCCGCCTGCGAAGCCTTGACCCTGTCGTCCTGAGAGTCGGTCTTCCCATGTTCTGATCGAGGCACAGCCACGGGATAGGCCGCTGCGAGGGCAGAGTAGGCGTCCAGGCTCATTACATTGCCGTCTGCCAGCGCGCGCGTTCCTCCCTGCCCCTTAACGGTACTGTTTATAATCAGCCCGGCTTGGACTACCCAGTGAGGGAGTTCTTCTTCCGTTATGGCTTGCGCTTGATTTCCGGTGTGTCGGATCTCATCGGCAAGCGCGGCAGCGTGTATCCATGTACGATTGCAGATCAAAAGCCTGCCGCCGGTCAGCTGATCGGCGACGTGAAAGGCAATCGCGCGCGCCGAACCACCAGCGCCGATAAGCAGCACATTGAGTCTAGCCAGGGATTCAATAAAGCTTTTGCTCTGGCCAGGTTGCGGCTTAAGAATGCTTTCAATGAATCCCGTACCGTCGGTATTATGGCCGATTAATCGGCCATCCGCGGTGCGGGTAACGGTGTTGACCGCTTGGACGCGGACGGCACCGGGATCCAGCTCATCGAGATATTCCGTCACCCGTACTTTGTGCGGCACGGTTACGTTAAATCCAAGGACGCGCTCCGAGTCGCGTAACGCCGAGATCAGTTCAGGCAGGCGACTTGCGGAAATATCGAGCGGCACATAGATCGCTTCGAGGCCGAGCGTGGCAAAGGCCGCATTCCATAAGGCGGGACTCTTGGAATAGACCGATGGGTTTTCACCGATCACGCCTGCAATACGGTGATTGCCGATTCTTACGTTATCGAGCGGGTTGCCGATGCACTTTTGGATCGCTTGGATATTGGGTGTACCGCCGGTCACCGGAGTTTCTCCGCCTACCCACAGTTACACGGCGGAGCCGAATTTCGCAAATCGATGGGCTGTAACAAAGCGCTAGTCCGGATTATTCACGCGTGACAGCCATCAAGGGGCGAGCCCTCCGGAGCGAAGACAATGGGCCTGTGCCGGGGAGCGGCCTGCAAACTGAGTTCCTGGTGCAAACGCCGGGAAAAAATGCGAGCGTCGAGGCAAGCACCAGCGAAAGCATTGAAGCTGATCGTCTCCGTGTCTTCGCTCCTCCACGCTCACCTCTTGATCGACATAATGTCGTAGTTTTTCCTCTGACGATGAATAATGCAGGCTAGTGAAGAGGCTTGATCGTCAGTCGGTCCTCGGAAAAGCAGAGAAGCGATTTCTTCTCGTTGATGATCGTCTCGAGAAGAACATCCCGCCCCCAAAGTTGGCGCAGGTATTTCAATGTTTTTTCGGCGTATTCGAGTTGCAGATCGCGGCCATCATGACTGTGTTTGAGAAAAAGACGGCGGCTATTATTGTAGTCGGCGTTTTCAACTTTGATCACGGGAATGGTTCCCGTGCCGACATTCTGGATGAGTGTCTCTTTGATCACTTCCCAGCCCTCTTCGTCGGCGACGCGGCTTACGACCTTGTCGTTGCCGCGCGACTGATACTCGAAAAGATTGAGTTCGCGGATCAATTCTTCGGTCAGATAGCGTCGAAGAAATGAAGTGTCACGTTCCACTTCGCGCACCTCAAAGAGCTTTTCCATAGCGGGTTTTTTCGCCGGCGCCGATTTGCGCTCTTCCTCGGATGCTGGCTCGCTCCAACGGCGCTCGATGTCCTGCCACACGGTCATGCCGAGGTGGTACGGATTCAATCCGCCCGGCATCGGGCACAAGACCTGGGTGTGGCGCACAATAAATTCAAGGAGCAATGCCTGGGGAAGGTCGAGCGCTTCCATAAGGCGTTTGTGCCAGAAGCTCGCCCAACCTTCGTTCATGATTTTGGTTTCGATTTGGGGAACGAAATACTGTGCCTGCTCATGAACAATCGTCAGAAGATCTTTCTCCCATTCGGCGAGTTGCAGGTTGTGGTCTCTTATAAAGAGAAGGATGTCTTCTTCGGGGTAGAGTGGAACCTTGCTGAGATCCGGCAATTCCCATTCCCTCCTGCGATGAATCGATTGAAACGGGTCGGCCGAGGGTTTTGCCTCCTCATACTTCGTTTCCCTCTGTTCAGCTTCCGTCGGTTTGCGAATCGATAGGTTGCGGCGACACTGGAGCGAGAGAGCATGGGCGGCATCGAGAACCCGCTCGACTTTTTCCAACCCGATGCTTGGATCTTCTACGTAATGACGCACCCGGTTGGCATGGGCCTTGAAGGTTCCAATGGTAAATTCCGCTCGCGTGGTTCTGAAGGTGAAATTATTCTTAAAAAAGTCATTGTGGCCGTAGACGTGAGCAATGGTCAGCACCTGGAGCGCTAGGGTGTTGTCGCGCATGAGGTAGGCAATGCACGGGTTGGAATTGATGACCATCTCGTAAGGAAGCCCGCTCAAGCCGTAGTCGTAGAGCGTTTTAAGCTTCTCAAATGCCTTTCCGTAGGACCAATGCGGATAATGCGCGGGCATGCCCGAATAGACCATATACGAAAGCATCTGCTGGTAGTCACAAATCTCGAATTCCTGTGGATAAGGATCAAGTCCGAAGTTCTCGACCAGTTTGATGATCTGGGTATTCCAGCTCTTGAGATCTTCGTCGCTATACGGTGCCGCCATGGCTGGGTACGCTACGCCGCGTCGTCGCGAACACGGTCTTTGGCCAGAAAGGTCTTAAAAGATGGCCAGATATCTTCTTTGCGTTGGATCTGCACAGTCTGAAAATTGACTTCCGGAATTTGCGAGAAGAACTGGATCATACTGCTGCCGTAGTAGCCGGCGCCCAAGGGTTTGATCTCGCCATAGCCAAAGAGATTGCAAACCTGGGCCAGTTCGGTGGCGGCTTTCAGTGCCGCCGCATTGTCAGATTCGAAATTGTCGCCGTCGGAGCAGTGAAAGGCATAGACGTTCCACAAAGTGGGATGGTAGCGCTCGTAGATGATCTCCAGGGCTTTGGTATAGCCGGACGAAATAAAGGTTCCGCCGGATTCGCCTTTGTGAAAAAATTCTTCTTCCGTGACCTCACGCGCTTCGGTGTGATGCGCGATAAAGACGATTTCGACGTTTTGATACCGGGTGCAAAGAAATCGATAGAGCAAAAAGAAAAAGCTGCGCGCCAAGTACTTTTTCATCGTATCCATGGAACCGGAGGTGTCCATGATGCAGAGAACGACCGCATTCGATTCCCGGCGGGTTTGCGTCACCGTATGGTGATACCGCAGGTCGTCTTTATGAAACGGGAATCGCTCGGCGTGTAAAGCGGCGATGTCCGAGCGATGGGTTGCTTTCTTGCGTTTGACCCTGGAGCGCGCGGTGCGCTTTTTGTCCAGGCGTACCCGTATTCCTTTTTTCCTGAAGCCTTTCTGTCTTAACTGACGTTCCACCTCCATTTGACGCAGGTGTTTACGGTCGAGATCAGGGAGTTCCAGATCCTCGAACATCACTTCGACAAGCTCATCCAAACTGACTTCGGTTTCGTAATAATCCATGCCGGCCTGGTCTCCTGCCTGCTGACCCTTGGCCGCTTGCTTGCCTTTGCCGACGGTTTGACCCGGTTGGACTTCTCCGTCGCCGCCCTGTCCCACTCCCGGGGTATTTTCACCGTATACGAAACGGTACTCTTTTACCCCGCGGATGGGTACCTTGACGACCCGGTTCTTATCCTTACTGATGATCGATTCTTCGGCGATGATATCCGCGATGTTGTCCCGAATCGCCTCGCGTACTTTCTGTCGATGGCGCAGCCGATCCCCGGCGCTACGGTCACTGCGCTGGCCGGACGAAGCATCATAGGAACGAAAAACGGCATCCATACGGGTCACCCGGAGACTAACATTTCGAGGCCATAACTCTCGTTACCCTTCTAGTCCTTCCATAGATTATTCGCCGCATATTTAAGAATCACATCGACGCAACTCGGGCAGTACCCGTGCTCGAGAAGACTTTTCACCATGGTGTTGTACTTCTCCGATTGCTCTTCATCGCGCATGCGCGATTTGGTGATCACTCGGCTCAAGTCTCTCACGGAGGTGATCAATTTCTTTTCGATAGCTTCTTTCAACGGCTCGTAGCTGCGGTAATCGATCTTTTCGCCCCGGCGGTTGGCCGACCACAAATACGCGATGACCTCTTGCCGAAATCCATCAGCGGCCGATCCGATGATCGCGATCTGCTCCTCGATGGATTTCATGAATCCTTCGTCAGGGTTAAGTTCCTCTTTGGTGTTGCGATCTTTGACTTTGCCTTTGTTGACGTAGGCCTCCGCATGATCGAGATAGTTCTGGAACAAGACTTCCGCTTGCTCCTGATAGGAATAAACAAACGCCCGCGTGATTTCTTTTTCGAGAATCTCCAAATACTCTTTGTGCAGCGTATCCTGGAGGAACTCGAGATACTGCTTGCGCGTATCGTCCGAGAGTTCGGCTTCTTTCACCATGTTGATCAGCGCCTCCCGTACGTTGATCGGATTAATGCAGTTGCCGGCGGTATTGTCCGACAGAGCGTTGTCCAGAGCCTTCATGATGAAACGGGTGGAAATGCCGCTCATCCCTTCGCGCTTTGACGCGTCTCGCAACTCCTGAACATCGACTTTTTTCGTTCTTCCTTTTTCGACGACTTCTTCGCCGTTGTAGAGCTTTAGCTTGGTCATGAGATCGCATTTATTGGTCGGCTCCAGTCGCGACAGGATGGCGAACATAGAAGCGATCTCGAGCGTGTGCGGCGCCACATGCGCGCGGAAATCGGAATGGTGGATAATTTTCTGGTAGATCTTCACCTCCTCTGAAAGGCGCAGATTGTAGGGCACTCGTACAACCACAATCCGATCCAATATGGCCTCGTTGGTGTGGTCGGCTTTGAACTTCTGCCACTCGGCTTCATTGGAATGGGCCACGATCACCGTGTCCACATAGACGAGGCCGTGACGGCCTGGGGCGGGAACGACTTTCTCTTGCGTCGCGGTAATCATGCAATGGAGATACTCGATTTCGTTCTTGAACACCTCGATGAATTCCACCACGCCGCGATTGCCTATGTCGAGCGCGCCGTTTAATTCCAGGACCCGCGGATCCCCCTCCGAATAAAGATCGAGTTTGGAGATGTCTTCACTGCCGATGAGGACGGAGGTATCTTGATTGTTGGGGTCGACGGGCGGAACCACGCCGATGCCGATGCGGGCGCGCTTGGAGAACTCGACGGTACAAACGGGAAATTCTTCATATTTCCCGGCGAACTCTTCTTTGAGCCGGAAACGACACACCGGACAGAGATCACCTTCGGTGTGGACTCCCAGCATCTTCTCAAATTCTTTCCTTAACTGACGTGGGATAAGATGCAGCGGCTCCTCGAACATCGGGCATCCTTCGATGGCGTAGATCGGCTCGCTTGCTTCCAGGCCGCGGTGAAGCTTTTCGACGAGCGAGCTTTTTCCCGACCCAACGGGACCCATGAGATAGAGTACTTGTCGGCTTTCTTCGCCCTTAAGTGAAGCCGCGTGAAAATAGCGGACAATCTGTGCAACGGTTTTCTCGATGCCGAAGAATTCATCCGCGAAGAAGTCGTAAACCTTGATCGATTCGTCTTTATAGAGATGCCTGATGTGTGCATCGGCGCTGTCCTGAATATCGTGGACACCCGCTTTCATAATGATGTCGTAAAGTCGGGCGTGGGCGAGCTTCGCGATAGTTGGATCTTCTTTCACTTTCTCCAAATACCCGAGCAGATTGCCGCGCCACGACCGGGATTGGTGCAGGTCACGATCCTTCTTGATTAATTTTTCAAATTCTTCGTTATGATCCATTCCAGCAGCCTCCCCTTTGGAATCCGTTCATATCGGCGGAAACGAGACGCCCACCATCGAAAATTCAACAACGCACGGCGCGCCATTGAATGTTTGTCTATTGCAATGTGAATAGCAATCGGCGACAACGCTATCTTGGTGTTATGCATCGCCTTGATCTGAGGAAGCAGGTGCAGGTCGCGAAGAGGCTGGCGCTGGAATCAGAGGGAAATCTGGAGTACGTCAGGGCTTGCATTCGACCTCCTTTAAAATGCTCTTGGTCGGCCAGCCGATAAATGCTCTTTGACCTTTAGACGCGATCAAAGAAGGGTTTCTTCAGTTCTCCCGAACTCTATGACTCACATTGAAACTTTATTTGTAGCTAAAGTCAAGAAAAATATAGCGATGCCGAGCTTAAGGTCGAGGAGCGGTTTACCTTATGATATAACCATGACGTCAGGTTCTCGACAATCTGTATCTTTACAACGGTGCATCGAATATGAAAAATGAATCGCTTCAAATCGAATCCGGGTTGCGATGGTACGCCCTTCAAACTAAAGTTAATCGGGAAAAAGAGGTAGAAAAAAGATTAACTGATCTTCATCTCGAGGTATTCCTCCCATGGATGAAGACGCGACGGAGGATTGGCAGCCGTTACCAATGGGTGTTGGTCCCGCTATTTCCGGGCTATATTTTTTGTCGGCTGGATATGGTCGTTTCCGGTAAGTCCGCGCGATATTCACCTGGGGTCAAAGATTTCCTTACCTTCGGAAGTCGCATTGCAGACGTGGGAAGCGAAATTATACAGACCTTGCGTGACCGCTGTCCGGACGGCGTCGCGCAGATAGAGTCCATTACCGCAAAGCCCGGCGATCTTGTTCGCATCAATGAGGGCCCGTTCTCGGGTCTTGAAGCCATATTTGAGCGCAGGTTAAAGGGCAGCGAGCGTGTCGCCGTACTGCTGGATATTCTCGGGCGGCAGACGCGAGTGGTGCTTCCCAGCGAAACTATCGCCAAGATCTAAGCCCCGAGCGTTGTTTTCTTTGCGCTTCCGTATCCCGTGTCCGATTGCAATCGGGTAGGCTCCAATCGGAGCTTGACAGGATCAAAGCTGCCTTGATAGAGGCTGAGGATAAGCTTCGATCCTGACAGCATTGTTCCTCAAGGAGGAACCGATGGACCATCAACCCGGTCAACGACGCCTTCTGCTTACGGTCATTGGTATTCTCGCGCTTGCGCTGGTTAGCTATACCCTCGCTTCAGCTGCGAAATGGATTCACAACCCTTTCCCGGGCTTTTTTCTCTATGAAAATCTGACCGTGGGCCCCTATTTCTTGCCCGGGTGGACGGGTGGCGCCGCAGGACTGAAGCCTCTGGATCTTATCGTATCTGTCGAAGGACGGGAGTTAGCCGACCGGGGCGATCTTTACAAGCTTATCCGAAAGACACCGCCTGGCACCACCTTTCACTACGGTGTGGTCCGGGCTGACCGTCAGTTGAAATTAGCTATACCGTCGATGGTATTATCCTTTAATCAGTGGTTTCTCAGTTTCGGTCTCTTCCTGGTGGTGGGCGTGGCGTTTCTCATCATAGGAGCGGTTCCCTATCACTCTCACGCCTCGTCGCCCGCCGCATTGCCCCTTTACGGAATGGGTGTGGCCGTGTTCGCGTGGTTTGGGACTATTTTTGATTGTGTTACGGAGGGCACTCTGCCGTTGGAGTTGCGATTTTTTGCGTTGACGCTCACTCCAAGCTTGGCGCTTCACATGGCCTTAATCATGAGGACGGGAAAAAGCGTGTGGCGTCCTCATCCGATTTCCCTTTCTCTAATTTATGGCAGCGCTCTTGTCATTGGGGCGTTCAATAGCGTCACATTTTTCGGCTCGCTCGATCACTGGATCTACGCATTTCGGGTCGGCTACATATATTTATGCAGCGCTGCAGTGGCATTTTTTCTCATCATCGGCCTCGCGCTCCGCCACAGCGTGTCCGATTTGGCACGTTCCAGACTGCGCGTCATTCTTATCGGCGCGGTCCTTGGATTTTTCCTGCCCACGTTTTGCGCGGTTCTAACAAGCTCCTTTCAATGGTCCATTCCGTACAATGTTGCTTTGGTGCCAACCGTTTTTTTCCCATTATCGGTGGCGTACGCGCTTTTGAAATACAACTTGTTCGATCTCGGCAACGCGTTCAAAGTCGCGTTGAGCCGAATTGCCTTGACGGCGTTTCTGCTGGCCATCTATGCGGTCGTCGCGCTCCTGATCGCTCCGTGGGCAGGCATTTACGATAACGACCCACTGGTGCCGATTTTCTTTTCAGTTCTGATCGTTTTAGTTTTCAATCCGCTGCTCCGTAGGATCGAAAGTGTCGTCAATCGGTATATTTACCGTCAGGACTACGACGCGGTGGGGGTTCAAGACGAAGTGAGCGTGTTCCTGCGTTCATTGTCCGTTGCCCCGGCGCTGGCGCAGGGTTTTCTCAATCGCGTGACGGAGCGGATCGGGATTGATCATGCAGCGCTTGCCTATAGTCCGCACGGCTCGCGCGACTATATTACGGCAGCTTGCAAATTTCCCGTGCCGAGTATTGCCACCATAGCCGGGACGGCGCTCGAATTATGCAGGAAAGCTCCCGACACGCCGTACCATACAATCTCGAAAAGTGAAGTGAGCACGAATCCGGCATTTCGCTGGGTACAAAGAGACTTGCTGAAAATTTTTGACCATTTGCGCGCAGATATTTTGATCCCGGTGGTTTTTGAACGGGAAGTACGGGGTTTTATTTTCTTTGGCCCAAAGGCCTCCGGTGGCGAGTATAGCGCCGACGATCTGAGATTACTTGGAACCTTAACAGACCAGTTGTCACTATCGCTCGAGAACGGAAGACTGTATGAGGATTCGGAAACATCCCGGAGGGAATATCAACGGTTATACCGTGAAGCTGAATTGGCCAAGCAAAGGCTGGTCGAAAACGACCGATGGAAGAAGCAGTTCGTGGCGAACATTTGTCATGAACTGAGGACACCCGTCAGCACGATTATCGGTTACAGCGAAGTACTCTTGGATCCCGATTTTCGCGGCGATCCGCGGTTTTTTTTGGACCGGCTGGTGACTAGCGGACAAGCGCTGTCGCAATTGATGGACAATCTATTGAATTTCTCCCGGATCGAGGTGGGCGGATTCCTGACGCAACTGGAGACCATTAGGCTCAAGGAGATTCTCACGGCTTTAGAAATGATGAGCCGCAGAATTATCAGGGAACGTCCAATAGCCTTTCGCGTCAGCCTAGACCCTGAGGCTGATACCTTACGAACGGATCCGAAAAAGCTTCAGCAGATCCTCGTAAACCTTCTCACCAATGCCGTCAAGTTTACCCACCGGGGCTCGATCGATGTTACGGTCAGAACCAAGCTGGATGGCGATGACGATGACGGCCTTCTCGAGATTGCCGTCGCGGATACAGGAATAGGAATCAAAAAGGAGGACCTGGAGATTATCTTCGAAGACTTTCGCCAGTTGGACGGTTCTTCGACGCGGCAATACGGCGGCACGGGGGTGGGGCTAGGGGTGTGTCGCAAACTCGCGGAATCTCTCGGCGGCAGAATTCAGGTGCAGAGCGAATTGGGGGTGGGCAGCGTATTTAGTTTGTTGCTTCCGGTTAAATTTCAGGCCACGGCGCCGGCAGACGCCGGTTTTGCTCTCGCAGCGGTTGTCTAGCGATTTTAGCGGGCCTAAAGCCGTGTTACAGTGTCCTTATCCCATAATTCAAATACAAAGGATGAGGGTATGCCTGAATTACGCCGGTTAGCCGTAGTTGCTGAGAACCCGGCCCGTCTCGCGGAATTTTACCGCGATGTCTTCGATCTCAAAAATATCGGCGCGGCAAAGGGAGCCGTTTTTCTTTCTGATGGAAACTTTAACCTCGCGCTGGTTCCCGCGGAGGAGAGCACAACTCCGCGGATTCGGCTACTTGGGTTTCCAGATGGCCCGACTCGAGTCGATCGAGAAAAAACTCGCACTGATTCAATATACCGACCGGATCGTCGAAACCCATGCCGATCTTGAACTAGAATACGAGATACAGGATCCTGACGGTAATAGGATCGGGCTCTGCAAGAGAGCTTTCGACGTGTCCTACGAAAAAGGACCCGTGCCCCTCCGTCATATCGCTCTTTTTTGCGGCGGATCCCCAGCGACTGGCGAATTTTTATGTCACGGTCTTCGGCATGAAGGTGGCGGACCGCACGGATCGCTCTTCGATTTTTGTCTCCGATGGGTACATCAACTTGGCGCTTTGCTATCAACGATCCGAACAGAAGTTAGGATTTAATCATTTCGGCTTTCACGTCAGAAGCAATGAAGAAATGCGTGCTCGGGCGGAACGAGCCGGTGTCCTGCGCGGAGCCAAACGTCCGGATCGAATTCCGTTTGCGGAATATCGCATGCACGATCCCGAAGGGAATGGAGCCGATATCTCGGAAAAAGGGTGGAAATGTTGAAAGTTAAGATCAAGCTGGAGGCTCCTCGTGACAAGCGAAGAATTCTTGGGTGAATTGCTGGGTTTGGTAACCGATTTTTGCCGTGGGCTCGACCGCGCGCCACCCGCCTACAGCTACATTCCTTTGCACACGGACGAGGAGCGTATTCGCGTCATGAAGAGCCGGCTTTTCAACGAGCTCCGCGCCGCCGATCTCTTCGGAACGTGGCTGAAGACCACGCCGGAGTTCGAGGTGAAAGCAGCGCTGGCGGAATCAGCGCATGAGGAAATGATCCATGCGCAACTCTTATCCAAGCGGATTCAAGAATTAGGGGCCGAGCCGTTCGACTACCGAGCATTGCCAGCGCAGGTCGCAATGTTCAATGCCGTCGAAGGGCTCAACGACACGTGCCAGCGCGTGGCGGGATTTTCACTGGCAGGGGAGGCGGTAGCCACCTATCTGACACAAAAGTGTTTGCAATCGGAACACGTTCCGGAGTGGATCAAGCAACCCTACCGCAGAATCGCCGAAGACGAAGAAGGCCACGGTAGCATGCCGCAGGCCATCTTGAAACGCTATGCGACCACCGATGAAAAGCAGGAGGCCGCGCGCCGCGCGGTCGTCATGCGCTTAGTCCTGTTTCGCGAGTACTTGGCCAGCTTAGACCGCTGGGCGATGGGCAACGAGCGGTGGTAATTAGACGAGCGCAGTAGTGGATCGTCGTCACTAGCGCTCAATTGGCCCCCCTTTTTAAATTTTCGGGTTAGGCCGTTTTCTTAGCCTGAGACTTTGCCCGGTTTTCTGCGATCGTCTGGTGCAGTTTATCGCGGTCGAGCCAGGCGAGCCGTTCGACTATTTTGCCACCCAGCAAATGCTGCTCGATAATTTCCGCGATGTCGTTTACGGTTACCCCCGAATACCAAGTTCCATCCGGGTGAACCACCAAGTTGGGTCCGTGGCCGCAGGTCCCGAGAGAACCGCAAGGCGTAACATGAACTTCTCCCTGCAGCTTGCGGTTGGCAATTTCGCTGCGGAATTTTTGCAAGACCTCCTCCGATCCTCGCGCGGCGCAGCAGCCGTCATCGTCGGGCTTGCGGTTGGTGCAGATAAAAACGTGGTGACGAAAAGGCAACATAGGATTCTCCTTGAGACTCAATGTTAACCATCCAGCAGATAAGAAAACTTTTCATGCGCTCTGCGCGCAGACTCGGGACTCGGCATATTGACCGGTGGAAATTTGTCTTTCCATGCGTATGGCCGCGTGGCGTCGATAATCGCGCGCGAATTCGTCATCTGACCCTTGGCCCGTTGCTCCGGCGGTATCCTTGGATCCAATGGTGTGGACCAGGCGTTGTGGATGATGTCGATGGAGGTGGCCGGATCCGACCGAGTGATCATCGCCCAAACGACTTCTTCCAAATTCGAGACATCGATGTCGTCATCGACAACCACCACGTATTTGCCGGCATACGCACCGACGTGGCACTGTGACGCCACATGCCCGACTTGGACGGCATGCCCGGCGTAACGTTGCTCGATGGCAACACAAAGTAACATCCGCGTATTGCCGATTTCGCTGGCCCATGCGGCTTTGATTCCAGAAAGGCCGGCTTTTTCCAAGGCCTGCCTCAACAAACCGGAGCGCAGTATGGCCCGGTAGCGAGCAATTTCATCGGGAGGCCGTTGCGGCGGACATCCGAGCATGATGGGATTGTCGCGATAGTAAATTGCCTTGACATCCATGCAGGGCTCGTCCCGAAGACCGCTGCCGTAATAGCCCGTCCATTCACCAAAAGGACCTTCGGGCATTTTCTTTTTCGGGTCAACGAATCCCTCCAAAACGATTTCCGCATCGGCGGGAATAGGCAATCCCGTCACCTTGCCTCTAATGACTTTGTAAGCCTTCCCGCGCAGTCCTCCAGCGATGTCATATTCGGAGAGGCCGTAAGGAATTTCGCTGCATGTCATCAGAAATAATAGCGGATCGCCGCCCACGACAATGGCCGCCGGCATTGGCTGCTGGCGGGCCATGTACTTGTCGCGATGAATGCGGCCGTGTTTGCCAGGGGAAATATAAAAGCCGACGGTCTTTTTATCCTGCACCATGACGCGGTAGGTGCCTAGGTTCACCCAACCTTCGTCTGGATCCTGAGTGATGTTGTAGCTTCCCGTTCCAATGTACCGCCCCCCATCGAGCTCATGCCATTGCGGCGAAGGAAAGGAAAGAACGTTGACATCGTCGCCCATCCGGACATTCTCCATGATGGGCCCATCATCGACGAACTCGTAAGCGATGGGCTTAGCTTGCTGAAAGGCCTCGGTAAAGGCTTGCGACAGTTGGAAGTTGCTCAATCCGTACGGCAATCCCAGCGTCATACTCTTGCGTCTGCCGCCGAAGAAATTGACCAGAATTCGGTGCCCGTCAGGGTAACCGGGAATCTTGTCGAAGAGGACGGCGGGTGCCGGATCGCGACGGTTAAGTAATTCAGAGGCCATCCCGATCTCCTCCTGCCAGGAGGCGCCCTCCACGCCACGGATCTCACCAATCTCTCCGGCGAGATCTAGCCAACTTCTCAAATCGTGGTAGGGAATTTCTAGCTTCATTGGAGTTTCTCCTGTTGGTTTTGATTATTTATAATGAATCGGCGAAACCTCGTCTCCGCCCGAAAAAGCCCAACACAGGCATCCCTGATCAGCCTTGTTACGCATACAACAGTTCGCTCCAAAAAAGCAAAGCGGCGGCGAAGCGGTGTCTTGATGCGAGTCGCTTTTCTGCACTGACTTATAGGGCAGATGAGCGGGGTTAGACCGGCAAGAATCACTAATCGCATGCGCCGCAGGTGGCAATCGCCTCGCCTAACATTTGCCCGCACCGTGGTGCCGCATCGACGTGCGTGGGTGGCGTAAATATGAGAGCTTAAAAGGCTGGGTGATCGGCAACAAACATGGGTGATCCCGGCAGGATTCTGTCAAACAATTCTGAGTCAGCCCCCTTGCCGGGCATATTCGCATCTTGGGCAGATCAGCGGCAGTGCCCCTGCCAACATCGGCCAGCCGCACTCATTGCAGTTGACCGTGGGCTCCCCCAACATACCTCGGACCATCGTGCCGCAACGTCTACCTCCGCACGGCCCGGTACCGACTCCGGTTCGTTTGCTGACTTTCTCAAACGTGTTGGCCCCCGCTTGAATCGCTTTGAGCACAACGCCTCTGCGGATCTTGTTGCAGAGACACACCGGCTTAAAGTTATCAATAATCGCCTGCTCTTTGCTCTTTCGTTCCAATTCGTCGATGGGGTACCTCTTAGAAAAACCATTCTCTAACCGTGAGTCTAGCACAACTTTTCGAGAAACGAATCACTTCTCGCCGACGACAAGTGATGACGTAAGCGGCGGTGGGAGGTCGACTTGCGTTACCCCATGAAAGCCGGCGTTCTCGAGCCAGACCTTGATCTCATCGAAGCCGTAACACCTCCCCGATTGCGTGGTCAGCAACATGAGCAGACTGAAAATCGCGCCTACCGGTGGCTGAGTGCGGGTCATGTCGAGAATATGGTCTTTTAGGACTATCCGTCCTCCGAAGGAGAGATTGGCATAGAGTTTTGCCATCAGACGCTGATTCTCGTCGTAACTCTCGCTGTGGATGATATTTGACAGTAAAATCAGCTCGTAATGTCCCGGAATGGGATCGTTGTGGTAATTGCCTACCCGTAAACGAATTCGCTCTTCCAGGCCCGCGGCATGAACATACCGCCGCGTGATTTTAATCGTTGCATCCAGATCAAAGATGGTCGCGCGAAGCTCGGGGAATTTTCGGCAAAGGGCGATGGGGTAGGTGGCGGGTCCAGAGCCAATATCGAGCAGTTCTGTTACTCCTCGCCAATCCAACGTCCTGGCAATGATTTCGGTATCGCCACGCGCCCGCACCAGCGAATCCATCGCCTGGATAAAGATTTCGGTTTCCCGAGAGTCGTCCTGATACATGTTCGGGGCACGAGCGGGGTGACCCGAGCGCACGGCCTCCGATAGTCGCTCCCAACAGTTCCACAGAGACGCATCGAAACGAATCATACCGGAGAGCGATCGAGGCGCGTCGCTCACAAGGTAGGTTTTCGCCGTTGCGGTAAGCGAAAATTTATTAAGCCGCTTCTCCACGAGTTGCATGGCCACCAGGCCGTTTAACAACAATTCGGTGGCGCGTGCGTCGGTATGGAGCGCGGCGGCGACAAGAACCGTCTCGAGCGCGCCGTCGCGAAGGACGTCGAAAACACCCAGTTCCACGGCGGCGTGAACGATGCGTGCTTCGATATGACCGCCCGCCAAACGGTTCAACTCGCTGAAGTCCATCGCTGGTCAAAGCCGCTCGATGATCCGATAGCTTCGGCTCTTCGGCTTAAGCGGCGCAACGATGCCGCTCTTTATCATCGCACGAATCTCACGATAGGCTGTGTCTCGATCGACTTCGGCGACGCGTTCATATTCGCTAGTCGAAAATATTTTTCCGTGACAGTAAGCAAAGGCCAAAAGACGCCTTTGGCGGAAATTGATCTCCCTCGAGCCAAACTGATTCAGCCACCGGAGTGTGCCGTCGTCATAGATCGGCGTGTTGCGCAAGGTCACGACGAAAAAAAACCCTTCCGTGGAAAATTCAGGCGGTCGAAGGCCGTAATGTTCCATCTCTTGAAACATTCGCGGAATGCCTTCCCCCATTTCTCGCAAATAACCGAGATCGGCGAGCACTCTGACGATCAACGGATTGCGGGAAAAGTGAATGCTTTTGTGCAACTGCAATTGTTCGAGGGTGACGGGTGGCGGTAGTAGACCGGGGCTGCGTACCTCGACTCGATCATCGAACATCCAAACTTCGATGCCAGCGCCGGTGATACTGTAATCCCTATGGGCAACCGCATTAACTAACGCTTCTTGCCAAGCGAAGGTCGGGTACTCCAACCGCTCGCGAAAGAACAGATCGTGCAGGATCGTGCGTTCGCGGATGTGTTCCTTGATCCGCCCTACGGCTTCATCGATGAGACCTGCGAGCGGCGCCTCGAAGCGGACCCGTTTGACCACGTTAAATGCCGCGCCATGCTGTCGCTCCGTTCCTTCGTACTTAACAAAATCGATTCCGCAGCGAGGGTGCCAATGGCCGGGATCTTTTCCAAATAGAAGGAAGGCCGCCATGTTAGGGGACCAATGTCCGCCCGATTCATCGACAAGGTGATAACACTGCGAGAGGATCAAGGGCGCGCCCCGCGAATCGTTAATCTTATGGGTCAGGGCCTCGATCGCCATTGGGTCCAAGCCGTCCCAGGTCGCGTTCAATGGTTGCTGCCGTTCATAGGCAACACTTTTTTTTGCGTCCTTTAGGCTCTGGATCTGCTCGGCGGGAAGCGCAGGCGTTTCCGTTGCGATTCGGTAGAACGATCGCCCGCCGGTGACGCGATAAACTTCAAGTGCAGAGGTGATTTCAAACTTAAGCAGGAGCAAATTGCCCAAATGAACTTTGTTCGCCAGGGGATAGAGGGGTGGGGCGAGCAGTGTCTGCGGAGACTGAACCAGCGCTTGAATTTCGCCGGGGTCGTGGGGTACGCCCGTGACGCTCTGATCCGGCTCGACCCCGACGAGCAGTGTTCCTCCATCGGCGTTCGCCATGCCTGAAAGGATGCGAACCACTTCTCGCGCTAAATCCTCGCCGCGCTTTTTTTCCGCCGGCCCGCGCCGATAATCGTAGGCACTGAGAAACTCGAGAAATTGTCCCCTTTGCCGTTTAAGGAGAAGTCCGATTTCTTCACCGTGCATGGCGACCGCTCATATGGATAAGTCACTCGCGGCCCAATTGTCCACTAACAAAGGCGCTAAGGAACCTGGGCATTAACTCTAACGATCTCAAGAACCATCGTGGCGCACAGGTTGAGATCCCTGAGATCGAGCCATTCCTTGACCGTGTGAATTTCCCGCATGCCGGTCGCAAGATTGGCGACTTGGAGGCCCTTCTGGTTAAGAACATTCGCATCACAGCCGCCGCCGGTGGCAGTCGTCTTGAGGTCGCAATTCAGATTGCGCGCCGCCGCCCGCACCAATTGCACGATGGGTGCTCCGTCCGGAACGTCCATGCGGTCATAGTCGCGCTCGATTTTGGCTTCGACTCTCGCCTTGTGTTCTTTGCCGCCTAATTCGAGACGATAACGGGCCGCGGCTTCTTCAAGACAGCGCAACATGTGTTGCGTTTGTCGCTCTAACTGCTCGGGGTTATGACTGCGCGCTTCGCCTTTAAGCACAACCGAGTTGGGCACGATGTTGACAGCCATGCCGCCTTCGATGATACCGATGTTCGCAGTTGTTTCGTGATCGATGCGCCCGAGCTTCATTTGCGCTATGCCTTCGGCTGCTACCTTGATTGCGCTTATGCCTTTTTCCGGACAGACGCCCGCGTGCGCCTCCAGTCCGTGAATGCGAAATTCCATGCGGTTGGCGGCGGGCGCCTTGGTAAATAGAAAACCGACGGAATCGCTGTCCAAGACCAAGCCCATTCGCGCTCGCAACCGACTCACGTCAAGACACTTCGCGCCGACGAGGCCGGCCTCCTCGCAGATGGTAAAAACCACATCGGTATCGCCGCATGGCAGCTTGTTCTCTTTGATCACGCGCAGGGTTTCGCAAATGATAGCAACGCCGCTTTTATCGTCGCCGCCGAGCACGGTCCTGCCGTCAGAACGCAAGATGTCACCCTCAAGAACCGGCGCGACGCCTTCCCCGGGTACGACTGTATCCATGTGCGCCGAAAGCAAAAGCGTCGGCGCCCTTGGCCTATTCCCCTGAAACTGCGCGATGAGATTGCCGACGCTGCCTCCGACCTTTTCGCCGGCGTCATCAAGCGTGACGGTAGCGCCTAGCTCTTCCATCTCGCGCTTAAGGCGCATGGCAATGTTGTATTCTTTTCGCGAGAGACTATCGATCTTGATCAACTCAACGAGAAGGTTTTTCAGTCTTTCTTTATTGATCAAGTCATCACCGGTTAAGTTGGGTTAAGCGCGGCCGAGAATTTAATCTGCCATAGTTGGGCTGCCATTGCCACTCAAATGTTTTTACCCTTTCTGGATTGAAGAATGACGAGCCCAGATCGCGATTACTTCATGAATTCTTACGCGTCAGTGTATGGGTGGCGGTGCCGTAGAAGGCTTCCGCGGCTTCCATCAAAGTTTCTGAAAGTGTGGGGTGAGGGTGTACGGAGTCGGCGATATCCCTTGCGGTTGCGCCCATTTCGACGGCCAAAACGCCTTCGCTAATTAACTCTCCGGCGCCATGGCCGACGATTCCAACGCCTAAAATTCTTTCACTGTCGGGTTCGATCACCAACTTAGTCATGCCGTCGGGCCGATCAAGCGTCAGCGCTCGACCCGAGGCACCCCATAAAAATTTGGCGGTCTTGATGTCAATTCCTTTTTCTTTGGCGTCAGTTTCGGTTAACCCGCACCACGCAATTTCAGGATCCGTATAAACTACCGCAGGTACCACAATATTCTCGAAGACACTCTTTTCACCCAGAATCGCTTCCACCGCGACCCTCGCTTGTTTTGCAGCGCGGTGAGCCAAAAGCACTCCGCCACTGACATCACCAATTGCGTAAATGTGGCGATCGTCGGTTTGCTGCCGGGTGCTCGTGATAATGAATTCTTTATCGTCTCTTTTAACTTGTGTGTTCTCCAGCCCGAGATCGCTGCAGTTGGAAACGCGCCCCACACTGACCAAGACCCGATCGTAAAGTTCTTCCCGTTGTTGTTTATCCAGTTGCGTGGTTACCTTGATCTGTTTTCCAGCCGTGGCCATTTTGATGACTTTCGTATTGACGCGGACCTCCTTGAAAGCCTTTTGCGCGAATCGACTGACCGGCCGCAGCAAATCGGGATCCAATCCCGGCAGTATGGACTGCAGCGCTTCAAGCACCACGACGTTGCTGCCCAATGCCGCATATACGGTGCCTAACTCCATACCGATATAACCGCCGCCCACAATGAGTAAATCGGCCGGGACATCCGGAATCTCCAGCGCCTCGGTCGAAGTCATAATGCGCTTGTTGCCGAGGTCAAACGCCGAAGGCATCGCGGGCTTGGATCCAACGGCTATGATCGCAGTTTCGTAGTTAATGAATTTCTGCCCCTCTGGGGTTTCAACCCTAAGCGTTTGGGAAGCTTCAAAGTGGCCTCGGCCATAAACGACTTGAACGTTCCGTTTTTGAGCAAGGTTTTTAATGCCCCCACCCAGCTTTTCCAGGATCGATTCTTTCCACGCACGCAGCTTTTCAAGATCAATTTTGGCCGACGCAAATTCAATGCCCCGAGCGGCGGATGCCTGGGTTTCTCTCAACAGGGCAGTTGCATGAAGCAGGGCCTTCGAGGGTATACACCCGGCATTGAGGCAAACGCCTCCGAGTCGTGCGTTCTGCTCGACTAGTGTTACTTTTTTATTCCGGTCGGCTGCATAAAACGCGGCTGCATAACCGCCGGGTCCTGCCCCGAGGACAAGGATTTCGGTTTTAATCGGTTCCATCGTGTCGCTACCTCGTGCCAAAAAGTTGCCCAGCACCTAAGTGCGGGGATGGATCTCGGAAAAAATAGTCGTGAAGGGGTGGGTCTCGTAAACCACAGAAATCATCGGCGGTACAGGATTCATTTGAGTTTAGCTTCAGCATCCGGAAAAGATTCCAGCCCGTTGACAATCTCTTTCAAAAAGCGCACCGCATCTCCGCCATCCAGCACGCGATGGTCATAGGACAAACATAGCGGCATGAGGGTTCGAACAACAATTTTTCCATCGCTCACGACCGGTTTGGACGTGCCTTGCGCTACACCCAGAATGGCCACTTGAGGCGCGTAGATGATTGGAGTGAAATAGCCGCCGCCGATACTGCCTTGGTTAGAGATTGTAAAGGTCGCCCCCTGCAGGTCTTCGATAGCCACTTTTCTTGCGCGTGTCTTAATCGTTAACTGGTTGAGCTCGCGCGCTAGTTCGACGAGGCTTTTCTTGTCGACGTCGCGGAGCACGGGAACAATCAGGCCGGCTTCCGTGTCCACCGCGACTCCGATGTGGCAATAATCCTTGAAAACTATTTCGTGGGCGGCCTCATCGATGCTCGTATTGATGCGCGGGTATTTGCGCAGGGCTTTGGCAACAACGGTCAAGATAAACGGAGTAAGCGTAAGATGCGCCTGCTTCTTTTCGTAAGCCGCGGCGTACTTTTTCCGCAGAACGAGCAGCCCCGTTATGTCCGCATCGTCAAACTGATTGATCTTGGGAATTGCCCAAGCCTGAGACATGCGTTGACTAACCGTGCGACGTAAAGCGGACATCTGCTCGCGCCGCACCGGTCCCCATTTGGAGAAGTCAACCGCTTCGGCGGGTCGCGCGGCCGCACCGGCCGATGCTTGAGGCGGTGCGGCCGGCGCCGCGCCATGTTGAAACGCGATCTGTTGCAGCCACTGAACATAAGCGCGCAAATCTTCAAGCACCAACCTTCCGCCGGCCTGACTGCCTCTGATGCGTGTCAAATCGATACCCAACTCGCGGGCGATTTTGCGGATAGACGGCGCAGCCGGCGGCGGTACTCCCACTGACGATTCGTACCGGAAATCTCCGAGTCGATTCGACGACGCTTCTTCCGCCGGGGACGCATACGATTGAGTCGGCGGTTCCGCTCGACGGGTCGTTGGTTTCGGCGGCAGGCTTTGAGCCGGCGTCGCGGTTGGGCCAGTGACCGCCGATGAGCCACTCGCCGGCTGCAACGAGATAAGCACCTGCCCGACAGCAATCTCCATCCCTTCTTTTATGTGAATTTTAGTTACGGTTCCGGAATCGGGCGCAGGTATTGAGCCGACCGCTTTTTGCGTTTCCAGTTCGATGATCGGCTGGTCTTTTTTGATCTGCTGGCCTTCGGCAACTAAAATGCTGACGACCGTGCCGGTCTCTACGCCTTCAGCTAATCGGGGGAGTTTAATGTCCATGGAAGTTGGGGCCGAGCGATTTACACGTGGAAAGGAAACTGTTTTTCCGGATCAACACCGAGCCTCTTGATCGCGGTCTCGACCGTCTCACCGGCCAGCGCCCCTTTCTGATAAAGCGCAAATAACGTCGCAATCACGGTGAGCTCGGCATCAACTTCGAAAAAACGCCTGAGGTTGGCCCGGGTATCGCTTCGGCCAAATCCGTCCGTTCCCAGACTGGTCAGCCCCCCTGGCACCCATGGCGCGATCTGATCAGGAACCATTTTCAAATAATCGGAGACTGCAACGAAGACGCCCTCTTCGTTTTGCAGAGTAGTCTCCAAGTAGGAATGTTTTTTTGGAGCGGTGGGATGGAGCATGTTCCACCGTTTGGTGCGCAGTGCCTCACCGCGCAACAGCTTATAACTGGTCGCGCTCCACACATCCGCTGAAACGTCGAACTGCTCCGCTAATATCTCCTGGGCACGCAACGCTTCGCACAAAAGCGGTCCGCTACCGAAAATGTGCGCTTTATGACGTTTTCCTTTTGGCGCCGCCTTCAATCGATAAAGCCCCTTTAAAATCCCTTGCTCGACGCCGACCGGCATCTCTGGCATTTCGTAGTTCTCGTTATACAGCGTAAGGTAATAGAAATATTCCTCGCCCTCCGCGTAAAGCCGTCTCAACCCATCCCGTACGATGACGGCGAGCTCGTACGCGAAACCAGGATCGTAAGTCAACAGGGTGGGGATGGTACTCGCTAGCAAATGGCTATGGCCGTCCTGGTGTTGAAGCCCTTCGCCATTCAAAGTCGTTCGTCCTGCAGTTGCGCCGAGAAGAAATCCCTTGGTTTTGTTGTCGCCGGCCGCCCACATCAAATCGCCGATTCGCTGAAAACCAAACATCGAATAATAGAAGTAGAATGGAATCATATGGATTCCGAAATTGGCGTAAGCCGTGCCGGCGGCAATAAAGGATGACATGGCGCCGGCTTCGGTAATACCTTCTTCGAGGATCTGCCCGTCTTTCACTTCATTGTAGTAGAGCAGCGTCTCTCGATCGACGGGTTCGTACAGTTGCCCCTTGGGAGAATAAATGCCGAATTGCCGGAACAAGGCGTCCATCCCAAAGGTGCGGGCTTCATCGGGAATAATCGGCACGATGCGTTTACCGATTTCTGGATGGCGGACGAGTTTGCCCAGCAGGCGAACCATAGCCATCGTGGTGGACATGGCATGGCCCGAACCTTTGAGGAATTCGGCATACTCGCTCGCGTCGGGAACATTAAGGGCCGGTGCCTTCACGACCCTTTGCGGGACGAACCCCCCGAGTTGCTTTCTGCGTTCGAGCACGTAACGAGTTTCGGGGCTGTCCAGTGACGGTCGGTAGAAAGGAGTTTCGACGACCTCTTCGTCGGCTAGCGGAATATCGAACCGGGTGCGGAACTCGCGCAACTCACGCTCGTTAAGTTTTTTCTGTTGATGTGTGACGTTGCGTCCTTCGCCGGCTTCACCCAAGCCGTAACCCTTTACGGTTTTAGCCAAAATGACAGTGGGTGATCCTTGGTGTTCTCCGGCGGCCTTATACGCCGCGTAGACTTTCATAGGATCATGCCCGCCCCGCAGCAACTTGTGGATTTGATCGTCGCTCAGGTGGTTGACCATCTCCAACAGCTCCGGATACTTCCCAAAAAAGTGCTTGCGCGTATAGCTTCCGGGCTCCACCGAATACTTCTGGTAGTCCCCATCCACTGCTTCTTCCATGCGCTTAAGCAATAGACCCTTGTTATCCGCGGCCAAAAGCGGATCCCAGTCTGATCCCCAGATAACTTTGATGACGTTCCAACCCGCGCCGCGGAAGAGGGCCTCCAGCTCTTGAATAATCTTGCCGTTGCCGCGCACCGGCCCATCGAGCCGTTGCAGATTACAGTTGACCACCCAGGTCAGGTTGTCCAGGTTTTCTCGCCCGGCGAGTGAAAGCGCTCCAGAAGCTTCGGGCTCGTCCATTTCGCCATCGCCGACGAAGCACCAGATCCTTGGCTCCTTGCTCGTCAGCAAACTGCGGCTGTGCAAGTAGCGGCTGAAGCGCGCCTGGTAAATCGACATGATCGGGGCGAGTCCCATGGAAACTGAGGGAAACTGCCAAAAATCAGGCAACAGGTAGGGATGGGGATAGGACGGCAGTCCGCCGGTCGGCGAAAGCTCCTGCCGGAAGTGATGCAGCTTGGGCGCGTTAATGCGCCATTCGATATAGGCGCGGGAGTAAGCTCCCGGCGAGGCGTGACCCTGGAAATAGACTAGGTCGGCGATTTGGCCGTTATCGCCGCCGCGAAAAAAATGGTTCTGGGCTACTTCGTAAAGAGTCGCCGATGAAGCATAGGTCGAAATATGTACGCCGATGTCCGGGTGTAACCGGTTGGCTTTCACCACCATGGCCATGGCATTCCATCGGACATAACTTTTGATCCGGCGCTCGATTTCTCGGTTGCCGGGGTAGGGTGGCTCTTTCTCAGGAGGAATGGTGTTTACATAAGGAGTATTGACCGCGTACGGGATTTTGAGCCCCGAGTCGCGCAGCCTCTCCATCAGTTCTTGAAGCAGGAATTTGGCTTGTTCCGACTCTTCATTCTTGAGAATATATTTGAAAATATACTCTAATGAAGCGACCCACTTGTGTTTTTCATTGCGCAGCCCTCGCGATTCGTGGTCTGCGTCATCGGCCGCGCCGGTGGATCCGTTCTTCTTGTCCAGTTCCATTTGGATCTCCTAGAAATTTAACAGACAACAAATTAAAACCAAAAGCAACTCGATATCATGAAATATCTCGACCTGACATTCACCGATCCGGCAGCGAACCTTGCCTGTGACGAAGCGCTATTGGATCACTGCGAATCGAGCGATGAAGGTGAGGTTCTGCGTCTTTGGGAACCGACCGATTATTTTATTGTTGTAGGTTATTCTAACAAAGTTGCGGTAGAGGTTAACGTGCCGGGTTGTGAGGCCAAAAAAATTCCTATTTATCGGCGCTTCAGCGGAGGCGGCGCCGTGCTTCAGGGACCTGGCTGCTTGAATTATTCGCTTGTGATCAAGAACGAGCATATAAAATCTTTTCATAATCTGGCAGAATCATTCAATACCATATTGGAACGTCATCAAAAATTGTTTGCCCGACTGCTGATCGAGCGTGTCCAAATAGAAGGAATAAGCGATCTAGCGATCGCTGGAAAAAAATTTTCGGGTAATTCCCAGCACCGCAAACTCCGCTATACTCTTTTCCACGGGACGTTTCTTCTAAACCTCGATTTGTCGATCATCGAGGCAACGCTGCGCGTGCCGTCAAAGCAGCCGCGCTATCGAAATCACCGTGCTCACGCGGAGTTTTTGAAAAATCTCGTCATTGATACCGAGCGGGTACGCCTAAGTCTCAAAAAGGAGTGGGCCGCCGTGGAGAAACTTTCTTATCTTCCGGGCGAGGGGATCCAACGGGCGGTCCTGGACCGATATTCTCAGCACAAATGGAACTTCAAATTTTGAACTCATCGCCCCGCTGCGGCGAATCACTAGCCGCGAGCGTAACAGGTGGGATGTGGTGGCGGTGGGCGGAGTCGAACCGCCGACGCCGCGGATATGAGCCGCGTGCTCTGACCAACTGAGCTACACCGCCACGTGGCGCTATAAAGTATGACGGCTTCGAGAAAAGATCAAGGCATCGTCAGCCGGGGAGATGATTCCCACTTCTCGTGGATCGGGATTTGCCTGACGGCATTCTTGGCTAGGGTAATTTGATACAGGAATCTTTCTTCTGTTTCCAGACAGGTTAGTTTGTTGCCGTAAACTAGGCCGGTATCCAAGCCGATCTTGTAGGGCAAGTCGAAAAAGACGTCCGTTTGAGGAGTGTGGCCAAAGAGAATCGTGTAGGGCAGCGGGTGTGAGCTATAGATGAATTTATTGCGAATCCAAAATAGCTCCGCTTCGGTCTGTTCTTCTAAACTCTTTTGCGGGTGAATTCCCGCATGAACGCAGAGATACGGCGTCATCACATAGTAATTTTGCAAGTTTTCGTAGAATTCGATATGGGACGGGGGAATGGCCGAAAGCACGCTTTCACTGCTCAGGTCTTGCGAAGATAACCCGTAGCTTACCAATGTTGCGAGGCCCCCATTGTAGAAAAACATCTCTCCATGCTGGCCTCCGAGTCCGAGAAACGACAACAGCATATCCTCGTGATTGCCCTTCAAAAAAATGAGCTCGTAGGAGCTGTCTTTCTGCAGGTCCAACAAATAGGAAACCACGGCCCGGGAATCCGGTCCTCGGTCGATATAATCTCCTAAAAATACGAGCCGGTCCTGATTTTTGAGGGGAAGATTCTCAATCAAACAGGCCAATTCTTTGCAGCAGCCGTGAATATCACCGATAACGTAACAGCCCATTGGAAGATATATGGTAAGCTAGCAACTTTGTAAGTGCAACTCTATGGCACGATTATCGGGTCGCAAAAATAACTCCCGGCGAACTGCGATCAAGCAACATCCGCGCCCAAAGGTAACGTTATAGGCATCAAGTTCACGGGTTTGTTTGGATGATTGGCTCATTGACCGTGGCGAGATTTTTTGTTAACCGACAGTTAAATGAAAGCACGACAGATTTACTCCAGTTATTTACTGATTGCCGGCGCCGTTTGCTTGGTGCTGGGAATTGTCAATTGGGGAATCGGCGCGGTGGAGTCCACAAAATATCAGAACCTCTTGACCAAGACGGCTCAGACGGGTTTAGAGGAATCGTATAGGAGCTTTCAGGAGCTGGATCTTCAAAAAAACGAAGAAGTCCTGCGACCCATAAACGAAGACCGAGAGAAGTATAATGCCGCGAGAGTAAAGCTGAACTTCTTCTATGTCGTTCTAACCGGCGGAAGAGCGTTGTTTCTCCTCGGTTTGCTTCTGACGCTTTGCTCCATGATTCGGTTGATTCGCCAGGACGCGCAAATAAAGATTGCTAAACTGGGTCGACCTGCCGGAAAATCACCGTAATGGGAGCAGTATTGGCGCGATTGAACTAAGGCTATTTGGAGGGCTTTGATTTCTGGTACTTGCGGTAATCGTAGCCGGTTGCCATAGCCAGCAGGATATCTTCCATACCGCCGCTTTTTTCCCGCCTGAGTATCAACAACCGGTCGTAGAATTCTTTGAAGTCCTTGTACATTCTTTGCGTGTCATCGGTCTTGCGAAGATAAAAATCCTTGATTCGAGTTACGGTAAAACGTAATGCCGAGAAGCGGAGTTCATTGGGAAACGAATCCCACTCTGGAAGAGATAGCGGTCTCAAGCTTTCATAGCCGGAAATTAATGCTTCGAAGCGATCGATTCTGTAGCGATCATCGATGAAGCAGAGCGCGTTAACGGCTGTGGCGAGATCATAGATAAGCTTTCCTCGACACGCCGCTTCGAAATCCATGATGCCGACCAATCGATTGCCTTTAAACTTGACGTTGTCTGAGAACAAATCGCCATGAATAATTCCCTTAGGAAGATTGTTATCCAAATAGTTTTCTAGATACGAGAATTCGTCATCGAGGACGCGCACAATGTTCTTTAAATGAGACGGAAGTTGGCGCCGAACGTCGCGATAGATCGCCACGATTTTGTTAAAGCCGAAGCGGTTGTCAATCCCTTTTTTAAAACTCCGCCCGATCAAATGCAGGTTTGCCAGCGCATGACCGAGAAGCCCGAGATGAGTCGTCGTCAGCGACTCCAGGGGTAGTTCGACTCCATCGATATACCGACTTACGGTGAGGCATTTTCCTTCAAACTCCAGGTAATATCTGCCGGTTTTGCTCTTAAGCGGCTGTAAACAAGGAAAACTTTGTTTCCTCAAGTGAAACACCAGATCCAGTTCTTGCTTTACCTCCAACTCGCTCTTTACTTCATCAACTTTAGCGAAGTAACGACCACGCTTGGTTTCAATCAAATAATGGGTATTAACGGATCCATTCTTGATGCCGCAGAAAGTGGAAAGATCGCCTAACGCAAACTCATCCACGATTTTGGCGATGTCTTTCTTGGTCAGTGTTGTGTAAATGGCCATGAAGCAAAAATTCAAAGGGCAAACCAAAAATACTGCATTAAGGGACTGTTACCCAGATGAAAATTCAAATTCGTTGGGCTAACTGAGCAAAATATAACGAAAAATACCATTTATGTCAATATTTTATTTTTTTGGGTGTCCGTGGGGTTAAGTTAGTTGCCTGCAATAATCGAAACTCCCGCCGGGAAAATGTAAGCTAATGTTTTTGTGGCGATTTTGTTATTATCATACAAAAACAACTACTTGAGTTTCAATTGTCCCATGATTTTGAGGAATTCTTGATCAATATAGAAGGGCTATAGTGATCTACCGCACGCTCTCAAGCAAAAATCTCTTAGCCCGGCGAATTACAGTCGCGTGTCTGCAGCCGCAAAAGTAACATCATTCCACGCCCTTATCTGCTGAATCATAATATTTATGCTTGACAAGGCCGCTGCCAAAATCTAATGTCGCTCCCGTATAAGGATTGGGCGGTCTTATCTTGCGAGAGCTGGATCATGGGCTGAGTCCCCCGCTTGTGGCCGGAATTTGATTGCGAAGATGAGACATAGAAAGCGTTCTAAGTGGTAGAAGGGGCAGCCACATGATTAAGTCCGCATGCTAGTACAGCACACTGTGGACGGGGAGGTCTAAAGAAATGGCAACGGGAAAGGTGAAGTGGTTTAACAATTCCAAGGGATATGGCTTTATTGAGAAGGAAGGGGGCGGAGACGTCTTCGTTCACTACAGCGCGATAAAAGGCGACGGCTTCAAGACGCTCAACGAAGGGCAAGAAGTGGAGTTTGAAATAGCCCAAGGGGAAAAAGGTCCGCAGGCAGTTAACGTCACGAAAATCTAGGGCTGATCTAGCGGCAAGTGCAATCGCCATTAGCTCGCGATTGAGCTTGCCGCTCAAATAAATCATCATTTCGCTACTCGGTTTGCGCTATCCTCCTGAAGACCTAAGATCGGCAACGGCGTGCGAGTTGGATTCGACGATGACCGTGTGCTGATTGTCAGATTTAAAAAAATGGTATAAAAGTTTGTCTATGCGAAGCAATAGTACAGGCACCGATCTAAAAATGGGACCGGAAAAGCTTTTGACCGAATCGGTCGTCTTGACGCGCCTCGACAAAGCGTTGGGTTGGGCTCGTAAGTATTCGCTGTTTCCGTACCCCTTTGCGACAGCGTGCTGTGCGATGGAGTACATGTCTTTATCAATGTCTCCTTACGACATTGACCGGTTTGGGGCATTGCTTCCACGCTTTAGTCCCAGACAAGCAGATTTACTGATGGTTATCGGCACGGTTAATCACAAGCTCTCTCCGGTCCTGAAGCGAGTGTATGAGCAGATGTCGGAGCCCAAATGGGTGATGGCTTTCGGTGCCTGTGCCGCGAGCGGCGGTTTCTATGATAACTATGCTACGGTTCAGGGCATCGACCGAATCATACCGGTAGATGTTTACGTTCCCGGCTGTCCACCTAGACCAGAGGCTGTGCTAGACGGGCTCATGGAATTGCAGGGTAAGATATCTCAGCAAAAGCACCCCTTGATATAACGAATACGCGTGTCCGCGTGCTTTCTCGCACGCACGCCGCTGATTTTTTTCAATCGGACCCAAGGTTCCGCGTTGAAATTAGACAGGTTCAGGTTTCGAATTCAACTAGTGAAGATATGGGTGACAACGACGAAAGCCTTTTAGATTTCGGGAAAACCGATCTGTACCACCATGGGATGATCACAAAGCTATTCCCTTCCAACAATACCGGAATTGTCCGAACGGAAAGCGGAAGGGAGCTTCCCTTTTCGTACGAATTTGTGATTCTCTGCGGCGAGGCGAAAACGGTACAAGATTTACGCGAAGGTGAACGCGTTGGTTATGACCTCGGCTGGACCTCGAGCGGCCTGAAGGTTACGAAGATCAAGACGTACCCTCAAATTTCTACTGCAAGCGGCGGCTCCGGTCTAGAAGGGTAAAGAAGTTAAGGCGAGAATCTGGCGTCCCAAAATTTCCCCCACGAACACCCCCAGCAAGGCGATATAAAAAAGCCCGGTCGCTGCCATGGTGTGCGGAATCAGTAACGTGCGCCAAATCATCCAAGCGAGAATTAACGGTATTACTTGACCGGCCAAAATGCGCATCACCAGGAGCGTTGAATGGCTAAACCAAAGACGCTCTAGGCCTGCCGGACTTTGCGGTGACCCAAAAAAATAAAGCAGCAGGCCAGAAATCCAATAGAATACGGTCTGAACGATCAACACGACGACAAAAAATTTATAAATTCGGACAAACGGATCCAAAGTCTGCCCGGTATCGATTAAATACCAATGACCGATTAACATTCCCACCGTAACACTCCCGAGTACCAGGGCCGACAAAAGAAAACTTACCGGGTATATGAAGGTCTCAAGGGAAAACACCGGCGCGGAATAAAAGCTGCGCGCGCTAAAGATCAAAGCGATGAGCCCCGTGAGAATGGCTGACGCAAAGCTGCGCGCTCTGAAGCGCTGATTTTCGCCCCACAATGAAACGATATAGCAAGCGAAGCATAGAACGAAGCAGGAATGCAAAATCGCTTGAGCGGTGGCAAGGAGAGTAAAGTGTTTGCTGAGGCTTGTCCAATAAAAACTACTTGTCCCCCATAGGCTCAAAATGGCGACCACAAACAAAACTCCTCCGGTGGATTTATAAAATGCTCGATCGAGCTCGTGAAAGGGTGTCGCCGACAAAGCGAACAGACCCCCAAGTGCGATCTGGTGAAAAAAAATAAGGAAACTGCTGGAAAATTCGGCCATAAACTATACGGAGCTCAGCGATTTATATATTTTTTCAGCAACGTGGATGCAAACGGCGCCATTCAGAAATCGTCGCACGGCGACTCGCTCGAAACCACAGCCGCGCATCACGTCAGCGATGTCGCTGGGAGAATCAAATTGTCTCACGGATTCTGAAAGATACTTATAGGCGCTAGGATCGCGGGCCAGCAGCCCGCCTAACCACGGCATTAGATGATAAAAATAAAGACCATAGAGCGCCGAGAACCAACCTTGCGACGGCGGAAACATATCCAATGAAACAAATCTGCCTCCGGGCTTCAGCACTCGAAAAGCGTGCCCAAAGAAAAGCGGCAGATTAGAAACATTACGCAGCACGAAGGCCGTCATCACACCATCAAAGACATCATCTTTAAAGGGCGGAAGCAGGGCGCTGCCGAGCACAAAATGGGTTTTATCTCCGTGCGCGGCCCGCGATTTTTTTTCTTGTGCGACGCTCAGCATGCGGGGCGAAAAATCGAGGCCGACAATCCGACCATTACCGTGACTCGCCTTGGCCGCGGCGAAAGTAAGATCCCCGGTGCCGGCGCCAAGGTCTAAAATGAGAGGATGATCGCCGTTCAACACGGTTCGAATGGCTTGATTCCGCCACCACGTGTCGAGGCGGAGGCTGATGACCCGATTGAGCAGGTCATAGCGCCTCGCAATTCGATCAAACATGCGCTGAATTGCGTAATCGCGCGGATTTTCCGGGACCATTAACTTAAACTGTAAATTATGAAAGGAATGACAATCTGACTTTAGCTTAGCTCAGAAGTCTCTGTCGATAATCAGCTGTACGAGCGTCTTCAGCCCATTGCGATAAAGCGATGGAGGCAATTTCTTGATCGATTTAAGCGCTTCTTCGGCGTAGCGCTTGGAGAGTGACTTCGCCCGTGGAATAGCCGGTCCGGACTTAATGGCGCTCAAAGCTGCTTCAATTTGCGCTTCCGTCGGGCGGGCCTGCTCGAAGGCTTCGCACACGGCCGCTTGGCCGTTCTGCAACCCAAGAATGATCGGTAATGAGGGATTGCCATCGCGCAAATCCATGCCTGTAGCTTTACCCAGGAGTTCAACGTGGCCGACGACATCTAAAATATCATCAATCATCTGAAAAGCGATTCCCATATTGAGGCCGTAACGCTCGGTCTCTTTAACCAGTGAAGAACTGGCGCCGGCAAGGTAGGCGCCTACTTTAGCGCCGGTTTGAAACAGCGAAGCGGTTTTCCGTTTTACGATTTCAACATAATCGTCCAAAGTTACGGCACGATTACGATTAAAGAATCCCTGCAGCATTTCACCTTCGGTCAACAGAGCGCAGGCATCCGCCGTCCACTGAACCACGGTCTCGTCGAATTTGCCGGCAAATTCGAAGGCTTTTATGAAAAGAAAATCACCAGCCACCAACGTTGATTTAAGGCCGAATTTTTTGTAGGCGGATTCTTTGCCTCGCCGGGTTTCGGCTCCGTCAATGATGTCATCGTGGAGCAGCGTGGCCGTATGGATTAATTCAATCGCAGTCGCAATCTCGACGATATCCTTCGTCCGTTTCCCGCCAAAAGCCAGAAATGCCAAGAGCGTGACCATCGGTCGCACCCGTTTGCCGCCACCTTCGATTAAATGCGCGGCGATATCGGTCAATGACTGTTCCCGCGATCTTATGGCTCGAGCCAAACTTTGTTCCACTAGATCGAGTTCCTTGCTGACATAGCTAAATGGGTCGCCAGCCTCTGACAACGAAGGAATTCTGCGCTCAATTGCAGGCGCAGAAGCCGGGCGAGTTTCAACTGGCCTAGGTTTTGGCTCTTGAATCAGAAGGGCTCCGCGAAATGCTTGAAAAGACTAGGAGGCAAAATGGCATAGATCCATAAACAGTTCAAGCTCAACGCCGTCTCCTGAAAGAGGGGCGCGCTTAGCTGCCAGGTACAAACCCATTCGTTTTTCCTTGACAAAGACAACTCTCCGTTAATATATACATTTCACAAGTAAATGTAATCGGCCCGGAGTTGGTGGGTCAAAGGTAGAAGGAGGGGATAAATATGGAAGTTGCTCATTTTTTTCTCCGCTGGATTCATTTTTTGGCGGGGATAACCTGGATCGGTATCCTTTATTATTTCAATTTCGTGCAGACGCCCTTTTTTGCCGAAACGGAAGCGCCCGTACGTACCGGCGCGATACAGAAATTAGTTCCGCGCGCCTTATGGTGGTTTCGCTGGGGCGCGATGTTCACTTTCCTGGCCGGCATTTTAATGTATTCAATGCGTATGGGTGAAATGGGTGGCGGGCTCTTCTACCATTCGTCTTATGGAATTACGATTAGTTTGGGTGGTCTGATGGGCACAATCATGTTCCTTAATGTTTGGCTCGTTATCTGGCCCAAGCAGCAAATCGTAATCGCGTCGGCCAATCAAGTAGCACAAGGGGGGCAGGCACTACCTGCGGCCGCTGGAGCCGGTCGTCGATCGGGGCTGACTTCTCGGACAAACACTGTATTTTCCATACCCATGCTGTTCTTTATGGGGGCCGCAAGCCACTATCCCTCTCTGGTTGGAACGAGCCCGGCAACAGGCGTGTTCTGGTTACTTGCGCTGATCATCGTCGCGGCCGTCGAAGTCAATGCTTTGGTGGGAACTCAAGGTTCAATGAAAAAGCCGCTGGACTCCGTTTCGGGCGCTCTTTGGACCGGCTTTGTTTTGACAGGAGTCTTTTACCTTTTATTTCTTGGTTTGTTGGGCTGATTCAGTCGCCAAATAGGCCGCTAGGTAAGGGATCTCCGGCTCCAGGAATGGCAACTGCGGCATTATCTTGGTCTGGCGTTTAGGCGTGTAATTCGGCGGATAGCCACCGCGCAGCACCCTGGCTTCAATTAATGGTTTCGCTGACCCTTGGATGGCAGGGCCGATAGGTCCGTCTTTGGATGGATCATTGTTGTGGCACGCAACGCAATTAGCGACGAATACGGCTCTGCCCCTATCCCGGTCGGAAACTTTTTCCGACGGAGTGTCCGATTGTTTCGAGCAGGCGCCGATGATCAGCACCGAAGCGAATGTCAGCAGAAGTTTCTGCGAAGTTTTCATCGGTCGTTTTGAATCAAGGTCGCAACCCATAGCCGTCGATCTCATCTTAATTTGAATAGCCGAAAAGAACGCTAACGTCGCCGCTTGCCAGCCCGCTGCTCCTCGTTTACACCAGCCCGAGCCTATTATCTTAACGGGATTCAGGGACTAGTTCATGAGGCGTTGTTTGATGCCGAAGGATGGAGCGTATTGACGTTAGAGAAAGCGAGACTTGTATGATAAATAAGTTTTCGTTGGTGCGAAAGAGGGGAGTCGAACCCCTACGGGTGTAACCCCACAGGATCCTGAATCCTGCGCGTCTACCAGTTCCGCCACTTTCGCGCCGGAGTAAAAGGCCGAGGCCTTCCCCCCTTTATGTAGCGTGGGGCCGAAAGGTTGTCAAGATTAGTTATAATTAGCTGTTTAACTACGATGGATACGATTTTGGTTATTCAACCGCATAAAATGTTGCAGCACGCTATTGCCCTTTCGTTGTTCCCGCAATACCAAACTCGCATGACGCCTGTCATTCCCGAGTTCGGCGAGATCAAAGATGTGGATGCGGTGATCATTGATGCCGCGTCATTACGGGAAACCCATGGACTTACGGCCCAGGCGATGGTGTCGCTGCAAGCGTGGAAGGTGCCGATGATATGGATTGACACCGGTGATTCTTCGTTAGTGCCAACGCGAGAAAAGTTAGTCGTGGTTAAGAGACCCATCAGCAGGCAAAGCCTCCAAAAGGCGGTGGCAGAATGTCTTGGCGAATCAGCGAAAACGATACGCAAGGGAAGTGCTCCGGCACGGGATCAAAAAGAGCGCCCCACCGTTCATGCCGTGGTCAATGAGAAAATCGTGAAAGCCGAAGTGATCGAACTGGTGGACGTTGTTCAAGACGCGCCCAAGCGCAAAAAGATATAGCCCAACAGAACGCAAAGTTTATGCAGTTAACAAAGGCCTATTCCCACGAGCAAGTCGAAGCCAAATGGTATAGCCACTGGATTAACTCCGGCGCTTTTGCCCCGTCGCAGGGCGCGGGGCCGTATTTTTCTATGGTGATTCCGCCGCCGAATGTGACGGGCTCATTACACATGGGGCATGCTCTGAATAACACCCTGCAGGATATCCTGTGCCGCTATAAGCGAATGGATGGATATCGAGTGCTTTGGGTGCCGGGAACGGACCACGCCGGTATTGCCACTCAAAATGTGGTGGAGCGGCAGTTGGCTCAGCGCGGCATCAGCCGCGCTCAGTTGGGGCGGGAGAAATTTATCGACCAAGTTTGGAAGTGGAAGCAAGAAGCGGGGAGCGTAATCCTGCACCAACTGAAAGCCTTGGGCGTCTCGTGCGATTGGGAGCACGAACGGTTCACTATGGATGAAGGTCTTTCATTGGCGGTGCGCGAGGCTTTCGTGCAGCTCTGGGAGGACCATCTCCTCTACCGAGCGGAACGACTCGTCAATTGGTGTCCCCGCTGTAAAACCGCTCTCGCGGATATTGAAGTCATCCATGAAGAAAGTGACGGCTATTTGTGGCACATCCGTTATCCGCTGGCCGACGATCCATCGCAAGCCTTAATCGTAGCGACGACGCGACCGGAAACGATGCTCGGTGATACGGCGGTCGCGGTTCATCCAGAGGACAGCCGTTATCAAAGGTTTGCCGGACGGAAAATCCGGTTGCCAATTGCGGATCGGATCATCCCGATTATTACGGATCCTTACGTCGACAAAGAGTTTGGCACGGGCGCATTAAAGATAACACCGGGGCACGATTTTAACGATTTCGAAATAGGCGAGCGCTTTCGGCTCGACAAGATCAGCATTTTCGACGCCGACGCCAAAATCGATGCCGGCTCGTTCATCGATCGCGGCGAGGCAGGCGAATGGATCGAGCGTTATCGGGCGAAAGATCGTTTCGAAGCGCGCAATGAAATTGTCGCCGAACTAAGAGAGAAGGGCTTCCTGGAAACAGTGGAGCCCCATCGGCATGCGATCGGTCATTGTTATCGTTGCCAGACCGTTATTGAGCCGTATCTCACACCCCAGTGGTTCGTTGACATCAAGCCTCTGGCAGGGCCCGCGATGCAAGTCGTGCGCGACGGTAAGATTCGCATTGTGCCGGAAGGTTGGAGCAATTCCTACTTCGCCTGGATGGAAAATATCAAGGACTGGTGCATCTCCCGGCAAATTTGGTGGGGACATCAGATTCCCGCGTGGTATTGCCCTACCTGTGACGCGGCAAATATCATCAAAGGCGTTGCGGGTGATTATCTTCTCACCCGAGACGCGACCCCTATCGTCGCACGCGATGCTCCCGAGCGTTGTCCCCAATGTGGTGATAAAGGACTGATTCAAGATCCTGATGTTTTGGACACCTGGTTCTCGTCGGGGTTGTGGCCCTTTTCCACTCTCGGATGGCCGAAGCAAACCGAGGACTTGAAGCGCTTTTATCCAACATCGACATTGGTTACGGGCTTCGATATTCTCTTTTTCTGGGTGGCGCGCATGATCATGATGGGGCTCAAATTCATGCATGACGTTCCGTTTAGGGATGTGTACATTCATGCCCTGGTGCGAGATGAGCAGGGGCAGAAAATGTCCAAGTCAAAAGGCAATGTCATCGACCCTCTCGAGGTCATGGCCAAGTACGGCACCGACGCTTTTCGCTTCACCCTCGCGGCCATGGCGGCCATGGGGCGAGACATCAAGCTCGCGGAAGAGCGCATCGCCGGCTATCAAAATTTTGTCAATAAGCTTTGGAACGCGGCGCGCTTTGCCCTGATGAATCTCAACGAAGACGCGCAGGTGCAAAACGAAGTCGCAAGCGCCTTGGCGCGCGGCGATCTAAATTTCGCCGATCGCTGGATCCGTTCGCGGCTTGCGGCCACCATTGCAGAAGCGCGGGCGGCGATCGATAACTATCGCTTCAACGATTACGCGAACGTTTTGTACCAGTTTACCTGGCATGAATTCTGTGACTGGTACATCGAAATGAGCAAACTTTCATTGAACGACGTGGCTGCAGACGCAGAAAAAAGTCGCCGTGTGTTGGTCGACTTATTGGAACAAATCCTTCTATTACTTCATCCCTTGATGCCGTTTATCACGGAGGAGCTATGGCACGTGCTAGGGAATGAGCGGGGGACCATTATGGCGCAGCGTTATCCTGTCTTCGAAGCAGGATGGCGTGATCAGGAAATTGAGAAAAATATGGACATTTTGATGAACGCGATTCGCGCCATCAGAAATCTGCGCAGCGAAATGAACTGCCCCCCGGGAAAAGAAGTGAAAGTGATCTTCCGCGGCGCCCAGGACGATCTGTCACGGATTCGCTCCCAAGAGCCCTATCTGCGGTCCCTCGCCCGAGTGGGCTCCACAGAATATTTGACTAGCGGCGATCCACCTAGAGGAGCCGCGACCGCCGTGACGGGCGCCGTGGAAATATATTTGCCGCTGGGTGATTTAATCAACCTCGAGGAGGAACGCAGCCGGCTCTACAAAGAAGCGCGTAAAGTAGAGGAAGAACTTTCGCGCGTGCAAAGAAAACTTGCTAACCAAGAGTTTTTGAGCAAAGCCAAAGAAGCGGTGATTGTCAAAGAGCGAGAAAAGGCGGGGCAGTACGAGGAGAAAATGCGTACGCTTAAGCGGAGCCTGGAACGGCTTCAAGAGATTGACGAAAGGAGGTAAGGCTATGGATATCCTTGTCAGTCCCCAAATTGAGAGGCTTATTCGCGATGCGCTCGATGAAGACATCGGCGCCGGCGATCTGGCGACCATGGCGACCATCGCCGCGGAGTCTCAAGGCAAAGGCCTGTTCCGCGCGAAGAAAGAGGGAGTCGTTGCCGGTTTGGTTTTGTTGGATCGAATTTTTTATTTTATCGATCCCAAACTCCAGGTCCGACTTTTGACCAAAGACGGCACGTCGGTGCGACAAGGTACAGTTGTCGCGGAAGCCGAGGGCCCGGTCCGGGCATTGTTGCTTGGGGAGCGAACGGCGCTCAACTTTCTGCAAAGGTTATCGGGAACCGCCACGCTAACTAGAAAATATGTAGATGCCGTGAAAGACTTTCCGTGTAAGGTTTTGGATACGAGAAAGACGACGCCTGGGCTTCGAACTTTGGAAAAGTATGCGGTCCGGATGGGCGGGGGCACGAATCACCGCATCGGTCTATACGATGCCGCGTTGGTCAAGGACAACCATATTGAGGCGACAGGATCGATCGGCGACGCGGTTAAAGCCGTAAGGCGCCATGCCCCTTTCATGGCCAAAGTCGAAATTGAAGCGGGTAATCTTAAACAGGTCCAAGAAGCCGTTGACGCAAGGGCGGACGTGATCATGCTCGACAATATGACAATCGCAGAGATGGCCGAGGCGGTTCGGTTGGTCAATAAGCGCGCTTGGGTGGAGGCCTCGGGAGGGATCACGCTGGAAAGCATTCGCCAAGTCGCCGAAACGGGCGTCGATTTCATTTCTTCGGGCGCATTAACACATTCGGCCCCGGTGGTCGATTTCAATATGAAGATCACGATGAATGACCGCCACCGATCCTGATAAAAATAAGGCGAGAGACGACAAATCTCGGCGGCTTCAGCTGCACGACATTACCAGCAGCTGGGTCTATCGACGCCTCGGCGTTAAGCTTCATTATTATTTGGAAATTGATTCCACGAACAGGCATGCTCGGCAACTGGCGGAAAACGGCGCTTTGGAAGGAGAAATCGTCATCGCGGAGCAACAAACCCGCGGCCGGGGTCGTCTGGGCCGAAGTTGGGTGTCGCCCCCTTTCCTTAATCTTTACCTTTCCATTGTCCTTCGGCCCAAACTGCCACCGGCCCATGCCGCGCAAATCACGTTAATGGCGGCTGTTGCCTTGGCGGATACCGTCGCTCGTTTTGCTCCCGATCCGCCGGGCATCAAATGGCCCAACGATATATTGCTCCGTGGCAAGAAATTAGCGGGTATCCTGACTGAATCTTCGATTACCGCGGAAAGAGTTAATTATGTCATTCTAGGAATCGGTGTAAATCTCAATTTTCCTCACGCGCTCATGCCCGACGCGATTCGCCGGCGCGCGACTTCTCTTATGGAGTGCGCCGGAAAAACGGTGAGCCGTGAGGCGTTTCTCGGGAGATTGATTCAAGACCTCGACCGGTGCTATGGAATTCTCGGAGAGGTGGGTTTTGACGCGATAGCCCCGCGATGGGAAGCGCACTTCAATTTTCGCGGCAAACGAGTGCGGGTCGAAATGGGCGATGAGGCGCTTGTGGGCGTCGCCAAAGGAATCGATAGAGACGGGGCGTTGATTGTTGAGGGCGACGGTGGCCAATATCATCGCGTTCTTGCCGGTGACGTGATTCCCTTGATGGACTGATTGACGAGTATGCTACTGGCTATCGATATTGGGAATACAAACATCGTTCTCGGGCTTTACGAGGGGCGACAGCTCGTCACCCACTGGCGTTTGTTTACGCAAGCGGAACGAACAGCAGACGAGTATGGAGTTATTATTTCGCATTTGGTCGCGGCCGAAGGCTTTCAGCGCGACCAGATTCGAGCCGTTGTCGCCTCCTGTGTAGTCCCGCCCATGGTGAGTGTCACGCAAGAGCTGGCGCTGAAGTTCTTCAAACTTGAGCCTCTGATGGTCGGGCCGGGCATTAAGACCGGAATGCCGATATTGTACGACAGTCCAAAAGACGTTGGCGCGGACCGTATTGTCAATGGCATCGCGGCATACGAGAAATACCGAAACGCCTGCATCGTGGTGGACTTCGGCACGGCCACCACGGTCGATTTTATATCGAAAAAAGGCGAATACGTCGGCGGCGCGATCGCGCCGGGACTGTTGATCTCGTTGGAAGCTTTGGTCCAACGCGCCTCCAAACTGCCGCGGATCGAGATCGTGAAGCCCAAAGAAATCGTTGGTAAGAACACCGTACACTCGATCCAGGCGGGAACTTTCTATGGGTATGTCGGACTGGTCGATGGCATCGTTCAACGGATGCAGAAAGAGATCGGCGTTGACGCTAAGGTTGTGGCGACCGGAGGCCTGGCTCCTCTGGTTGCCTCTGAATGCTCCACCATCAGTGAAGTTGATGAATTCCTTACACTCGAGGGGCTGCGCATCATTTACGAAAGGAATTCTGTGCAGGAAATAAAAGCAAGAGCGCAAAAGTAGTGAAAGGGGGAAACCCACGGTTATGGCTGTAGCGGAAATCGATAAATTACGAAACATCGGCATTTTAGGTCAAGGAGGATCCGGAAAAACATCGTTGGGAGAGGCGATGCTGTTTGCGGCGGGAACGACTCAGCGATTGGGGCGAGTTCAAGACGGCACATCGGTATTAGACTATGAGCCGGAGGAGATTAAACATCACGTCTCGATTTCGACGGCTTTTCATTCTTTAACCTGGAAGAAATTCCGTTTTGATCTAATCGACACCCCCGGTTATGCGACGTTTTTAGCCGACGCCATTAATTGTATGCGCGCTTTTGGCGGAGCCGTATTTGTCATCAATGCTTCCGCCGGCCTCAGAGTGGAATCCCAACGGTTATGGCAGCAAGCCAATAATAACCGAATCAGTCGCTTGCTGTTTGTCAACAAAGTCGATCATGAACAAGGCAATGTCGTTGAACGCGTCGATTCACTCCTTGAAGGCATTGAAGCCAAAGGAGTCCATCTCCAGTTGCCCGTTGGTATCGGCCCCGAGTTCAGAGGGGTGGTCGACCTTCTTTCCATGAAAGCCTATCTTTACGAGTCGGATAGCGGCAAATATGCGGAATCTGATATTCCACGGGATTTGCAAGACAGCGCTCAAGATCTGCGGCTGAAGCTCATGGAAGGGGTTTCGGAAACTGACGACGAGCTATTGGAAAAATATCTTGATGGAAAGGAACTCTCTTCGGACGAGCTAAAGAAAGCTATTCGTGACGCCAACCGGCAAGGAAAACTCTTTCCCATTCTGTACGGTTCGGCCACCCGTCAAGTGGGAATCCACCAACTGATGGACGCTGTTCTTGATTATTTGCCTTCGCCCGCCGACGAGGACTCCATGGAGGGGAAGAACCCGGTGACCGGGGAGGTTGAACAACGATCTCAAGATCCGGCCGCTCCTTTTTCCGCCTATGTTTTCAAAACCATTATTGATCCCTTCGCGGGAAAATTGTCTGTTATGCGCGTCATCTCTGGAAAGCTTGCCTCCGATATGACCTGTTATAATCCCAATAAAGAGTCGAAGGAAAGAATCGGACACATGTTTCGATTGGACGGCAAGAAGCAAGAACCGATGAAGGAGGCAACGGCGGGTGAGATCGTGGCAGCGGCTAAGCTAAAAGACGTAGCCACGGGAGACACGCTGTGCGACGAAAGGGCGCCGATTCAATATGACGGACCCATTCATTTTTCGCCGGTTATGTCTTTCGCTCTCGAGCCAAAAAGCAAAGCCGATGAGGAGAAGGTGCCCCAGGGTTTGCACAGGATTATGGAAGAAGATTCGACTATCGCAGTGCATCGCGACGAAGAGACGAGAGACTTCATCCTCTCGGGCATGGGGCAGCAACACATTGAGATCGTTGTTGAGAAGTTGAAGCGGAAGTATGGCGCGGAGGTTGTTCTCAAGGCGCCGAAGGTGCCGTACAAAGAAACCATCCGCAGCAGTGCCAGCGCCCAGGGAAAGTTAAAGAAGCAATCCGGCGGACGAGGGCAATACGGCGACACCTGGCTCAAGATTGAACCCTTACCGCACGGTAAAGGCTTTGAATTCGTCGACGAAATCGTCGGTGGCGCGATTCCGCGAAACTATATTCCAGCGGTGGAAAAGGGAATAAGAGAGGCGATGGCCGGAGGCGTTCTCGCGGGATATCCCATGGTCGATGTTCGCGTCAGGCTTTATGACGGTTCCTATCATGATGTCGACTCTTCCGATATGGCATTTAAAATCGCCGGTTCCATGGGGTTTAAAAATGCGGTCGAGAAGGCAAAGCCGGTCATTCTCGAGCCGATTATGACTATGGAAGTCACCGTGCCCGATGATTGTATGGGCGATGTCATCGGCGATCTCAACAGCCGCCGAGGCAAGGTTCTTGGAATGGATACCAAAGGACACAGTCAAGTCATCAAGTCGAGGGTGCCGATGGCCGAGGTTTTGAAATATGCGGTGGATCTGCGGTCCATTACCAGCGGACGCGGCGAGTTCCATATGGAGTTTTCTCATTACGAAGAGGTGCCGCCGCATCTGGCAGAGAAAGTGATCAAGGAAGCCAAAGCTCGGCAAACCGGCGAACATCAAGAAAAAGCCTAGCCGAAGACATTTGAAATTTTTGAATAAAGAAGAGATTGGAAAAACGTGTCTCGCGCAAAGGCGCCAAAAATAAAAATTTCGAAGCACGAAATCCGAAATTCGAAACAATTCCAAATGACCAAAATAAGTCAAATTTCAAACACGCTTCCTCCGGAATCGCTGTTTTGGATTTTCCCGATTTTAGCTTAATCGGTGTCAGCGTTTGTTTCGGATTTCGAGCTTCGGATTTCGACTTTTGATTGGGTCGCTGATCGAGGCAACATATTTCGTTACAGTCGTTGTGTCCAAGATTTTAGCAGGAAGAATCTAGTCTCGGGGGAAAGTTCCCGTGGAGCAGTTCGATCAATTCAAAGCGGCGCTTTTGTATTGCAACACATGCCGCCGGGCGATGCCGGTTCGAGAGCGCCTGCTTTTAGTACTTCCCGACGGGGAGCTGTATGACTATACTTGCCAGGGATGTAATAGCTCGGTGGGATCGAAAACAGAGCGGGCGGGTGTGAATCCAACAACAGGGAAGCCGACGTTGGGAGGTCGATAAGCTATGGCTGTAATCGATGCCGACGCGCATGTATTGGAGACAGAAAAAACCTGGGACTATATGCTCGAGTCCGAGCGCGCGATGCGCCCGCGGATTATGCCGACCCCGAACGATCCGACGTCCGGTGGCGAGTCTTGGCTCATCGACGGGCTTTACCTGGGTAAGGCGCGCAACGTCGGGCATGAAACGCCGAAAGAAGCGCGCGAGATGGATGATATACAAGCGCGTCTCAACCATATGGATGAGCTCGGCGTCGACGTGCAAGTCCTTTACCCGACGTTTTGTCTAAGACCCTTTACGCGCCGGCCCGAGCTCGAGCTTGCGCTCGCGCGCAGCTATAACCGCTGGCTGATTGATATTTGGAAAACGGCGCCGAGCCGTTTGCGTTGGGTTGCCGTGTTGCCGCTGTTGTCGATGAACAAAGCGCTTGAGGAAGCACGCTTTGCCAAGGAAAACGGCGCCTGCGGCCTTTTTATTCGTGGCCTTGAAGGGGATAAGCGCTTGAGCGACTCGTATTTTTTCCCGTTGTACGAAGAAGCGGGCCGGCTCGACCTGCCGATTTGCGTACACTCGGCCACGGGCAGTTTTACGGTCCACGATTACTTTTCTGACGAGTGCGGCTTTAATAAATTCAAGCTTGCCGTGGTGGGATCATTTCACTCGCTCCTATTCAGTGGAGTCCCGGAAAAATTTCCCAAGACCCGGTGGGGCTTCATCGAGGTTAGCTCGCAGTGGGTTCCGTACGCCATTCATGATTTCGCGCGGCGCGCGGAGCGGCGCGGTCAAACGGTAAACAGATCCGAAGTGCTGCGGCAGAACCGTATCTACGTGGCCGTGCAAACGGACGACGATCTCCGTTATGTCCTCCAATACTCGGGTGACGACATGCTTGTCATTGGAACCGACTACGGCCATAACGACACGTCGTCGGAAATTCTTGCTTTGCGCAAACTTAAAGAAGATGGAAGTGTGCCGGCTCACGCCGTAAATAAAATTCTCGACGACAATGCGCGTGCGCTATACGCGATTTGAAGCCAAACGGTAGCGTGGCATGATTATCGATTTTCAAGCGCATTTGTTCCCTGACGAGTACCTACAAGAGCTCAAGCGTTTGGATGGAGCGGTTATTCTGGAGCCGCCCGATCCACACAGCGGCATGACATACTTCTATGATAAGAAGCTCAAATGCCGCATCAACACCGCGACCTTTCAAGGTCAAGACATCGAGCGCCGCATCCAACATATGGACCGGCTTGGAATCGATATCCATGTGTTGACGATCCCGGCCCCGGGAGCGGATCGCTTCGAGGGCGACGCCGCGGTAAAACTAGCGCGGGTCGCGAATAATGCTGTGGCTGCGATTTGTCGCAAATATCCGAGTCGTTTTGTTGGATTTTTTACGTTGCCCACCTGTTCCGTCCAGGCTTCGCTCGCCGAGTTGGAGCGATCGGTGGGCGAGCTGGGGCTGAAAGGCTTCGGTTGCTTTGCGAACCTCAACGGCCAGCCTTTGGACCGTGAAGAGTTGTTTCCGCTCTACGAGCGGCTAGCGAAGCATAGGCTGCCGGTTTACATTCATCCGACCGCGCCGTTGGCCACCGAGGCCACCGGCATCGATATCATGCCGACGCTGATCTTCGGCTGGGCTTTCGACAGTACTGTGGCGATGACCAGACTCGTTTATGGACGAGTGCTGGAGAGATTTCCGGAAATTGATTTTGTGGTTGCCGACGTTGGCGGCGTGCTCGCGTTTTTCGCGCAAAGAGCGATCAACATCTATAAGGGGCGCACGGAAGAAATCCGCCAGAAATACGGCCTGAAAGAAAATCCGCTGGACGCCTTCAGGCGGTTTTATGTCGATACGGCGGATCATCCGGCGTTAACGCTGAAATGCGTTAAAGAGTTTTTCGGCGCCGACCGTATGGTATTGGGAACCAATTATCCCTATGGCCCGGAAGAGGGTTGCCTGCTGGTTAAAAACAGTCTTCAGGCGATTGAGGGGTTGGAACTGAGCGAAACGGAACGAAACAAGATCCTTGGCGAAAATGCGGCGAGGATTCTTGGAATAGGGGCGGCATGAATTTTCAAAAAGCGGCACGACCTCTCGTCATGGGGCGAAACGGAGTGGTTTCAGCCGGCCATTATCTCGCTTCGCTCGCCGGCGTGAAAGTGATGCAAGAAGGCGGCAACGCCTTCGACGCGGCACTCGCCGCCGCGTTTGTTATGACCGTGGTGAGACCGGAAACTTGCGGACCGGGCGGCGATCTTTTCGCCCTGATATATAGAAATAAAGATCGCAAGGTGCAGGCGCTCAATTCCAGCGGTCCGGCGCCAGCAAGAGCGAGCATTGACTATTTTCGCGGCAGAAACTTAACTGCCATTCCGGTTTCCGGACCTTTGAGCGTGGCCGTGCCCGGCGCCGTGGACGGATGGCTCGAGCTGCACAAAAAGTATGCGACCAAGGATCTCTCCCGGCTTACGCAAGATGCGGTCCGCCTGGCGCGCGAAGGCTTTCCCGTTCATCAGGAACTCATCGAAAGAATCGAAGAGCTGAGTCCTGAGTTTCCGTGGATCGATCGCGTATACCGCAAACCGCTGAACGGACTGCGTGCGGGCAAAACCCTCTGTCAGAGAGGACTGGGCGATGTGCTGGAACGCATTGCAATGGAAGGCCGCGACGGTTTTTACGACGGCGAGGTGGCGGAAAAAATTTGCACGACACTCCAATCAGAAGGCGGATTACTTAATCGCCAGGACCTGCAATCTCCGGTCGCCCAGTGGCTCGAACCGCTCTCCTCGAGCTACAGAGACTCTGAGATTTACGAGCAACCGCCGGTTTCACAAGGATTTCTGGTTCTGGAAATGCTCAACATCATCGAGGCTTGGCCGATGAACGGCGGTACGATGGACCGGGCCGACATGATTCACTATCAGGTCGGCGCGAAGAGGCTCGCCTTCGAGGACAGAATCCGGCATCTTGAGGATCCGGCATTCGGCGATCCAAAGATTTCCATGCTAATTTCCAAGGAATACGCAGCCAAGCGCCGGCAATGGTTAGGAAATACAACGCGGCGTTCGCCCGCGCCGAGCGCGCTCTTGGGCAGCGACACGACTTTCCTTTGCGCCGCGGACCGCGATGGCAATGCCATCTCGCTGATTCAGAGCGTCTTTGCTCCCTTTGGCTCGCGCGTCATCGCGGGCGACACCGGCGTCATCCTGAACAATCGTCTCTGTAGTTTTGTTCTCGATCCCGCGAAGGCAAATTCCCTGGTGCCCGGCAAACGGCCTGCTCATACCTTAAACACTTACATGATACTGCGCGGCGGCGAATTCTTTGCCGCCGGGGGAAGCCCCGGAGCCGATGATCAGCCGCAAACGAATCTACAGGTCATTCATAACCTGCTTGATTTTGAAATGAACCCGCAGTCGGCGGTTGAAGCGCCGCGCTGGAGTCATCAGCCGGGCACTCCGCCGCGCGACCAGTTGCCCGAGAATTTGCGCATGGAAGATGGGTTCAATCCGGACGTCGTGGAAGCCTTGCGCGGGAAAGGTCATAAAATTACCGTCGTTGATCGCTGGTCATTCGGCAGCGCTAAAGTTATTGTGCGAGATTCGGCGACCGGTGCCTGGATGGCCGGAGCCGATCCGAGGCGCGAAGCCTACGCGTTGGGCTGGTAAACGGCATCCGGCGAGCGACATAACCTTTCTTGTGCAAAGTTTCTGAATTAGGCAGCGATCCTAAGGTGCGACAGCCAAAAAATTGCGGGCGAAGGAGTCACTGGATTCATGGTGAATTTCAAAAAGTACACGATCATTGCAATTGTCTACAGCATCGTTGGATTGATAGGGACCAGCGGTCCGAGCCTCGCGGCCGACGGCAGTTTAGTCAGGGCGAACTATTCGGGGATCAGCGGCGCCTTCGCGCCGGTCTGGATCGCACTGGATAGGGGACTGTTTGCGAAATATGGGCTGAACCTCGACCTCAGATTTATTGCGCCGGCAACTTCGACGCAAGGACTGCTGGCCAAAAGTCTTGACATCGTCAATCCCGGCGGCGAAATCATCGAGGCGGGCTTGAACGGTGAGCCGGTGGTCTATATTGCGGGTATTCTCACCCGCGCCGTCATGTCGCTCCATGTAAAACCTGAAATTCGCTCCGTCGCCGATTTAAAAGGGAAGGTGTTGGGGGTGACATTGCCGGGAGCGACCACCGACTTTGCCGCGCGTGTTTTGCTCCAGCAAGCGGGATTGATTCCGGGAAAAGATGTTAAATTGATTTATCTCAAGGGAATGCCGGAAATTATCGCCGGGATGAGTCAAGGCAACGCGGACGCCGGTATCTTTACCTCGCCGACGACGTTAAAGGCAAAGCAGGCGGGTTTCAAAGAATTGGTCAATCTTACTGAAAAAAATATCCCGATGATCCATGCTGCATTCGCCAGCACGAAGGATTACATGAAAGCACAGCCCGACAATGTTCGGCGATTCTTGCAGGGATACCTCGAAGGTATCAAGGTCGCTCGCGCCGATGCAGAGCTGGCCAAGCAAATGATCGGCAAGTATACGAAAACCACGGATCGTGACGACTTGGAGGACGCGTATCGAACCTTTGCGCCGGCGTGGGAAAAGGTCCCCGTGGTGCCAACGGCAGCCGTCCAAACCATGCTTAATTTTGCCACGCATCCGTCCGCAAAAACGGCCAAGGCCGAGAGTTTTATCGATAACTCAGCCATTATCGATTTGGAAAAGTCGGGATTTATCGATCGACTCTACAAATAATCGCGCTTGGGCCGCCATCGCAACGCGAAATGGATGAATCCTTGGAAGCCCGGATGTTATCTTGCCGGTAAAGTGGCGAGCTTTTTCTAATTGAGGTGAGGCGTGAAGTTCAGCCTCTTTACAGAGATTCAATGTCCCACGGGCAGTTCTCCGGGAGCGCGCTTGGAGGAATTTCTTGAGCAAGCCGAGCTGGCGGACCGCTTAGGTTTTTACGCCTATTGGATCGCGGAAATCCATTGTCAGCCGCGATTTTCGCTCCTCTCGGCTCCTTATGTGGTCCTTGGCGCCGCCGCGCAAAGAACCCGTAGGTTGAGGCTTGGAGTGGCGGTCAATACTTTGCCGATTCATCACCCGGTCAGTTTGGCGGAGCAAGCGGCCATGCTTGATCTCATCAGTGGTGGCCGCATGGAATTTGCCGCCGGTGGCGGCCACCCGCACAGCCGCGCGTACGAATGCTTTGGAGCGGACCACAAGATAACGCATGAGCTCATGGCCGAAGGATTGGAAGTTATTCGTAAGGCTTGGTCCGATGACGTTCTGACGTTTAACGGCAAATTTTTTTCAATACCCGGAGTGATTGTCCATAACTCCGCTCTAAGCCCACGAGGTTTTCAAATTCTGTAGTTTTTACGGGAGGTTTTTATGTGGTGAGATTCGCCCAACGGGCGAGTTTTGGCTGGACTTTTATCTGGTTAGTGTATTATAATTCAGATATGCCATCTGATCGCCTGCAAACGCAACGTCGTCGTCGCCGGCTGCGCGAGCAGCTGCGCGCCCTGAGCTTCGAGCCGTTGATGCGCGGCTCGCTGGTGGAGCGCTTGCGCCGCTGCGGTCGTGCGAACTGCGCCTGCGCCCACGATCCACGCAGACGCCACGGAGGGAAGTTTCTCACTGTTGAGTTGCACGGGCACAGGCACGCGCTGCACGTACGCGCCGAAGACGAGCCCAGGGTGCACGCGGCGATGGCGGCCTACACGAGGCTGTGGAATCTGATCAATGAGCTCACGGCGTGCGAGCTGTCGGATCTCAGGCGCCAGGGGCGAGAGCGGCGTCGCGGGCGGCGTCGGCGTTGAGATGGGGCTGCGCGTGCGGAAAAATGTCCGCCAGGGTATCCTGCCGTTTGTGATCGAGCAGGCCGAGCGAGAGGACGTCACTGCCCGGGCGGGGCTACCCCTGGTCGTTGAGACGATGCGGGCGCTGGGGGTGGATGAGGTGGCAGCTTTAGAGTTGCCGCAGCCCAAGCGCCAGCGGGGCTTCGCCCCCGAGCACAAGCTGGAGGCAATGGTAACGCTGATCGCTGCGGGCGGGGATCGGCTAGAGGACGTGCAGGTGCTGGCGCAGGACAAGGGGCTGGAGAAACTTTTGGGGGTGGCTTTTCCGTCGCCCGACGCGTTGCTCGACTTTCTCGGACAGTTCCACGACCCCAAGTGCTGGGAAGATCGGCCGGCGGAGAAAAAGGCGTGGGTGGCGCCAGAGTCCGAAGGGCTTAAAGCCCTGGAGGTGGTCAACCGCGTGGTGGTGGCGCGAGGGGCCGAGCGTAGCGTGACCCGGGCGACCATCGACCACGACGGGACGATCATCGAGGCGCACAAGCGCGACGCGCAGGTTGCGTACGAGGGAACGCGGGGTTTTCAGCCCTTGGTGGCGGTGTGGGCGGAGCAGCAGCTCGTGGTGTCGGACGAGTTCCGCGACGGCAACGTGGCGGGAGGCGAGGATCCGTTGACCTCGGTCAAGCATGCGTTTGCGAACCTGCCGCCGTGGGTCGTTGAGCGCCGCTTCCGTGCCGATTCGGCGGCATACTACACGCCGCTGCTGAAGTATCTGGCGAGGGAGAAGATCGGCTTTGCGATCAGCGCGGACATGACCAGGGAGCTTCGGGCGTGCTGTGCCGCGGTGGCGAGCGAGCGATGGGCTCGGCTCGATACGTGTGAGCGTGAACAGGTCGACCTTGCCGAGGTGGAGTTTACCCCGGGTGACTGGCCGCGCGATGCGTGGCCGCTGCGCTATATTGGGCTGCGGTTCACGCCGCTGCAGCGCGAGCTGTTTGAGACCCAGGGTGTCAGCTACCACGCCGTGGTGAGCAACCGCTGCGAGCTCGACGCGGCCCAGCTGGTGCGCTGGCATCGGGAGAAGGCCGGCACGATAGAGCACGTGCACCGCGTGCTCAAGGACGAGCTCGGCGCAGGCGTGCTGCCGAGCGCGCGCTTCGGGGCGAACGCGGCCTGGTTCCGCATCAACACGCTGACGTTCAACATCCTCAGTGTGCTCAAGAGGCGCGCGCTGCCGGAGCGCTTCAAGGATGCGCGACCGAAGCGACTGCGCTACGAGCTGTTCACTCTTGCCGGCGAACTCGCCGTCCATCACAGCCAGCTCTCGCTACGAGTACCCGTCAGTGAGCAGCGGCTCCAGGAAATCGTCGACGCGCGCGGGCGCCTGCTCGCGATGTATGACGAACGCCGCCGCGCCTAGCCGGGTGAGCCCCGGGCCGCCACCTCGGTGATACCCGGCACAGCCCACCGCCGAGCGTCCGCGTCCCCGCGTGTGCCGGTGGGCACTGCGGAGGAACCTTAGAGCGGAGTTATGG
>JBGPIK010000003.1:0-56983 GCA_041484845.1 Binatia bacterium | reverse complement strand
CTGCGCCAGCTGAATACCCGGCACATGACTCAGTCCGAGAAAAGTTGAATGCGCAATTCGGTCGAGCTGGGCTCGGATCGCGTCGTCCAGTTCTTTCTTCCGATGTCCGTGGACATTGCACCACAACGACGAAACCCCATCGAGATATTTTCGTCCATGAACGTCAATAAGATAATGGCCGTCGCCTTGACTGATGATGCAGGGATCTTCTCCCAGCCATTCCTGCATCTGTGTAAACGGGTGCCACAGATAGGTCTGATCGAGGCGCTTGAGTTCTTCGTAATTCACGATTATCCGAGTATCGATGATAGAGGATCGATCTTTCTATCCTCTATTTTCTACCTTCTTCTCCTTGGCGACTTCTTCGAGCGCGTCGAGCGCTCGCTGCAAGTGTTCACCGGTGTGTGTGGCCATGAGAGTGATGCGCAAGCGCGAAGTCCCGGGCGGCACGGTCGGCGGGCGAATGCCCTGGGCGAAGATGCCGCGCCTCAACAATTGCTCCGACAACCGCATACATTCATCCGCATCCCCGACCATCAGCGGGATAATTTGGCTCCGGCTATTGGCGATGGAATACCCTAACGCTTTCAAACTGGCGTTGAGCCTTGCGCAATTGTTCGATAAAGCAAGCCGTCTTTCCGGCTCCTCCTTAACGAGATCAAGAGCGGCAATGCCCATCGCCATGACGGCGGGCGGCAGCGCCGTCGTGAAAACAAAACTGCGGCAGCGGTTAATCATCAGTTCGCGGAACGCCGCGCTCCCGGCCACATAGGCGCCGAATCCGCCGAGGGCCTTCCCCAGCGTTCCCATCTGAACCAGCACCCGACCGCCCAACCCCAGCTTGGCGACAATACCCGCGCCGTTGGGCTCGTACACGCCGGTGGCATGCGCTTCATCGACCATAACCATGGCGTCGTACTTTTCTGCGAGATCGACAATCTCTTTGAGCGGTGCCTCGTCACCGTCCATGCTGAATAGTGTTTCCGTAACGATCAGTTTGCGGTGATGGGCCGATGCCTGCTTTAGGCAATCTTCCAACTGCTGGAGATCCGCGTGGCCATAGACGTAAACCTGAGCGCGTGAAAGGCGGCAACCGTCGATAATGCTGGCATGATTGAGCGCGTCACTGAAAACAGCGTCACCCTCTCCGATCATCGTGGAGATAATCCCTATATTGGCCTGGAATCCGGAGTTGAAGACCAGTGCCGCTTCGGTTTCCTTTAACTCAGCCAGCTTGGCTTCGAGCTCCTCGTGCAGCGTCATATTGCCGGATATAAGCCGTGATGCGCCGGAGCCACAGCCGTAGCGGTCGATGGCGTCCTTGGCGGCCTCGCGCAACGCGGGATGATTGGCCAATCCGAGGTAGTTATTCGATGAGAAATTGACGACTTCTTTACCGTCCAAAACAAGCGTCGGCCCCTGATCGCCATCCACTCGGCGCAAACGACGGTAAAGTCCTGCCTCGTTTAACCGTTGTAACTCTGATTCGATAAACGTTCCGGACATCGCCATGGGATTATTACATCACCAAACGAATTATCAACCTGTGCTACGTTCTTACCCTTTCTTCGGAATTCCTGCTATAAAAGGCGGCGTTATGGCCAAAGCCAAAACGATCTTCGCCTGCCAGAGCTGCGGTTATCAATCGCCCAAATGGCTCGGCAAGTGTCCCGATTGCAACCAGTGGAATACCTTCGCCGAGGAGAGATATGAGAAGGCCGCCACCACCACCCGCGGCGAGCTAAGCCTCGGAACGAAAGAAGAACCGGCGCCGATCCACGAAATAACTACCGCCGAAGAAGGCCGAGTTCTCTCAGGCATCGGCGAATTCGATCGCGTACTCGGCGGCGGTCTGGTCCCAGGCTCGGTGATCCTTATCGGCGGCGACCCGGGCATCGGCAAATCAACATTGCTCCTGCAAGCTTTTGCGGCCGTGAGTCAAAAAGGTCTCCGTTGCCTGTACGTTTCCGGTGAAGAGTCACCGCGCCAGATCAAAATGCGCGCCGAGCGGCTCGAAATCGCCGCGCCGAATTTACTGGTGTTAAGTGAAACGTCGCTGGAACGCATTCTTGAGCAGGTGAAAAAAGTTAAGCCCGGATTGCTGGTCATCGATTCGATTCAAACGATTTTCAGTTCATCCATTCCCTCCGCGCCGGGCAGCATTGCGCAGGTCCGGGAAAGTTCCGGTTCGATCATCGTTCTGTCCAAGAAAACCGGGCTTACGACGTTTCTCATCGGCCATGTCACCAAAGACGGCGCCATCGCGGGACCGCGCCTGCTCGAGCACATGGTCGATACCGTCCTCTATTTCGAAGGCGAGCGTGGCCACAGTTTTCGCATCTTGCGGGCGGTGAAAAACCGTTTCGGCTCAACGAACGAAATCGGCGTTTTTGAAATGAAAGAGGCCGGCCTTAGAGAAGTGAGCAACCCGTCTGAGATTTTTTTGATGGAACGTCCGCTGCAAGTCCCGGGATCGGCGGTCGTGTGCAGCATGGAGGGAACACGGCCTATCTTGGTTGAGCTGCAAGCGCTGGTGAGCCGTTCTTTCCTTGCCGTGCCGCGACGAACAACCATCGGCGTCGATCACAATCGTGTCGCGTTACTAGTTGCCGTCTTGGAAAAAAAGATGGGCGCCAAGCTGTTCGATCAAGATATTTTTGTCAACGTCGCCGGTGGCGTTCAAGTCGATGAGCCCGGAGTGGATCTGGGCATCATTGCAACCATCGGCTCGAGTTGCCGTGAGCATGTACTCGACTCAAAAACGGTCTTCTTTGGCGAAGTCGGACTTGCGGGAGAAATTCGCGGCATTTCTCAGGCGGAGGCGCGTGTAAAAGAAGCGGGAAAGCTCGGCTTCGAACGCTGTATGCTTCCTTTGAGCAACGCCGCTCAATTGAAACACATCAATCACCCGAAACTGCTTGGCGTAAGCTCGCTCGCCGAGTGTTGGAAGCTGCTCTTTTAGGATCAAGTTGATCAGCATGCAGCGCACGGGCCGCTCCCGAACCAGGTCGCTGGGCGCCGCCGGGGTTAGTGGGACGGAACAACCGCAAAACGGCCAATTCGGGAGGGGCGATAAATTTGAAAATCCCGGCGGTCGAGGGTGAAAATCCGGCGCAGCCGTTCTCGCTCGGCAACGCGCACCAAAGCGGCATCCGCCAGATCCATCGGCAGATCGCGGTATTTCCGCATCAATTCTCTCATACGGGGAACATCATCGGTTCCTAGCGGCAATATCTCAACGGCTCCAACCTCGATCATTTCCCAGAGGGCGATCTGCGCTTCCCATGAGAAACTCAAAAGATACATGGCTTCAGTCAGCACCGGCCAGACCGTGCCAAGGGGCTCCGTGATAGCAACGAAGGTTTCCTTACAAAGTCGATGCTGATCATCGTCTTTGTGAATCAGGGCAACCAGCGGCCCGGTATCGACCAGGATCATCGGCGTTTACGGCTGCGCTCAAGAAGCATTTGACGAAACTTCTCTCCCGTGCGCACGGACAGATCGCGCGGGCCTCCTTTGACGCATCCAATCAGATGGGCGATCAGGTCGTAAGGCCGTGTTTTTCCGGCCTCTTTCTGTTCTTGCTCGGCCAGTGCGCCGATAGCATCTCGGATCACTTCGGATTTCGTCTGGCACCTTTTACGAGCCAGCCGTCCTATCAATGACTCCGTCTTCGCATCCAGCCTGACACTCAATGGCATAAGAATAATCCTCCCACGTAGTACAGAAGTGTACTACAGATTGGATCGGAGGCTCAACCATTCAAACTAAATGGAGGAGAAAATAGGGCCGGCACTGTTCTTAGAGCAAAAGAACCGCTCTCAAAACAAGAACTTCACGAACGTCGCTTGAACTTTCCGCGAGCGTAAGTTATTGGTTTGTCTCTCGTGCCGGAGTGGTGGAATGGCAGACGCGCCGGACTCAAAATCCTAATTGGGTTTAGTTACCACAACGAATTGTGTGCATATAGCGCACGCCATACCATTTATTGTAGCTTCCACGGCATAAAAAGCACTTTCCGCATACAGCACACCAGCAGTTTTCACACAGAAAGAGTTTTTGAAATGCCAAATGGTTAGCGCTGTTGTTATGTCCAGTCGTGATCTATGCGGCTGAGCCAGCGTGATGTGTTTTCGGCAACGGTGCGGAACAAAGAGTAAAGTCCTCTGGCTCCGGTATCGCAGGTTCAATGCACGCGAGGGAGTCGTTGCGCGGATTATTGACCAATCTTGAAAACCTCGTAAGCTTCCACCGACTTCGACAAAAACGGCTCCAGGAGGAACGAGCGTCTCGTTAGACTCGTGAAGATCGGGTCAAGCCATTGATTCGTAATCATTCGTTAGGCACTTTGGTAATCTGCTGAAATCGTTGTAAACCTACTGAAATCACAAAAGAAATCGACAGCACTCCATTCCTCGCCGTTCCCCTCAATTCCCCTCATTTTGCCGTTCATTTCCCGACGCTTTTCACGACACTTATTTGGGCCGTTAAGGGCAGCAAAAAAATTGCATCGGCTCTAACGCATCGCGGGAAAAATTGTTATTCACTAAGTCGAGGTGGATATGTGGGTCACCGATATGACACGTTTTCTGGATGCGGACGGGAACGTCCCACACGAGCTTAGCTCGCGGCGGCTGGTCCAATATCTCGGTGCCATCGTCGCAGTTGTGACAACCGAGCCGACCCAACCTACGCACGAGCTCGATATTAAGTGTCGGAGAAGGCCGGGCAGAAAACCATGCCCCGGCACAATCCGCGCGGATTTCGAGGCGGGCACCACCAATATCATCTGGCATTGCTCGACATGTGGAGACAGCGGTCTTATCCACCATTGGCAAGGAACACCATGGGACAAAGGAAGCACTCCCGAGCCGCCAATGATCCACAAGCTAACTTACCGGCATGGCCTGATCAGTGACGATGATCTTGAAGACCCGACCGGACTTAAGACCGTGGTTTTGGAAGCACCTGCAATCTCCAGAGAAATAGTCGTGGCCATTCACGACAACGAGCTGCTCCGAGCTGGCGGTGAGTACGGTGATCCGCTGGTGGGTGATCCTTTAGAGTACGATGAATTGGTCATTGAGCACGCTGGCGGCACAACCAGGATTGCACTCTACAACCGAGGGATCATGCTTCTCAGTACTGCTGAGGAGAGTTTTATAGGCGGACCCACCGAGTTTGCTGTGCGATTGAGACGGCTGTAAATGCTACCGAACCGGCCTCATAGAGAAAGGTGCCCGGCGATACACCTGGTCTTCAAAATTGGCAGGCCGGTTTTGGAATAATTCAACAGAAACGCTGACCTCTTACTAAGTCATTGTTTTTGTTTGTCTTTAGCGATTTTTCACGCTCCGTCAGATTTTTCGCTAATTGCTTAAATGGACCCTTTTTGCGGCCAAATGGCAATACAAATGGCAACATGGAATGGCAACGCGGCACGCAAAACGGGAGCCGTGCCAGATGAAATTTAATGGGAAGCACCGAGAAAAATCATTCGATTTATTTAGCCTCTCGACTTATCTACTGACTCAAAAACCGAGTGCGGAAGAGAAAGTAATTCTAATAAACAAAGGCACTTCGCGGGCGGGGTTTTAACCCCGCCCTTGACCAAAGGGGATGCTATCGCCCCCTTTGGAAACCCCACAATAAAGTTCCCGCCTCAAGAGGCGGGGTTAGCATTAAATGCACCATCGAAGAGGGCGCAGCACTCAAGCTAGGCCCATGGTAACAAGCCCAGAAGCGCGGATGACTTCGCCGGAAGATGCTGCCCATCGCATTAAGCAGGCTCCGTCGATTAAACTCTGGCCAGCAGCACATGAGTCAAATTGGCTTGCTTTAATGAATCTTCCGACCCTTTTCCGGGTCAGGTACCTTTAGGCCGATAGTTTTAATCTGTGCATCGACATCTTGCCTGAACATCTGCCGTAACTCCTCGTTGTCCCAGCGCCGGATACCGTAGGCCACGGCCAGCTCGCTGAATTTGGACTGCGATGAGCCGAAAGTATCGAGGGCGTGCGGATACCATTTGTCCACCGTCCGTTGCGCGTCGGCCTTCGTTGCGCCGCACAACCCGGCGTATTCGGGGTTACGCACGATATCTTTAATGCGCCGCGCACCGAACGACGCGTGAAATCTCTCCTCGTGGACCATGGTGGTCATTTCCCGCGCGAGCGGAGCGTAACTGCAATTCTCCATGCCGCGAAGATGATACCAGGCAACCAAATCTAGAAGAAAACAAAACCCGCAGACATCCACCCAACTCTCAAACGGCACGTTGAACGCCGCAATGGGGTGTTCGCCCGTACGGAGCTTGAGAAGAGTGGCCGCTTTTTCCTCGCCTTCCGGGCCGAAGCAGCGCAACATTCTAGAGTCGATAAAACCTTGGTGGGCCTCATCCGCGGCGATCTGCGCCTGGATGAAACGATCCTCTGGCGTCGGCCCTTGATTGATCCAGGGTTGATGTTGTTCGACCGAGGCAAACTCCGTTGAAGCCAAGGCATAAATGATTTTGATGAGCGTGGTCTTGTATTCGTCAGGCATTTGCTCGACCGTCTCAATCTTGCGCATGCCCGAAAGTTCGCCCCATTTTACCGACCGTGATATACTCATTTCAATTTCTTTCCGGAGCAAAAGCTCCTGCACGACGGACCATAGATTGTAAAACGTTATAGTGTAGAGCGCTGTCGTGTCAAGTTACGTTTGCCTTCGTGTTGCAGCCATGTCAACCCGTCAGAGCAATACCACGGATGTGGAGAGACTTGCTCGATTATGTAATTGGACGAGGCAGCAAATAACAATGGAAACAATTTAAAAAACTTCAAGTAACATTTCTTAATCAATCGCCGCTATTCCGGAAATCTCGACCATGCAATCCGGGTTGTAAAGCCGTGTCACTTCTACCAATGTAATGGCCGGGAAGTGCTTGCCGAAAACCTCGGTGTACGCGGCGCCGATAGGCTTCTTATTGGCAAGATAAGCCTGCACATCGGTGACGTACATCGTGAGGACGGCAAGCTGGTTCGGTCGCCCGCCCGCCCCCTCGACGGCCAGTTTGAGGTTCTCCATGACTTTGCGAAACTGGGCGACAAAATCGCCCTTGCCGACGACGTCGCCGTTCGCATCGAACGGAGCTTGGCCGGCGACGTAAAGTAACTTCCCTGAAGTTATCTTCGCCACGTGGGCGTAACCGACAGGCTTTTCCAGCCCGGCGGGATTCAGCAGTTCAAATGGCATGAAACGTCCTCTTATAAATTCATATCTCCCGGTTTCCAGACCGAAATAAAATTTCTAATTTCTCCGACGAGGTCCTCGGTAGCCGAAACGTACGGCAGAATCATCCGGGTAGCTCCAGCGTCCCTGTACGCTTTTATTTTTTCCTGGATCTGAGCGACCGAGGTCGCGGGAATCAGCGGCAGTCCTTCGAACATCCTGTCCGTGACCAAAGCTCTGGCGGCGTGAAATCCACCGCTCTTCCATGCGGAATACATCGCTTCGACTTCGGCGGCGAAGCCCATCCGGCCTAGAAGAGTCCGGTAATAATCCGCCAGGGCATAATAAGTAAGCGCATGGCTCAGAGCCTCGCGCGCCTCGCCATAGGTCGGCGCCACCGAGCAACGCGCCTTACAGATGATCTCCATCGAGTCCGGATCTTTTCCCGCCTCTTTAGCGCCTTGGCGCACCTGATCGACAATCCGGCGAACCTCCGAGGGATTAGCCATATTGATGAGCACGCCGTCGGTCAATTTGCCGGCCATTTTGCTCATCATCGGGCCAAACGCCGCAAGATAAAGCGGAATTTTTCTCCCCGAGGGCTTAAACGCGAGCTTAAAAGCATGCGACGAAAAAAATTCGCCGGCGAAATTGAGCTTCTCTCCATTCATCGAGCGACGAACAATCTCCAGATATTCTTTCATCCGGCCGAGCGGCCGATCCAAAGGAAGGCCATGCCACTTCGCAATAGTCGGATTCGAAACGCCTATTCCCAACAGAAAACGCCCGCGGGAAAGCTCATCGAGACCTACGGCCTGAAGCGCGAGCGTAGCGGGCGTCCGACCGAGAATGTGATAGACAGCCGATCCGATCTGGATTTTTGTCGTTACTGCGGCGATGGCGGAAAGCATGACCGTTGGGTCTTTGTTATTGGCCTCGCCGCCCCACGCGCACCCAAATCCATGGGCCTCGGCCATGCGCGCCAGTTCGGGTATGGCATCCATGGGCAACTGCGCGCCGGAATTAAACTCGATGTCTATTTGCATGTTTGCCTTTTGTCGGCCCGCCTTATTGGTCTTGAAAACTCGTCGGGAGAGAAACCTGACGCCTTAGCCGCGTCATAAGGAAATTCTATTCTTCACCGGTAGATCTGAGATATTGTAGAAGCTCATCGCAAATGTCGGGAACAAATAATTCTTCGACTGTCATTCTACGCCGCGTCAGTCCCTGCTCGTCCAGGTATCGTAAAAGTGCTTCAAGAGTAGGCCGACTACCTTCAATCGAATAATCCCAAATCTGCTCGCTGAAGATACGGCGAGAGGTTTCGATCTCGTCAATAATCCACGGGAGACTTATCACAAGGGCATCAGTGTCATAGAGGTATCTGTAGTTAATCTCCTTAGCCTGGACAAAAGCTTTGTAGAGGCTGATGGCCAACCATGGCTCTTTTTGGAAAAGCTCGGTTTTCAGAACAAACGTATGCATGATCGGGAAAATACGTGTGCGCCGATAATAATCGATTTCTAGTTCTCGAAAGTTTGGAAAAAGACGCTTTATCCGTGGATTTTTGGCGCGAAATGACGGCGGAATAACGACAGTTATTAGAGCATCGATTTCACCCGCATCCAGCATGTCCTCCAAACATCGCCCGGGACTGATTCGCTCGATGGAAACTTCGGGCGGAAGCTTAATGGTCGCGCGGACCGGAGTTCCTACGATCCAACAAAGCTCATTGGCTGAGACCTGATACTCATCTTTCAACAGCCCCCTAACCCAGACTGCGGCCGTCATCTGGTAATCACCGACACCGATCCGCTTACCTCTCAGATCCTGGGGCTTTTTTATACCGCCGGCAGAATGAACATAGATGCTCGAATGGCGAAAAACTCGGGAAGGGAAAATAGGCAAGGCGACAAAACGTCGATCGTCTTCGGACCGTAAGATGGTGTATGTGGACAAGGACATTTCCGAGGCGTCAAATGACTCGTGATTGAGCATGCGCCAAAAGGTTTCCCCTGGCTTTAAGGCAAGGTATTTCAGATCAACGCCCTCCGGTTGGACCGTGCCATCGATGAGAGCACGAGTCCGATCATAATTCCCACAGGCTATGGTTAAGTTTAGTTTTGTCATCCTATCCCTCTTGCCTGATTAGCCTCGCTTTGGTGCTTAATTGACGTGTGTTGAAGCATGGCCTTTGGGTGAGACAACCCCTTGAACCCCTTGTGGAGCGTTAGAGTGTCAAGTCCAGTTCGAACAGCGCCTGCCAGAGTTCGTTTTTAGCCTTTCTGCAATTGAACCGCAAAACGGGAATTTGAGATTCCGAGTATTCCTCCAGGATTTTGTAAGCAGCGAGCAATTTCTGTTCGTCTTCCTTCGTGATCCGATCATCCTTTGCCATGACACACCTTAATGCTTGGATCGCTGATCGTTAAAGCGCCTAGATTTCAGCTCGAAACGAGGTAGGGAATTGGCCGGTGCCATTTCTACTTCAGGCGTCAACCCAACTTTGCATTTAAACTCCTCTTTGATTTTTAGGCCCATGTCTTTACCTACTGACGGCTCTGATTCTTTTCGTAGTTCGAACTTGATAACGAGACTATCCAGACCCGCCCGATCCTCTACCGTGGTGAAAAATTCCTCGACCTCGGGAAATCCTCTCATGATTTCTTCCACCATTTGGGGAGTGAGTTGAATCCCTCGTACCTTGACCATGTCGTCGTAACGTCCCAAAATGCCCCCTCTAAACAGATCGAAAACTCGCCCGCAGGAACAGGTATAATTGGGGTCCAGTATGACAATGTCGTTGGTCGCATAGCGTATGAGCGGCATCGCCTCCTTGATTAGGGGGGTTACAACCATCATTCCCTGAGTGCCGTAACCGACGGGTTGTAGCGTCGCAGGGTCAACGACTTCGGTCAGGAAGCGGTCTTCGTTAATATGCAAACCGTTCGGCAGCTTTGAACACATGGACGCCATCATTCCTGCGGTTTCCGTCGTCCCCATGAAATCGCCGAGGTGGGCATCAAAGCCGCTTTCTATCATCTTCCTTGTCGATGATATGCAGGCCCCGGGCTCGCCAGCGACCACAACCTTGTTGATCTTGGAACCAGTGGCGAGGTCCAGCCCTTCTTCTTTGGCGACGTGAAGCATCCTGATGGCGTAAGAGGGAGTGCAACAGAGGACAGTAATCCCCAGATTTAGGATCATTTGGATCCTTGCATGGGTGTCCATGGCGCCGCTCGGGTGGACTCTACAGCCAATTTTTTCAAAGCCGTAATGGGCGCCCCAGAAGCCGATAAATGAACCGTAACCAAAGGCGACCATCACCACGTCGTCTGGCCTCACACCGAAGTTGTACAGGCTTGCACCCCAGGCATCTCCTCCCCAGAGCCAGTCCCTCTCCGTGTCGAAAGCTTTGACCGGAGGCTTTCCGGTGGTCCCCGACGTGGTATGATATCTCAACGTAGTTTCTGCACCGAGCGCCAGGCGCGTCCCATACGGAGGGCTATTACGTTGATCTTCGTCTAAGTCTTCCCTTCGAATGACCGGGAATCGATTAGAAAATTCTTCCAAGCTGCGAATATTCTCAGGAGACAAGCCGTGCCTTCCCATCAGCTTTCGGTAAAAAGGTGAACGATCCCAGGCGTACTGGATCGTGTGAAGCAACCGCTTTTCCTGAAGTTCTTTGAGTTCCCTTCGCGTGAGGAGTTCAATCTTGGGATTCCAGTATCCATGGGGTAAGTCTGTTTTCATAACCGATCATTTCCTGGGATCAGCCACTCTCCCAACACAAAGTTATTACTCTTTCTTAAAACTACCTAATCCAGGTCGATATTGTTTACCCGTGAATTGGCCAATCCCTTTGTCAAGCCATTCTCCTTTTTGCAGGTATGTAGTCTCACTGGTTTTTGCTTGAGCCCAATACCACGTTTCTTCGTCATTCAAGTGCCTCCCGATCCGCAGTACCTCTTTGGTTTCCTTCAAAGCTATAGGATCCTTTTCCATCAATTTCGTCGCTAGTTTTTGCGCTTCCTCCTCGAGAGACATCCTCGGGACAGCATAGTTGACGAGCCCAATCTCGGCTGCTCGCCTGCCATCGAATGGGTCACTGGTTACCGAGTAGTACATGACTTCCCGCCAACGGATTACGTCCATTATTGCCCTGGGAACCAGCCCTCCCGGAAAGTTGCCGAAATTAATTTCTGAAAGACCGAATTTTGCTTCTTCGGCAGCAATAGCCAGATCGCAATTACCGACGACCGCAAACGCCCCACCGAAGCACCACCCGTTAACGCACGCGATCGTCGGCTTCGGAAAGAGCCTTAACAACTTTCCGCGCCACTCATATGAGATTTTTCTGATACGCTCAGCTTCACCAGGCTTATCCTTCAAATCATAAAAATATTCCTTAAGGTCCTCTCCGGCACAGAAGCTGTCGCCTCCGCCTGTAATGATGAGAATTCGAGTTTCGGAGTCTTGCTCAAGTTCTGAAAGAGCATGATGCATTTCCCTGTGAAGCGTGGGATTCATCGCGTTCTTTTTCTGCGGCCGATTGAAAAACAACCACGTGATACCACGCTCCCGATTCACCTCAATTGTTTCGTAATCCAACTCGTACCTCCTCATATGTGTCGCGGCATCGCCGTGCCTCTTTTTTATTTGAACACTAAGCGCACATATTCATCCAAGCCGGCCTTGATTCTCCCCGGTAAACGGAGTCGCACCTAGAGCGAAAAAGGTGCTCTGTAACATTTTGAGTAGCTACCGTTCAAAAAAACGTTTACCTGTTTGGAAGAAGACTGCTCCTCAGTTTAACAATCATTTCAGAAGGCAGTTTCCCGAAATTAGAGACGACTTCTTCCAGTTCTTTTCCCGAGACGGGATTAGTTACAATGTTCGCTTTTTCGGCCTCAGCTACAAACTCGAGGTCTGACATGACGCTTTGAAATGCTTTTCGCAAGGTGTCGACATGATTCTTCCGTGTTTTGGGAGGAAAGATGTAGGAGTGGCCGAGCGCTCCCAGGTCCTGAATACCGATTTTGAGTAATTGCCGCGCCTCATCGGATCTGGCGAATTCACCAGCCACTAGAACCTTAGGAAGCTCCGGATGCGCTCGCGGAACTACCTGAACGATAACATTCATGGATTCAAGCTCCTGACGCCAAGTAACCTTCTGGGTCTCCCACGCAAGCCCGCAGGCTCCGTCTATCTCCCCCTGCTTCGCGGCAAGTTTAATATCTGCGCCGCCCTTATAGCCTTCAATTAATTGGATGGGCAATCCGAGCGCCTCCTTCAGAATCCGAGCATCATCACTGATGCTCGTTCCCGGCGCCATTCCGCCTAACTTGATCGGTTTTTTTGCCTTCAGCCATTCCTGCAACGTCGTGACGCCGCTAGATTTCGAAATTATACATATTGACGTGGGGCGAACGGCGGAGCCGATCCACCCAAATCGAGGAGCGTCAAACTGAATGCCCTCCAGCCCGAGGTATTGTTGGAGCGAGAGTCCTCCGTTCCAATTGGCCAACGTCAACCCATCGGGTTCAGCTCTCGCATAAAGATAATTGACTGCGATCAGACCTCCGGCGCCTGTCATATTTTCGACAGTGACGGTCGGATTACCGGGTATGTGTTTTCCGAGGTGACGCGCGATCAGCCGCGCATAGGTATCGTAACCTCCTCCGGCAGAATAGGCTTCGATGATTCGGATCACCTTGCCCCTATAGTACGATTCCTGGGCCAATCCACCTTCCACTCCGACAATAAGCAAGAAAAGAAACATAAAAGAAGAAAAAAGTTTTCTAATCATCTGTCCTGCCTTTTCCACTGCTTTACGCCGATTGCGCCAACGGTCGCGAGTTATCGTTTGTAACATCGTCATGACTCCGGCTACAGGATACGGAAATCTAGCACGCTTCTTACCTGTAAAGATTCCTAATGAACCCATTCAGCTCGAGCTCGCGAACATATCGATTCTCAATAGACCCGTCAATTTTGGCAGCCCCTACTTTGGGCTCCCTCTCAGCCAGGATTGGGACTAAGTTAGCCAGTCCCTCCCGTTTGACGTAAGGAAGCTTTTCAAATAAGCGCGAGAACAGCTCATGAGATTCGTCAAGAATCGAGTCGTCTTTGATGCCGAGGTATTTTGCTAATATTTTTTTGCCCATCGGCTTATCTGTCTTGAAGCGATAAATGCCCTCTATCGACGCTTCCAGAAACGGTATTACCAATTTGCTATTCCTGTCAATCAAATCGCTGGAGACGACAACATAAGTGTAGGGGTAATAAATCTCCTCTTTCGAGAGATCCATCAGTTCGGAAAAGCCCAATTTTTCCGCTTGTAAGTGAGCCGGCGGGGAAAGAGCCCCAGCTTGGCTCGTGCCGTTTTGCAGAGATGCCAAGACGTTCGGGATACTCCCCACTTGAAGGATTGGAGTATCCTTTTCCGGCGACAGACCCCATTTGGCAAGAAACATCCGCGCGGAAAAATCAGTGACGGTCCCATAGCGCGTCACCGCAATTTTCTTACCGCGAAGATCCGCAGGCCTTTTAATCTGCGGCGCTGCCATGATTTTCATTACCATTCGATTCATTGTCCCGGCGATTCCGACTAGGGCTCTGCGCTGGAGATTGGCATAAATAATGGCGGGACCGCCTCCGATGCCGAACAAAACCTCTCCCGCCAGCATCGCCTGAAAAAGCTGCACCGTCCCGCCAATGTAGACCAGATCCACACGAAGGCCACGGCGGTCGAAATAGCCCGCCTCTTTCGCCGTCCAAAGCCACGCCATAGAACCGCTGATAGCCGAATAGCCAACGTTGACCCTTTGCTCCTGCGCCGTAGCAATACCAGAAGCTGCCAGAAAACAAATCGCTGTCAGGATCAAGACTCGGCGCATATTCAATGTCAATGAATGCACTCGCCGCATGTTACAGTCTCGCTTCAAATTCGACGCCATTTTTATCGTTCATAAAGGGATTTTATATATCCTGAAGAATCAAGTTGCTCTAAGAATCCATTATCGAGAAACCTTTCTGCACTAATGTCTGCGACCCCAGGCGTACTCTGGGCAACAAGCGCCAGAATGTTTCGCAACCCCGATTCGGTAGCAACAGGGTTCGCGCGGATGACCTTCCGCGAGAGTTCGTAAGTGGAAGCCAGAATCCTCTCGTTTCCGGACCTGATGAAGCGGCCGAGCATATACGTCGCTTCTGACCTGTTCGCTTCATTTTTGAGCCACGCAATGGACTCCAGCAGAGACTTGAAAAATCTTTCCAAAAAATTCGCCTCTGATTTTCGCAAAGCCCTGGTTGCGACGATCGAGCTTTGTAGCAGCTCAATGCCCATGTCCGGCAAGCTTGCCAATATCCTGAAGCCCTTTTGCTGCGCCTCCAGAGAATGAGTTGCGCTATTCAATAGAGCGCCATGAATTTGCCCCTTGAGCAAAGCAACGAGGCGGGCCGGATTACTTCCAATCTGTAATAGTATGAGTTCTTTTGACGAGATCCCCCAGCGGTTCATGAGCAACCGTGTCGCAAGATCTGTAGTGCTCCCGAAACGACTGATAGCAATCTTCTTGCCTTTGAGGTCGGACGGCTTAACAATCTCCTTGGACGTAACGAGATCGAAGAACAAGACATTGGTAATACTGGACAGGATGAGCAGGGGAGCGCCATTCAATACAGCCTGGACCGCCGCTGTGCCTCCCATCTGCATAAGTTGGACGTCTCCTCCCATAAGAGCCGCGACTCCGCGCGAGCCTCCTTCGATGAAGACAAATTCCGCGGCCGGTATTCCGTGCTTCCTGAAAATCCCTTTCTCTTTAGCTATCAGAAGAGGCCACATGCCTTCTCCTATAGACGAATAACCAAACGTCCATCTTTCCAGTCCAAAACACGAGGCGATCGGTATAAGAAACAAAAACGCCGCTGAAAAGGTCAGAGTTTTCCGGATTACCGCTTTAAAACGGGCAATCATAAAATCGATGTCGGATGATCGGCGCCCTTTGTCAATCGGAAAAGTAACTGTCCCAGTTCTTTCTAACTTGCTGCCAGATCTCTTCAGGCGGCAGCGCCAGTCCTTCGGACCTGAAGTCTTTGCTCTTGGTTGCGTCCACGAATAGCTTGGCGGTAACCCCTTCGGCGGTAGCGGATGGGTCGAGCCTTAAGCCGAAGGTGTTGGGGATGATAAAAATATCTTTGTCGGCCTGGACCCTGGTTGCGATCGCCCACTCCACCTCCTCGGGACTGGTGATATCGATGTCGTCATCGAAGACGAAGACATGTTTCACCCGGCTCCCCTTCACGCCGACGGAGGCGGCGAGGATATTGTTGACCATGCCGGGCCGCTTGAGCCTCTCATCGATCTGAATATAGCAGTGAAATATGCCAATGCCGGCCTCGCTGCAGTAAACTCTTTTGATCGCTGGGTGGCCCGGCTTCATTTCATTGTAAATCTGCACCGACGCGGTAACGCTCTTGATGACGCCCTCTTCGTTAATGCCTTTGCACAAATAGAAGCCATGATAAAGAGGGTTCTTGCGCATGGTCATGCATTGAATCGTCCACAATCGCTCCCGAATCACCGTTCCAACCGAGTAACCGCAGAACTCTCCATAGGGACCTTCATCGCCGATTTCGGGAGGAATGCTCACCTGCCCTTCCAATACGATTTCCGCCGTGGCCGGGACTTCAATATCGACCGTTTCGCACTTCACCAGCTCCACCGGCTTTCTCCGCAACGCGCCGGCAATCGTGAACTCGTCAACATCGATGCCCGGAACAAATTGCGAGGCGAGAAAAATCGTCGGATCGCTGCCGATGACTACCGCTACATCCAGTTTCTTCGCCCCGCGAAACTCGGCCTTCTTGTAGTATTCGTAACCGTGGTGACCGGGACTCAAGCGCAAGAACGTCTGACTGCGGTTAGCGTACATCATTCGATAAACGCCGAGGTTTCTGCCGTATTCCGGATCTTTAACGATCACCAGGCCCGCGGTGATATACGGGGCCTTTTCGGTTTTGTTCCAGGTGATCCAGGGAAGCCGGTTCAGATCTACATCTTTGCCCTTCAGGATGACTTCTTTGCACGGCCCATCGCGGACGACGGTCGGTTCGATGGATTCCTTCGTTCGCTCCACTACCGCGGAGAATAGATCCGTCTCGTCGGTATCGATGGCGAGCGCGATGCGCTTGAAAGTTCCCAGCAGCTCGGTCACCACCGGCATCGAGCTGCCGCGAACTTTCTCGAACAATAGCGCCTTTCGTCCTTTGTCATGCACAGTTTTGCACAGGGCGCCGAGTTCGAATTTAGGGTCCACTTCTTTTCGCACTCGGCCCAACTCCCCCTCTTTGTCCAGCTTGTCGACAAACTCTCGCAGATCAGCAAACGGCATAATTTTCTCCTTTGTCTCCGGATTGGCTCAACTAAAGATGTCTTTCCACTTGCGTCTAATTTCATTGCGATACTCAGGATCGATCGTATGCGCTTTAGGAAAGCGATCCCGCCAGCTAAACGGACGGCAGGCATCGAGAATCGCCCGTGAGTTGGTAAAATCTCCCGCCGCCCTTTTTTCCGGCGGTAGTCGCGGATCGATCGGGCTGCTCCAACAATTGGTTGCGATCTCAATGCTCGTCTGCGGATCGCAACGAGTGGATAGCGCCCAGAGCACATCCGACATATTGGCGGGATCGATATCGTCATCGACGAGCACGACGAAGCGGCCAAGATATCCTCCCTCTCTGGCGCCTAGCGCAATATGCGCCGCCTGCCTGGCGTGGCCGCCGTAGCGCTGCTTGATTGAAATGACCTGGAAGAAGCGCATGCCCCATTCGGCAAGCCATACGCCTTGTATATCCGTGATGCCGGCTTGTTCGATTTCGTTCCAAAGCCCCGCAGCGCAAAAAACCAGAAACAGATAACTCGATAGCGGATAGCTTTTGAAATCGGGAAGCACGGTGAGAATCGGATCATTTCTGTGGTATACGGCTTTGACGCGAATCACCGGAGAAGGCCGTGTACCAGAAGCGTAATAGCCGGTCCACTCGCCGAACGGCCCTTCCATTTCAGATTCGACTTCGGGCGGAGGAATTTCTCCTTCGATGACGATGTCGGCCGAAGCGGGAATCGGTAGTCCGGTCATTTCGCCTTTGATGACGCTAACGGGTGCTTTCTGAATGTGGCCGGCAAAATCATACTCGGATAGTCCCCAGGGTAACCCGAGTCCTGCGACGGCAAACAATACAGGATCGATGCCGCACACCAGCGCCACGGGGCAACTCTGTCCCTTCTCCCAATATTTCTGCGCGATCAAACGCGTTTGCTTCCCCGGAGAAACGTAAAGCGAAACCCGATGCTCATCGAGGATTTGAACGCGGGCCGTTCCGAGATTGACCCAATTCGCGTTAGGATCTCTGGTGATCACAGCATCGGCCGTGCCTAAATATCTTCCGCCGTCTTCGCGATGCAGCTTGGGCGCCGGGAATTTCAAAACGCTCGCATCCTTCCCGGTAAATACATTTTCCAAGATCGGCCCAGAAGTCTTAACGACGGGCGGGACAGTGGATGCCGATTTTAAGAGATCCTTCACGGGACGAACGAGCTCGACCCCCTTCAAATCCGGTGGTAGCCCAAGCGCCAGTGCCGTGCGCGACTGGGTTTGATACATGTTCGTGAAAACCCTGAAGCCTCGCGAGTAGTCCTTAATGTCGTCAAACAGAAGAGCCGGAGGATTCGGCTCCGCCGCGGAAATCTCCGTGATCGCTCCGAGCTCCAGATCCCAATCGGCTTTGCGGACCGTTTTGAGCTCCCCCAAACCTTCTACGCCGCGTAAGAATTCTCTGAGATCAGTCATAGAGACCCCTTTGTTAGCCTTTGAGAACTTCCTTCAACAGTCGAAAATCGTACATCTTCTGCTCGGCCTGCTGGCGTGAGATATTCTGGGTCTCTTTTTTCAGCATCAGCCGCGACAGTTCAAAGTCGTCCGCCAGCGACCGCTCAGAGGGCATGCCGTCCCGGGTTACAATGCTGTAATAAAATTCGTAAGTTTGCCTGGCGACATCGGGCTCCATTTTCGTCACGCGATCGAGCGCCGCCATGCTCTCGCCGGCATTTTTCTTGTCAAGAAAAAATTTCAAGCCTCTCACGGTTCCTCTGATGAAACGCCGCACCATGTCCGAGCGTTCCTGAATCATCTTTTCCGATGTCACGAGACCGGACATCGGGAGCTGAATGGCGTCGCCCACATAGGCCAGCCGCACCATGCCCATTTTCTCCGCCAGGTTGGTAATGGGCGGTCGGATCAGTCCCGCTTCCACCGAGCCCCCCATTAGCGCCGGCCAAATATCGCCCGCTGAAACGATCTGCACATCTTTGTCGGGATCGAGGCCAAGGCGTTCCACCACCTTGCGCGCCGCATAGTACGTCGTCGAACCCAGACCGGTGACCGCAATTCGCTTGCCTTTGAGATCCTGAGCAGTCCGCACTCCGGCATCGGAGCGGGCATAGAGAAAATGATAGGGCTTGTCGCAGTAGACCATGACTGCTTTGATGGTCATTCCGGAAAGAGCGGCCCGAACCCCGGTACCGAGCGCCAGCGTGAAATGAACCGACCCGGCTTGAAGCGCCTGCGAAGCAGTGACGCCGCCGCGAATATAGAGATCCTTGAGTTGGAATCCCTCGTCGCGATAAAAACCCTTTTCTTTGGCGATATAGTACGGGATGTCGCCGAAAGTGAGCGCGGGATGGGCGACGAGAACCTCCTCGACTGACGCGCCATAAGAGACTACAGAGGATAGTGCCGCAAGAATTACAGCCGCTATTACGGAACGAACCGATCTATAAGAACTCATCGTAAGCTCCTGTAAATCATTTCGGATCGCTAGCGGATTCCATGATGCGATTCGCAAGTCTCAGATCCAATGCTTTGCCAATCTCAACGTTTTTTACCCGGGCATCGCTGCGTAGGGCAAGCATGATACTTTGTTGCATCACGGCCGGCGGTATGCGCGGGTCCGCTACGACCTCTTCTCTTAAGATCTCATAGGAAGTTTCTGCCACTTGCCGATCACTCACCCTCATAATTTTTTGGATGACCTGAACAGAACCGGATTTATTTGCTTTCATGTACAGGGCAGCGTCCCGTAATGCGCGCATGGCCGAGAGCAGCGCCGACTCCCTTTGCTGCAAACGGTTCCTCCTCGCGTAAACTCCTGTGTGAATCTGAGGAACGCCTTTTAGGTAGATGATATTGAGACCGCTTTCCTTGGCCCGATGGGCCACAGCTTCATCGATGAGGGCCGCATCGACATACCCATCCTTTAAGGCGGCGAGACGAACAGCAGTTCCACCCACCCGAAGGATCTGCACGTCGCGCTTTGGATCCAATCCGTTTTCTTCGAGAACAAACTGCGTCATTGCAGTCGCCGGGCCGGTCAAAGATCTGACGCCGATTTTCCGGCCCTTCAGGTCTTTCACTTCTCTTACCTCCGGCTTGGCCGCCATGACATAAGGAGGAGAGTTATTAAAAGAACCTAAGATGACAATGTCGACGCCGCCGGCGATGGCGCTCAGTGGATCGAAGATGCTCCCGAGAACCAAATCCACGCTGCCTCCCAACAACGCTTGTACCGATAAAGCGCCCGACGTGTAAATCAATTCAGCATCCACGCCGCGGGCAGTGAAGAACCCCTTCTCCTTCGCGATCCATGGGACGAGCCCGCCGGTCGAACTTACCGACGGATACGAAACCAGAAGTTTTTCCGGCGCGGCTTGGCCTGCTGCTTCGGTCGGGATATTTAACGCTACAAGGAGTATTACCAGACAGCCCAGGGCTGCCGAGCTTTTCACCCGTCCGCTCCTTGTGAAACAACAATTCACGCGCGTTTCCTGTAAGTCACGGGAAGATTCTTGAGCTCGATTCCTTCTTTTCTGAGCTCTTCGACATACATTTCCCGAATCGCCGGATCTTCATCCTCAAACTCGATCATGTCTCCTCCGGCTTCCGTGCTCTTGAACATCTGCTCCCATCCCCCGATGGGATACTTCTGCCCCCAACCCTTCAACGCCAGCTGGCGAATGTTTTCGTTGCCTAGATTAAAATGCTGATGAAACCAGCGGTTCGGCGGAGACATCATGCTCCCCGCCCCCCAATCGAATCTTTGCCATTTCTCGCCTTCTCGCCACATGAGGGTATAACCTCTGCCGGCCAAAACGATAATGTATGCGCCCGGCCCGTGACGATGCGTTTTCTTATAAACGCCGACCGGAGAGTCGTTGAGATGACATGAGAGAGTATTGCTCGACAGCTCCATTTCAACCTGCCTCAGCCCGGGTCCCTTGACCGAAAATTCGTGCAGATTGAGGTTCACAATGTCGGGAATAAAGTTACTCTCCCACACGAGTCCGGGACGGCTGGTTCCCTTGCCGGAGAAATATTCAGAGTCGCCGTCAAACCGTTCCTTGAAGCGGAAGGGATTGTTCATGATGAACTCATGGCTGTGGAACATGTTGAAAACGGCAGGCGCGTTCGTCAGCGCCACATAACGCACCGGCTCCCCTCCGGAGCCGTTGAAGTGCTGGTGCCACGTGTTGATTGGAGGCGAAAAGAGACTTCCTCTTTTCCACTCAAAGCTTAAAGGCTTCTCCCCTTCTTTCCATACGGTCGTCGCCCCGCTGCCGCGCAACACATAAACGATCTCCTCATACAAGTGCTTTTGCGGCTTGGTCGATTTCCCCTGGCCGATCTCGCAAACATAAGCCCCCATGCTGAGCTGATCTTCGGGTGCGCCAAGCACTACCCAACTCCCGGATGCGCCCAGACGATCCCAGGGCTTTACCTGGATCATGTTCAGGTCTGGCACCATGAAGTCCCGAATCATGGGGACTCCCTCATACTCCACCCACTGCTCAAATGCGGTCTTGCCGGTGTATGGTTTCGCCTCAAACATAGATGCTCCTTAGAGTTTGAAAACATTATTGAAATCGATAAGCGCCGGCTCGCGCAAAATTTATTTCTCGGCTTCCAACTGGGCTGCGAACCCCATATCGAACAGTCTCGGAACGTTGATCTGCTTCAGTCTGGGATCCACCCTCTCAGCGACGCGCAGGGTCTCTTCAATGACTTTGCCCGGGATTCGCGGATCCGTAACGACATACTGCCCCATATGTCATACGCGGTTTCTGCGACCTGCCTGTCTACTCTCATCAGCTTCTGAATCACATCCACGGACCCGGAACGCTCACTCTTCATGTACACGGCGGCTTCTTTAATACCTCGGAATGCTCCCATGAGCGCGCTTTTTCGCTCTTCGAGTCTGCGTCTCATCACGTGAAGCTCGGCATCGACGAAAGAGACGCCCCGTAGATTGAGCGCATTCAAACCGGCTTTTTTAACTTGAATGGCCACTCCCGGATTCACGAGCGCGCCGTCGATGTGACCGGAAATCAGCGCGGCAACGCGAGCCCCGGTTCCGCCTACGGGCAACAGCTGAACGTCACGGTCGGAATCCAGTCCGGCCTCTTCTAAAACAAACCGTGTAAAAATAGTTCCTCGACCGGTCAGAGATTGAATGCCGATCTTGCCGCCTTTAAGATCGCTGACGCGGCGAACTGTGGACTTTACGGCCATAATGTATGGGGTGGAGTTTGCAAACGACCCCACGACAACAACATCGGCTCCGCCGGCAAAGGCCGACATAGGCGCAAGGACGTCTCCGATAGCGATATCGATGCTGCCCGCTATGAGTGCCTGCATGGCAGTGGAAGCGGTAGTAAAAACCAACTCCGCCTCCAGCAAATTCTTGCTGAAAAATCCCTTTTCCTTAGCGATCCAAGGCAACACTCCGCCGATCGATGCTGTTGCGGGGTATTGGATGATGATCTTCTGCACTTTGGGCTGCGCCTGTCCTTCTCGGCAATGAGAAAGCAAGACAAAGACTGCGCAGAGAAGTATCGCCGAATTTTTCATCAGTACCGCCCGAGCCCAGTCTCGCTGAAACGAATTACGCGACGCGTTTTTTTCGATAGCTGACCGGTGGATTTTTGAGCTCGCTTCCTTCTTTTCTGAGCTCTTCGACATACATCTCCCGAACCGCCGGATCTTCATCCTCAAACTCGATCATGTCTCCTCCGGCTTCCGTGCTCTTGAACATCTGCTCCCATCCCCCGATGGGATACTTCTGCCCCCAACCCTTCAACGCGAGCTGGCGAATGGGCTCGCTTCCCAGATTGAAATGCTGATGAAACCAGCGGTTCGGCGGAGACATCATGCTCCAGGCTCCCCAGTCGAATCTCTTCCAATCCTGTCCTTCGGGCCACATGAGCGAATAGCCCCGTCCTTTGAGTGTAATAATGTAGGCGCCGGGGCCGTGCCGGTGCGCTTTCTTGTACACCCCGACGGGAGATTCGCTGATGTGACCCGACAACGTGTTGCTGGACAGCTCGATCTCAACGTGTTTCATCCCCGGCCCCTTCGTGGGAAACTCATAAAAAGGCAGGTCCACGATGTCGGGAATGAAATTGCTTTCCCATACGTCTCCCGGATGCGCTTCTCCTTTTCCCGAAAAATATTCCGGCTCTTGGTCGAAGCGCTCTCTAAATCGGTGCGGGTTATTCATGATGAAATCGTAGCTATGAAACATATTGAACACCGCAGGGGCATTCGTCATCGCCACGTAGCGCACGGGCTCCGCTCCGGAGCCGTTGAAATGCTGGTGCCAGGAATTCAACGGCGGAGAAAAGAGACTGCCGCGCCGCCATTCAAACGACACGGACTTCTCACCGTCGTTCCATACCGTCGTTGCTCCGCTTCCGCTTAAAACGAAGATGAGCTCCTCGAACAGGTGCCGTTGAGGCTTCGTCGATTTTCCGGGACCGATCTCGCAAACGTAGGCAGCCATGCTGAGCTGATCTTGTGGCGCGCCGAGCACCATCCAACTCCCCGACGCTCCTACGCGCTGCCACGATCGGACGGCGACCGAGTTCAGGTCCGGCACGATAAAGTCCCGGATCATCGGCACGCCTTCATACTCGACCCACTGCTCGAACGCGGTTTTGCCGGTGTAGGGCTGGGCCTCAAACACGCCTTGCATCGCGTTGTCCTCCGATCATCGCTGAAACCTATGCGCCGTGCGCTTCACTTGTAGAGCCCATCGATGAATCCGCTTTTCTCAATTTCGCGGAGGTACCGGTAATCGAACATGTCCTTTGACTGCAATGCTTTCGCCTTAGGATTACCGGCCGCCAGAACCTCGACGAGATTGCGCCAGCCCTCTTCGCTCCCGTACGGTTTTGCCGGAATCATTTCAACAAAAATTCTATAGGTTTCCTCCAGCGCATTTTGATCGCTCATTCGCGTCCAGCGCTTCAGAGTTTCCACGCTTTCGTTACGATGCGATTTCATATAGGCAACGCCATGCAGGAAACCTTTTAGAAAACGTTCAACCGCATCCTTGTTCTTGCTCGCAAAATCTCGGGTCACCAGAAGATGGTCAAATGAATACTGAATCCCCATTTCGTGCAACGAGGTTAAGACACGAAACCCTAGATTGCGCGCGGTGAGATTCGTCGGCGGCGTCAGTACCGTGGCGTCCGCCGACCCTTGTTTCAAGGCCGCAAGCCGCAGCCCTTCATCGCCGATCTGGAGCATCTGCACTTCTTTGTCCGGGTTGATGCCGAACTTCGTCAAGGCCAGCCGGACTGCGTAATGAGCGGCGCTGCCGAAACGGCTGATCGCGATTCTTTTTTTTCTCAGCTTTTCAGGCGTATCAATGTCGTTCGTCACGATCAGCATGTACGGCAACGTATTCACCCATTCCGCAATGGTCACGACATCCGCTCCGCCGAGCCGGGCGTTGGCACCTGCGGCGCTGCCGGTGGCCGCGAATTTAACTTCGCCCGCCATCAGCGCTTGTATCGTGGTCGAACCACCCTGGAATGTAATGATCTCCGTCTTAAGCCCATATAGGGAGAACAATGATCGGTCTTGGGCTATCCACAACGGCAGTAGCGGCCCGCTGAGCCCCAGGGAGCCGATTCTCATCGTTTGCGCCGTCAACGGCCCAGGCAAAAAGAAGAGAATGAATATGGCCAGCCACAGTATTTTGTTCATAGATGTTCTATGGAGTTTCAAAGCAGTCCATCGCGCTAGAGCGCAACCTCACGCCCGCTTTACGTTCCTTTCCGCTGCAGCCGAACCGGCCTTCCATTCATACCAGCCGGAAGGGAGGCCATCCAGATAAGCCGCAACCTGCTCGGCTTTCATCACATCCGCGTACTTGATGTTCATGTCGAGCAGGTTGGCCTTGTGAGACAATTGAATGCGGTCAAACGTGCCCTCCTCGACCACTGCGACAAAATAGTTAAAGGAAAATGCATCGATCACCGTGGCGCGCACACAACCGCTCGTCGAGCCGCCTGTCACCAGTAGCGTATCGACTCCATAATCGTTGAGAACGCTTTGAAGCGGCGTTCCGAAAAAACCTGAAGGCTTGAGTTTATGAATGACGATGTCGGACGGCTGAGGTGCGATCTCCTTTACTATTTCCATCCTTTGCGAAAAAGCCTTGGTTTCATCTTCCTCATGCCGGTGGTTTTTCCATGGCCTGCGTTTTGACTCGTAGTTAGTCTCCGCGCCCAAGCCTGTCGTATAGATGACAGGAATGCCCTTTTGTCGAGCCTTGATCATGAGCCTTTGGACAACGGACACGGCGTCCCACGCTTCTTCCCCACAGCTGTGCCTGATCCGCTTGATCGATTCCAAGACCGGTTCTCTGCGATCACCCACCCAGTTGTAGTTCATGTCAATAACGACCAGCGCCGGACGCTTTCCCAAACCGCGAACTCGCCCGTAACCGCAGGCCTGCAGCACCAGTTTGTCTCGTTCTGTAATTGCATCATCCCAAATCGCCATGGTTAACCTCACTTTTGGGCAAATGTATCGACGCCGTAAGTGCCTTAGTCGAGTTAAAACATTTTGATCGTGTTGAACGACGGAAGAGGTTTAAGCCGTTCAAGCCGTATATAATGTTCGTGTATCTATCCTCTGCCGATGAAAGGCGGTAATTTGCCCTCTGTTTTTTCCAGATACCTCACGAAGCGATACTTGTTCTCCAGGAGATCGACGTTCGGCCGCGGGATATCCCGATGTAGTAAGCTCTCCTGCACTTTACAAACAACAAAGCTTAAGGTTTTTCCTTCCATTGCCGGCGCTGCGTGCGCTTTAAACTCTGCCAGGTCTCGCACCGTCGCCGAGTGCTGAATTCCTGCTCCCCTGGCAAGCTGTTCCAAGTCTGTCTTGCCTCCGGTTGCCGTTGGCTCGCTGATCCGTGTGCCGCTGTACATTCCATTGTCGAAGACGAAAACCGCGAGGTTGGAAATTTCAAGGTTAGCTATGGTGGCCAAGCTGCTCAAGCTCAGCAGGACGCTTCCGTCCGACTCCAATACGACAACTTTGCGTTTGGGAAGCGCCAGAGCGAGGCCGGCGCCGACGCACAAGGCGGCCCCCATTTCCCCCAACAGCAAATTTCCCTCGTGGTTCGATAAACTTCCCCATTCTATTCGCTGTCCGCTCTGCGAGGTGACGATCAAATGATCGGCGATTAGCGGCAGCAACGACTGCAGACACTCGTAGCGATTCATTCGGTGAAATCTCCCGTGAACACGAGCGCTACAGGTTCTCGAAGCGAGTTCATGGTGCGCACCGCATTGCGAATATCCTCTTCGAGATGGTCGCCATTCTCGAGCACTTTAAACTCTATACCCAGCGCCTTGAATTGAGGGATCAACCTCCTGCCCGCCACGGAGTAGAGAAAGCTGTTCCGTTGATCATCAAATCCTCCCAGATGGCTAACCAGAAGGAGAACGGGGACGTGCAGATGCAAAGCCACCACCACCAACTGATAGCACGACACAAAAACACCGGTGCTCTCCATGTAGCAAGCCGTCTGCTCGCCCCCAAGCGTTGCGCCGACGGCGATGGAAACGGCATCGGCTTCGCTCGCCGACGGCGCCAGCTTGAAACAGGACTCCTTGCGCATGAGCGGCAGGATTTGGCTCAGCCGGCTTTCGGGCAGATAGCTCATAAAGTCAATGCCGGCTTCTTTCAAGCCGGCGACGAATCTTGTTGCGAGTTCGGGTTCCATAAATAATCCGGCCTAAAGCTCCCGAGCATCCTGCAACTGTCGCAAGAAATGGAGATCCCAAAGCTCCAGCGGATTTACTTTTTTTGCCACAGCATTGTAACGGCAAGCCTCGGCATAGACGTTGTATATAGCGTCCATGGTGGGATACAGAGTTGGCGTCAGCGTTTCCGTCAAATCACGGTAGTAATGCTCGATCATTTCTTTATCGCCGCCGCCTCTTTCTTTGGGCAAGGTCGAGCTTAGGATTTCCATGGATTTCTTCTTGTTGTCTTTGAAAAACCTGATTCCACTCCCGAGACCCTTGAGGAATCTTTTGATCAATTCGCAGTTTTGCCTGACGAAGCCTCCGGTCGTCGAGACCGTAGTAAAAACAATCATGGGGAGCAAGGGTAGCGGAATAGTTCGCATCCCGTCTCGTCTTGCAACCAAGTCGTCCGGACGGCCGACAATGGCCGCGTCGTAATCACCCGCCTGCACGCCTTTCCAGACACGACCTTTCTTGTAGACCCGTTCAATCTTAACCGCGTTTTCCAGGCCGCTCTTTTTTAACGTTAGCCAAGCATTGAGCCAGGTGTGCGGACCGCCGGTTCCCTTGGCGCCCAGAGTCTTGCCGCGCAAGTCTTCCAGCCGTCGAATTTTGCTTTCCTTCTTGACGACGATCGCCTGTCCAATGTAATTCGCCGTCTGCCCGACATAAATCCAGTCGTCCCCCGTGGCACGCTTGATATAAGGGGTAATGTGGTTGCCGCCGATAAATTGCACCTCGCCGTTTTTCAAGAGCTTATGGGCCTGCTCGGGATCAACGTAGAAATCGTATTCGACGGAGAGACCTTGCTCTTTCCATGCTCCACTTTCCGCAACGATGTGCAGCAGGGCCAGGTGGCGTGCCGATCTATAGGGGAATTTTATCTTCTCCATATCGCTTCTCTTGCTCCTCTCAATGGTTCTTACCCGTTGACGATTACTGCCTCACGCCAAAAATGTCGTTGAACTCTTTCTTGTATTGCTCGAAGCGTTCCATGACCTGACCCGATACGGGATGCAGATCGAGGTGTTCCGCCGCCAGCGGCGAACTCGCCGGAACAGCGCGGGATCGAAGAGGTATTTGTCCACCGTCATAGAGCAGCTTCTGCCCGGCTTCAGACATTAAAAAGTCGACGAATAGGCGAGCCGCGTTAGGCCGTTGAGCTTTCTCCAAAATGGCAACCGCATTTTGCGACACGATGATAGGCTTCGATGTTTTCACCCACTCGATCGGAGCGCCTCTATCCTTCGTTAATTGAGTTCTGTGGGCATAAAGAAGGGACGCGGAAAATTCGCCCGCCGCAACCAGTTGCGCCAGCAAAGAATGCCCTTTTCGCCAGTTGATCTGCTGCTTGGCGAGCCCTTCCATCAAACGCCTGCCCTTTTCTTGCCCGAGATACTCGATCATCGCGCCAAACCAATCGTAGTCTTCGACGTCCATCCCTATTTTGGCCTTCCACGAAGGCTGCGTGAGGTCCATCCAATCCTTGGGAGCGTCGGCTTCGGGCACGAGCCGGCTATTGTAGCCAATCACCACATAGTTGCCGACGAGGCCGCTCCAGGTATCGTCGGTGTCTCTAAACGTGGCGGGAAATGCATTGGCTTCGGGCGATCGGTATGTAGCGAGCACTCGCTTACCTTTCAACAACGGCATGACGGATAGATTCACAACGTCGGCATGAACCTTACCGGTTTGGTGTTCTATCATGACGCGGTTGAACACCCGTTCCGAGTTCAACCTCAGAACCTCAACTTTGAGGAATGGAAACTTCTTCTCGAACGCGAGCGTCACCGGTCGCACTGTGTCGATCCCCATGCTCGTGTAGAAGACCACCTGCCCCTCAGTCTTGGCCTTGGCCACCCGATCAGAGTCATCCGCGGAAACGCGTGTGACACTGATCAATAAAACTGCAACGATCAAAGGACCGAACATCCCGACCCCCTGTGCTACGCTCTAGTCCGCACTATTCACGGTCGAGGCAAAACTACGAGACTGTGCCGATCGCCGGGTGAGCCTGGAGGAGCGAGCACAGAGACGAACAGCTTCAACTTCGTGTTTGGTTCTCGGCTCGGCCCTCGTGTTTTTCTCAACTTTCACTCCAGAAACCGCAGTTTGCAGTCCGCTCCAGACCACAGGCTCATTGCCTCGCTCTGGAAGGCTCGCCTGTCGATCGCTCTCACGCATCAATAATCCGGACTATCTGATCTTCGCCATGACCTCTCGACTCCACCGCTTCATGAATCCGATCTTGTCGTCGAAGTGAACGTTCAACCAGATCTTTCTCACGCCCATTTTCTCAAGCTCGCTCAATCTCTCCAGGCAATCTCCCGGTGTCCCGGCAATCGCATAACGGCCGGCCAAATAATCTTCCAGCCCGCTCTCGCTCACCAACCGAGCGTTGGTTGTGTTCTCGCCGGGTTTCTGATGTTCGAGATAGCTGTATCCTTTATGAATCCGGTCCAGCACCTCGCGAAACTCAGGCGGGACATTTTTATTCTGATCGGGAAATCGCGCCAGGTGGTTGGCCTTCGCGGCGAGCAGCATTTTTATTTGTGCCAGCGCTTCCTGCCTGCTGTTTGCAACGTTGCCGCACAGTCCCCACCAGATATCCACGTCAGTGAGCCGCCGGCCGGCCTTCCCGGCGCCGCGGCCGACGGCCGACAACGCATCGGCAACGATTTCCTTGCCCACGCCATCTCCATAGATGACTCCGTCCGCATGCTCCCCAGCGAACTCTAGAGTCTTCGGACCATGAGCGGAAACATAAATGGGAATATCGATCCCGCTCCACGTGAGGTGGACCTCAGACCCTTGGTACTGGACTCGTTCGCCACGCATCAAACCGCGAAGGCACTTTACAAATTCTTCCAACGCGCCGAGCTTAATCGGACGCAGGCCTATATTGATCAGCGCGCTGTCGCCCGTTCCCACGCCGGCAAATACTCGCCCCGGAGCGAGCTCAGCCATGGTCACCATGGCGCTAGCTGTCACAGTTGGATGGCGCGTCAACGCGTTGGTTACCCTGGGACCGATTGCGATGCTTTTAGATGCGTGCAGTCCGGCCGTGCAGCTCACGTAAAGCTCGCGGTAAATGGATTGCGAGTCAACGAGCCCCACGCGCTCAAAGCCGCAATCCTCCGCAGCTCGACACCACTCCGCCACCTCCTTGGGATGATTGGGGGCAAAGCTAATACCGAACGTTAACGACATGAAATTCCTCTCTCTGCGGCGATCCTTGCCACAATCGCCTGGCATCCACTACTTGCCATTGTGCTTGGACGACACCGAGATTCGCCGCGCTGCCAGTTTATCTCCGGTTTTGTAGTACTCCCCTTTCAACGCCAGCTCCGCTTCTTCCTGGGATTCGGCGTCCCACTGCCCCAACGAATAGCCATACCAGGGTCTCTGCGGACGAAGCGATGGAAGGCCCAGCTCCGTCTCCCAGATTTCCCTCGCCTTCTCCATGTACTCCTGCGCGGGCAAGGCAACCGGCGGAAACGGCTCTTTCAATGTCGCGTTCATCATCATGACTGCATACTCCGCCGAGCGTTCTTCGACCTCTTCCATCTTGTCCATCTCATGACCCGCGACCCGAAACGGCGGAGCGTGTCCCTTTTCACGTCCGGCAACGATCCGAACGTCTTTTGCGGGCTCGCATCTCATCGTGATCGCCCAGTTGATCGCGTCGGCATCTTTGGGATCGATATCCTCATCGACCGCGACCACGTATTTGCCCAGCTCCTGTCGAAAGGCCAACACTCCGTGCAGCGCGCGCCACACCTCGTATTGAGGCGCGCCGCGACGGCACTGGACGACGACGTATCGCCGCAAGTTTACCAGCGGCTCGTACAAACCGACCGCGGTGACCCATTCATTGCTGGAATGCTCTTTCAAGTATCGGAGCAGCATCGCCTCCATGCCGATCTCTTTGAGCTTGCTCGATTCACTCGGAGTCACCTGGCTCAAGATCCCGACAAAGACCGGCTGCTTCCGGTGCGTGATACAGTTGACTTCGAAAACGGGATTCATGATCCGTGGATGGATATAGCCGTGGGATTCACCGAAGGCGCCTTCGGGCTCGAGAAAATCGGTCCTAATGATTCCCTCCAGAACGATCTCGGCGGTCGCCGGCACTTCCAGATCGACTGTCTTGCATTTGACCAGTGATATCGGCTCGCCCGCGAGTCCTCCCGCGACTGCGAGCTCATCGACGCCATAGGGTATCTTTTGCACCGCGGCATGAGTGACAACCGGCGGGCCGCCCACGACCAGAGCCGCTTCGAGATGCTTGCCGCGGGAAACCGCCTGGCGCCAATGAATATTCAATTGCTGGTTGGCCTGCGGCCCCGGACAGACGCCGGTCCGTCTTCGCCCTTTCACCTGTGCTCTGTAGTTGCCGACATTGCGGATTCCGGTTTCGAGATCCTTCGTGATCCATTGGGCGCAAGTGAAATAAGGAGCGTTATCAAAGCCCGGCGTCGATATGGGAACCGCGATTTCATCGAGCCCCAGTCCCTCTCGATCGAGCTCATCGCCCATGTGAATTTCTTCGTGGACGGGTCCGCTCCCGACCATCACGGGTTCGATCGGATGAGCCAAGGCATGCTGCCACTTCTGAACGATCTCTCCCGGCTCACAACCCATGCCTAACCCATAAACCCATCGGGATGCAGCAAGCCCGCCGACCAGCACCGACCCGTCGTATTTTCGTCGCGCGTCGATCACGTTCTCGAAGAGAAACGCCTTCCTGTCCTCTTCACGGATGCCGCCCCGGAATTGCCACCGGACGATGGCGTGAATCTCGGTGTCCTTGTTCGTCGGGCGTGTGACGCGGACCAGCAATCCTGCCTGTTCGAGATTCTTTATGTGCTCACGTACGTCTTTCGGCGCTTTCATCTTGTTTTCACCTCGCCTAGAGCGACATCTCATAATCGCCAAATTCGTTGACTACTAAACCGCACCCCGGAGGAATCACAATCGTCGTTGTCGGCTCCTCGACAATCGCGGGGCCTTGAATCTTCGAATGCGGGCTCAGTTGACTGCCTTCGTAGACATCCGTCGCTACCTTGCGCCCATCGAAGATCACCTCGCGGCTCTTTTTTCGAATCCCCCCTGCGCCTTTCGCATTGACTCGACCAAACTGAGGCCTGTCCGTGTGCCCGACGGCGGTAAGCCGCCAATGCAGAGCCTCGACTGGCTGGCCGGGGAGGTTGTAACCGTAAAGTTTACGATGCTGGGCATCGAAGGTTTGTTGCAACTGAATAAAATTTTCCACAAGCGACGCAAAGGGAATAGTGACTTCGTGAAACTGACCTACATACTTCAGATCGACGGCGTAAGAAAGGATCGCGTCTGTTTCCTGCATGCCCTCTTCCGCCAGCGTCCGCAAAGCTTCGGCGGACATCTCTTTATAGAGTTCCTCAATTTTGTTTCGAGAGATCGTCGATAGCTCTCCTGAAAAGGTCCGAACGTAATCGTGCCGCAAATCCGAAAGTAGCATTCCCGCCGCGCAGAATACCGACGCTTCGCGTGAAATCAGCAAGCTGCGAATTCCCAGTTCATGTGCAATCGCCGCGGCGTGAACGGCGCCTGCGCCGCCGGCGACCACGAGCGTACACTGACGCGGGTCATATCCTTGCGCAATCGATACGAGACGGATAGCGTCAGCCATTGTTCCATTGACTATCTTATGAATTCCCTCGGCTGCCGCGACGATCCCGATACCGAGAGGTTTGGCGATGCGCTCTTCGATTCCCTTGACCGCGCTGTCTAGTTTCAACAGGAACTCGCCGCCGAGAAAATCTTCCACTCCCAGATAACCGAGCGCCAGGTCTGCATCCGTAACCGTGGGAGCGTCACCTCCTCGACCGTAGCAGATTGGGCCGGGGTCGGCTCCGGCGCTCTGCGGCCCGACACGGAGCACGCCGCCATCGTCTACCCATGCGATGCTGCCGCCTCCCGCGCCCACCGTTCGGATATCCAGAACCGGAAAAGCAGTGGCATGTCCACCCACCTCTCCGGCGGTAGTGAAACTCACCTCACCGCCTTTGATGAAAGCGACGTCAAAGCTGGTCCCGCCCATATCCATGGTAATAAGATCTTTCCGCGAGGCTCGTTCGCCGTAAAATATCGCGGCTACCGGCCCGCCGGCCGGTCCCGACAAGAGCGTCCTGCAGGCAAAGCGGGCCGCCGTCTCCGGAGCCATAACGCCCCCATTGGATTGCATGATCAAAAGACGGCCTGCAAAACCCGCCGTTTTGAGGCGCTCGGTCAGGCGGCCGAGGTAACGCGCCAGAATCGGGCCTACATAAGCGTTGAGCACCGTGGTGCTGTGTCTTTCGTACGCCCTTAGCTGCGGCAACACCTGAGTTGACAGAGAAACATACGCCTCCGGAAATTCCGCCTTGAGAAGGTCGGCCACCTGCAACTCGTGTTTTGGATTGAGAAAAGAAAATAAAAAACTGACGGCAACCGCTTCCACGCCTGCTTTTCTAAGCTGTCGAATCGCCTCTCTCGCTCCCTCGGAATCCAACTCACTGATTTCCCGCCCCTCACAGTCGGTTCGCTCGGATACTGTAAAAGTTCGGTTGCGCGCAACCAGCGGAGGAGGAGGATTACATTTGGAATTAAACTGGTTCTCGCGAATGCCGCGGCGCATCAACAGAATGTCCCGAAAACCTTTTGTCGTGATAAAACCAGTCTTGGCGCCGGAGCCCGTAAGAACGGCATTGGTGGTTATCGTCGTTCCGTGAACGATACGCTGGACCCGGCGGAGAAAATCCCGGAAGGGCAGCCCTAATTTCAACGACAACTTTTCAAGACCGTTCAGGACACCCTCGGAAGGATCTCGCGGCGTCGTGAATGTTTTTTCAACTGTGCTATGGCCGTTTGAATCCACCAGCACGCAATCGGTAAAGGTTCCTCCGACGTCGATCCCGACATAGAAATAGCTGTTGGCAAGTTCCGTCATCTAGAAATAATCCGTTTGTAAAGAATAATCCGGTATCGGCGTTATTTTTTTTGCGCTTCATGAATGAAGCGGTAATTGATCAAATCCGTCATTCCCAGGCTTCTCTTTATAGTTCCGTCCTGGGTCATTTGATCGACCAGCAATTCAAATCCCTTCTCAGCAACGTGACCGTCGTCCGGCAGCGATTGAACGTAAGCAAAATAGCCATCCCGCGCCGTCGGGTAGTCGAATCTCATCGCCTTCTGCATCGCCGCAATGGAAAGCTCGGGATTTTTTTTTGCTGTAGCGACGCCGCGCCGGTAAGCCCGGAGGTACGCTCTGAACTCCTGCTCCCGAGTCGTGAACATCTCCTCGCGGAGATAGATCAAGTCCTGTGGCCATTCCGGGATCATCTCGGACAACATCACAAGAAAATTGAGCCCGGCTTTCTTTCCTCTTTCGAACTGAGCGGCGCTGATCATGCTGGCATCAGCAGCGCCGGAAAGAATCGCCGCAAAGCGGGTGGGCACGCCGCCCATCGCGACATAAGTCACATCCCGGGAAGCATCCATGCCCTTGGTTTTCAGCGCGTAACTCGCAAGAAATTCGCTCAACGAACCGCGGCTGCTCACGGCGATCTTTTTCCCTTTGAGATCACCGATTGTCTTTATGTGCGGCCGAGAGATCAAAGCGTAAGGCATCAGATTGGAAATGCCCCAGACGCCGCGGACCTTTGCTCCCGCATTGACGGCAGTCACCAACTCAGGGGCGGAGCCCATGCCGATTTGAGTGTCGCCGGAAATAATCGACTGCATCAGTTGCACGCCGCTTTGAAAAAAAACCAATCTGACCGCCAAGCCCTCCTGAACGAAGTAGCCGGATTGATCGGCCACAAAGGCGGGCATGAACGCGGCCGAAAAGGCCGAGAGTCCAACTGTCGCGTTTATCTTCTGGGCGCGAACGTCACAGGCTAAAAAAGTCACAAGCACGCCCACGCAGAGTGAAAAGACTTTGACCCGTCTCATTTCTATGCCTCCTCCACGCGTCACGCTTAAAAATCCCGAGGGCGATTCTTTAGTGAGCGATATTTCAAGGTCTGCTCCAAGTTAATGACGACTTCTCCATCTCGCGCATCGAGAGCGACGCCATAGTCTTCCAGAGCCCGTTCAACCGAGACGAAACCATTCACGACATCATCTCTGACTTGTTCCGGCGCTCTCTCGAATGGGTCACCGAAGCCGCCGCCGCCTTGAGAAGTGAGTTCGAAAACATCGCCTTGTGAAATCTCGTAAAATCTATTGACGCCCAGTTCTCTCGCCTTTGCCTCCGCGCCGATGACACGCATAATCGGCAACGAGCCGGGTTTGCCACCGAACAAACCGAATGACCGTGTTTCCTCGCGCATCCCGGAACCCACGGTTACGCATTGAATCTCCGGAGTCTCTACACGCCAGCGGAGCACCGCTCCGACGCCACCACGCCATTTGCCCGCCCCGCCGGTATCTTGGGCGAACTCATATTCGAAAAGCCGATAGGGATAGGCGAGCTCGAATATCTCCGGGTCCGTCGCCCGCGAACCGCCCATGTTACTTACCGGTCCGGTATGATTCCATCCATCGTAGCCCTCCGTGGCGCCGGATCCACCTTTGCAGTTATGGTGTGTGCAAACGAACGGCCGGCGCGTGCGCCGATTCATTCCAGCGCTCATGGGAGCGCATCGTCTTCCCCATCCCGCCTGCACTTGCGTTGGAATCGCTTGCGCCAGGGCGATCCAAATGGCGTCCGCGATCGCGGCGCAGGTCACAAGCGTCGAGGCGGTGGTAGGCGCCGGCGGACGGCAGTGGACGATCGAGCCTTCGGGCGCGACGATGCAAATGAGCTGAAGAGAGCCGAAGTTGATGGGGATAGCAGCGCCTATGCACGCGAAAAGGGCCATGAAACAAACCGAAGCCGTATTGGCAAAGGGACTGTTAACAAAGCCCCGAGTCTGAGGATCGGATCCGCTGAAATCAAAGGTCAAATTTTGTTCCTTGACCTTCACCGTAACGCGGATGCAGGGAGCCTGATCTAAGTCGATGCCGTCGTTGTCGATTCGACTCTCGCCCGCATACGACCCGTCGGGAATTCTTCTGATGGCTGACGCCATCGCTTTTTCCGTTGCCGCCAGGTAGGAATCGATGGCCCCTCCAACCGCCGTGAACCCATGACGATCGAGCAAATCGATCAGCGCTTCTTCTCCTCTTGCAGTAGCGCCGATCTGACAATGTAAATCTCCTTCGACCAAATGCGGACTTTTAACATTCAGTAGAATAAAATCCCAAATGTCGCTTTGGTATTCTCCCCTCGAATAAAGTTTGATCGGCGGCAACCGCAGCCCCTCTTCCCATACGGTTTTCGCTTTCGGATTGTAGCCGGCCACTCCTCCACCTCCCAAATCCGCCTGATGCCCTTTGGTCACCGCCCAAAAGATTAACTGATTTTTGTAGAAGACCGGCCGCGCAATGGTGACGTCCGGCAAGTGACTGTTGCCCTGGTACGGATCATTGCCAACAATCACGTCCCCCTGATGCAATTCCTCCGGTTTGAATCGCTCTCGAATCGACTGAAGGGCAAAAGGTATGGCGCCCAAGAGAACCGGGATGTAGGAAGTCTGAGCCACAAGCCGCCCCTGCGCGTCAAAGATTGCTGTGACGAAATCTCTCGACTCGCTGAATATCGGCGAGCGAGAAGTGAGCAGCATGATCTGTCCCATCTCTTTTGTGATTGCCGTCAGCCGGTTGGAGATAACCGCGACGGCGATGGGATCGTCCTGGAGGTGGCTCATGAGAAACTGCCTTTCAATCCGGAATCATCAGCGCACGATTCTGAGGCTCTTCAGATAATTTTCTTCCTCTTGCAACCGAAGCATCGCCAGCTGCTTGGATCGCCTCACATGATGCAACGATTCTTTTTTAGCGATCGCCGGCTTTTTATCCCGGATGGCCGTAAAGATAGCCTTGTGCTGCAACCATGCATCCTTGCCGCGGTCTAGCCCGCCTACGGCTAGCCTCTGCTTTAGAATGACGCGCTCTAAAACATCACCCAGCACTCGTTTAAGGTAGGAATTGCCCGAGATCTCCGCGACTTTGGTGTGAAAGCCTAGATCGATCAGACGGCGGCCGCGTATCGGTTTTCTTTCCACGAATTCGCCATATTCTTTTAACAAGGCTTCCAGTTCCCGAACCTGCTCATGAGTACGGCGCCGGGCCGCTTCCTCAGCAAGATACGGTTCTACCGCTTCTCTGGCACCGTAGAGATCTTCGACCTCTTCGACCGTTATCTCTTTGACGAAAAACCCTCTATTCAATACTTGATGAACGTAGCCCTCCATGACGAGGCGGCTCATGGCTTCGCGAATGGGCGTCCGGCTGATGCCCATCTGTTTTGACAAATCCTCGATAATAATTTTTTGCCGCGGATAAATTTCACTGCGCAGGATAAAACCTTTGATCTGTTGATACGCTTCTTCCGTAAAGTTCTTAATCTTTGGCTGTTCCATTTAGCGTGTTGACACCTGGGTTCGAACCGTTATATACAACCGCTCGTGCAGTCTTTTATTCAAAACTGCATGTAATTGTCAAGATGATTTAGGGCGCTGCGTTTCATTCAGAAGGAGATTGACGCCAGATAAGATTCATCGCTCCGCTCGAAATGACACCTGAGGCGAATGGTCAACGAAATCTGAGAAGCTTTTATGGATCAGACCTTAGCCAAAACGACCGTCGCTCATCTTCTGAACGCCGGGATCAATTTTATGACCTATCTTCCGGAAACGCGGTTGAGTCAAATGCTGCCGCTTTTGGAAAAGGAAAAGAATTGCCGGTTGGTTCCGGTCGCTAGCGAAGCCGAAGCGATTACCATTGCGTCCGGGGCGGCGCTCGTGGGAAAGCAATCCGCTTGTTACATGGAAGGAACCGGACTCTTCGTCTGCTCTTACAACCTGCTCACCGTGAGCATTCGGTTGGGTGTGCCGCTTTTGCTGTTGATTTCCTACGTCGGGAGTTTTGCCGATCACAGAAATAGCTTTCGTTTCGCGCCGACGGGTTTAAGAACGGAGGCGGAGCTTAAAACGCTGGGCATTGAATACCAATTGATAACTAGCGCACAGGATGCGGGCACGAAGATAAACGAGGCCGTGCGCATGATGAACGCGCTGAAACAGCCGGTCGCTTTGCTCTTTACTGGAGATTTTACTGAATGAACCGCCGCCCATGTCTCGAGGCTCTCGTTCCGCACATCACGGATCAGCTCGTCGTCGCGTCCGTCAGCGGCCAGTGGATCTGGGGGCAGTTGTCAAAGCACGAAGGCAACCTCCTTCTAGGATCTATGGGTAATGCCTTGGGTGTGGGATTGGGTATGGCGTTGGGACTTCCTCATAGAAAAGTGATTGTGATCGAGTCGGACGGAAGTGTTTTGCTCTCTTTATTTAATCTTCCGACTCTGGGAACGCTTAAGCCGAACAACCTCGTCGTGTTCGTCTTTGACAATGAAGCTTATAGCGGCAGCAGGATCAGCCGGCCAACCGCCACCGCATCAGGAACGGATCTCGCCGCCATCGCAAGAGATGCGGGTGTCCCTCACGCGGTCACCGTCGGAGATTTCGAGGCGTTTGATCGAGAGATGTCATTAGCCTTGAAGGAGCCCGGCCTGCGTTTTATTGTGGCCAAAGTGGAAGAAACCTTCGAGCATCGTCAAGCAGAACGATCGGACGTTGATCTGATGGAGAGCAAGTACCGGTTCGTCCGCTATATCGAGCGAAGTGAAAGCATTTCCGTTTTTTGGGGTCGAGGCTAGCTATACCCTTAGCCGTCACCTTACATAACGTACTGCGAGATTTTGCGCCGCTGCTAAGGTGCCGCTGATCTTCGCAGCAAGATAAAATTCCAGTGTCGGAACCGAGTTTGAAAAAATATTCGTCTGTCGGCAAACCGGAACCAAGATTCGAGGGGAGATATAAAGTTAGCGGTGAAGCGATTTACGCCGCCGACCGTGCGTTTCCGAGTCTCGCGTGGGGAAAAGTATTGCGCAGCCCCCTGCCACACGCCCGCATCGCTAAAATCGACGTTTCACGGGCCAGGAGGCTTCCCGGTGTTTTGGCGGTTTTGACCGCACGTGACATGTCCAATCGGCTTTTCGGACGCCAACTCCGTGACATGCCGATTCTGGCGCAGAACCGGGTGAGATTTGTCGGTGAAAAGGTGGTGGCAATCGCGGGGCGAACGCCGGCAATCGCGGAAGAAGCAGTGGCGCTTATAGAAACGGAATACGAGGAACTTCCCGCGGTATTTGATCCCCTCCGTGCGATGCAAGAAACCGCGCCAATCCTTCACGAAGGTCTTGCTGAATATGCTAACGCGCCGCGACCTCTCCCACACCTTCCCAATGTCCATTCCCATGTGAAGTGGCAGCTTGGCGACGCGCACAAGAAATTCTCGGAATCTGATTTTGTGTTTGAGCAAACCTTTGCGACCCAGAGGATGCATCAGGGCTATCTGGAGCCGCACGCGTGCGTCGTCGTCGATGGCCTGGAAGATAGAATCTCTATCTGGGCTTCCAATAAAGTTCCGTTTCAAACCCGGCAATATCTCGCTGAAGTTCTGGGAGTCGATCCTTCGAAGATCTTATTTCAGCTGAGCCCGGTCGGCGGCGATTTTGGCGGGAAGGGATCTCTGATGGACATCCCGCTTGCTTACTACCTGGCGCGCGCAACCGGCCGGCCGATTAAAATGGTGATGACCTACGGCGAAGAGCTGACCGCCGGGAATCCCCGCCATCCTTCCACCATCCAGATAAAAAGCGGTGTCAAAAAGGACGGTAGGCTGTGGGCGCGGGAAGTAAAAATCATTTTCAACAGCGGCGCCTATGCGGCGTTCAAACCTAACGCAACGATCAACTTGCCCGGCGCGCGCCACGGGGCAGGCGCTTACCGTATTCCGCACGTTTCTCTCGAAGCGTTATCGGTCTACACCAACAGTGTTCCGAGTGGCCACATGCGCGGGCCCGGAGATCCTCAGGTCTATTTCGCCGTCGAGTCCCATACCGACTACATTGCGCGTGAACTTAAGATCGATCCCCTTGAGTTTAGGCGTATCAACGTCCTGAGACGAGGCGATTTTTTGCCCTCCGGACACGACGTCGATAGCGACTGCGGCAAGGAACTGTTGGAGAGGATGCGCAAAAAATCCTGGCGTTCTGTCGTAAAGCGCCGAGGAAAGCTCCGGGGCAAAGGGTTGGCGCTCGCGCTACGGGACATCGGACCGGGAGAAGCGAACATCGAGGTTGGAGTGAAACCTGATGGAGGGGCGTATTTGCTCACGACCGTGACCGACACCGGCGCAGGCGCCCACACGACATTGAGGCAAGTTGTAGCCGAGACCCTTGGAATCCGCAGCCAAGATGTTGCGATCATCGTCGGCAACACGGACTCCTTCAACACCGACATCGCTCTCGGAGGCAGTCGAGTCAATTACATGGCCGGCAGAGCGGCCATCATGGCTTCCATCCGTTTGCAACAGACCATGAAAACGATCATGGCGCGGCGATGGCAATGTCCGGCCGACGTCATCGAAATCAGAAAAGGAGTTTTGTTCGGGCCTCGAAATCAGAGGATTTCTTTTCCCGATCTCGCCCGGCAAGTGGCGTGTGCCGGACAACATTTGAAAGCAGTGGGGCATTTCGTTGCGCGGGAAAGAACCGGAACCATATCGTTCTTCGCGCAACTTGCGGAAGTCGAAGTCGATGCCGAGACCGGAGCGCTCACAGTCGTGAAGATGACGTCGGTCAACGATGTGGGCACGATCATCAATCCCCTCGTGCATCAGGCCCAGGTCGAGGGCGGACTCATTCAGGGTCTGGGCTATGCAGTCATGGAACACCTGCTGGATGACAACGGCCGGGTCGTTAACGCGAGCCTGGGAGAGTATAAGATTCCCGCGGTAGGTGACATCCCTCGTCTAGAAACAGTCAATGTTTACGATCCAGGAGGACCCGGTCCCTTTAACAGTAAGCCCATAGGCGAAAACACCAGCACTCCGACGGCAGCGGCCATCGCTAACGCCGTGTATGATGCCATTGGAATCCAGATCAGAGATCTGCCGATTACCGCGGAAAAAATTTACGTCGCTCTGAGAAATGGTACGGAGCAGTGAATATGACGTGCGTCAGACTCTTGATAATTAATTTGTTGATTTTTCTTCTGGTCATTGCAGCGGAAAGAGCCGAGGCGCAGGGACGGCGCAAAGTGAACGTGACAATACCGGCTCTCACCGAGTCTTCCATGCTCTTCTATCTCGCGAAAGAAAAAGGCTACTGGCGGGAGGAAGGTTTCGACGTGGATCTCATCTTGGCGCGGGCCGCGCCGTCCATCCAAGCCGTCATCGCAGGCAATGTTGAATTCGGTACGGCGGGTGGCTCGGCCTTGCTGCCGATCACCCGCGGTCTCCCCATGACCTTTTTATTCGCGACCTTTGACCGAGCTAACTTTTCCCTCTACGCCAGCCCGCAGATCCACGCTATTCGCGAGCTCAAAGGCAAAAAACTAGGCATCTCCAGTTTCGGCAGCGGTCCGGATTCTCTGTTGCGGGATTTTTTGGTGGATCATGGGATCGATGGCGGGCGCGACGCGACTATCCTTGCGGTCGGTTCAGGCACGGAACGTTTTATCGCGCTCAAGACCGGGGCCGTGGACGCCGCGATGCTTTCTCCATCGGCCTACATCATGGCTGAAGAGAGCGGCTTTCGAGAGCTCGTTTCCTTCGTCAAGCAACGGGATTACGTCTATCTGCAAGGAGGTATCATCGCACGCAGCAGCCTGCTGAAGTTGGAGCCCGGGCTAGTGGAGAAATTTATCCGCGGAACTGTCAAAGCTCTCTGGTACGCTCAAACAAACCGGCTTCAGACCATCGGCACGCTCTCCCAAGTGCTAAAGATCAAGCACGACGTCGCCAGTCGTGTCTACGACGAGATCCGCCCTGGCATAACGCAAGACGGAACCGTCAACGAAGAACAGCAGAGAAAATCTTTAGCCCCTTTCCTCGGGAGGATGGGCTCTAAAGATCCGCCACGGTTAGAGAGAATTTTTGATTTTTCAATCACACGAAAGGTGCTTGCGGAGTTGAAGGCGGAACATTGGCATCCCGCCCCATAACCGCGGCGAGACATCGACGAGATTCAGCCGCGAAACGATTAAGGAGACTAAGATGGATTTTCGCTTGCCGGAAGAACTGCAGATGCTGAAAGACACGGTACGAAAGTTCGTTGATAACGAACTGATTCCGATTGAGATGCACACTCAGGAAAACAATGAGCTCAAACCGAACATTCGGGAGCAGCTAGAGGAGAAAACCAAAGCAATGGGGCTCTGGATGTTCGACGTACCGGAGGAGTACGGCGGCGGGGGACTCGGCAGCCTGGCTCAGGTGCTGGTCTGGGAGGAGATGTGCCGCACAGTGGCGTTACCCTCACGTGGCCGGGGCATCTTCGGCCCGGAAATCCGGCCCATTCTCTACGCGTTAAACGACGAGCAAAAAAAGCGCTTTCTCTATCCGATTCTCCAAGGAGAAAAAGAGCTTTGCTTCATGCAGACGGAACCGGACGCCGGTTCGGATCCGGGATCGATAAAGACCCGCGCCGTGCGCCAGGGCGATTATTACGTCGTCAATGGAACCAAGCGATTTATTACCGGTGCGGAAAAGGCGGCATTCGGCCAGCTCATGGCGGTAACAGACCCGGCCAAGGGCTCGCACGGCGGTATTTCCTGTTTCATGGTCGATATGAAATCGCCCGGAATCACCCTTACCGCGAAGTACAAAACCATCATGGGCGACGAGCCATGGGAAATTGTGTTTGACGATGTCAAGGTTCCGGCGGAAAACCTGGTCGGCAAAGAAGGCGAAGGGTTCAAGCTCGCGCAAAAATGGCTCGGCATAGGGCGGCTCAAGCATGGCGCGCGCGCCTTGGGTATAGCCGAGCGCTGCATCGAGATGGGCTCGCGCTATGCCAAGCAGCGTGTCACGTTCGGCAAGCCGCTCTCCGAACGGCAAGGCATTACCTTCAAGCTCGCCGACTCTTACGTCGAGCTACATGCCGCGCGTCTGATGGTGTACCAGGCGGCTTGGAAAAACGATCAAAACGAAGATATCCGCACCGAAGCTTACATGGCTAAATTGTTCGCCGACGAAATGTCCTTACGTGTAGTCGATCGCGTGCTGCAGATCCATGGCGGTATTGGGTTGACTCTCGATCTACCGCTGGCGAAATGGTTCGTCGATCAGCGCAGCCGGATGATCACCGAAGGCGCATCCGAAGTCATGCGCATGGTCATTGCCCGAGAAGTATTGAAGAAGTATGCGTAGCCTGAACCCCGGTTCACAGGAAAACACCATGAAACTCAAAGAATTCGAAAGTAAAGTCATCGAAAGGATCGACGAGACGGAACTGGTGGAATTGGCAACAGCATTGGGAAACATTACGGCTCCTTCCGGACACGAGCAACCCATGGCGGATTATGTCGAACAGTGGATGAAGCGGCATGGCTTTAACTGTTATCAGCAAAATCTCTGCGAGGGTCGCTCGAACACGATCGGCGTTGTTAAAGGCACCGGCGGCGGAAAGAATTTGATTTTAAACAGCCATCTCGATTCCGATTACGGGTTGCCGGCGCTGCCCGGCGGGCCTATCCCGCCCGGACCGAAAATCCACGTCGACGGACGACGAATCTTCGGCAAGACCGTGCAGAATGATCGTGGACCCATGGCTGCATTCTTGATCGCCGCGAAAGCCATCAAGGAGGCTGGCGTTCAAATCCGCGGCGATCTGATTTTAACAACTGTCGTGGGTGAGATCGGGATGGCACCTATCGATGAGTTTCAGGGCCCAAAATACATTGGAAAAGGTTATGGTAGCCGCCATGCAGTTGCTCATGGAATTGTGGCAGATTTTGCTCTTGTCGCGGAAAGCACTGATTTCGGGGTGACCTGGGTGGAAGCCGGCGCAGCTTATTTTAAGGTAACGCTGCATGGGACCGGCTATTATACGCCCCGGCTACCGCCGCGTGGCGCGCTGCGAGACACTCCCAACCCGATCGTGAAGATGGCACTGATGATTCAGGCGCTCGAAGCGTGGGCCGCCGGCTATGAAGAAAAGTACAAGGTCGAATATCCGGTCGGCGTTATGATTCCGAGAGTGGCAATCGGCGCCATACGAGGTGGTCTGCCGTTCAGCCCCAGCCTCGGAGTTGATACCTGCAGCATCTATGTCGATGTGCGCGTGCCGCCGACGGTTGGCTTTGGCGAAGTCGAAAGAGAACTGAAACAGGTCGTGCTGTCGCAAGGACTCGGCGGCGAGGTCGAATTGTACATGGCGCGCAAGGGGTACGAAGGTAAAAACATCGAACCGCTCGTCGCCTCAATCAACAAGGCGCATCAAACTATCAGGGGTGTGGAATGCCCGCGGGTATCAACGCCTGAAATCAGCATGTGGCGCGATATCAATGTCTTCAATGAGGTCGGCATACCCTCGGCAACTTTTGGGTTCCCCCGCAAAACAGAACCGGGCCTGAGCGAAAAGTTTGTGCTTATCGACGATCTCGTTGATTGCGCGAAAATGTATGCGCTCGTGGCAATGGACGTTTGCGGGGCAGACTAGGAGTTTGTCGAAACAAAACATTTGCGAATGGTGTAGAAAAAAGTTGTCTGACAATGCCGCAAACGATTCAAACTTGCCGCGCACTCTTACATCTAAGAGCGGGCTGGAGCCCTTAATCTGACCGCATTAGTTCCCTCCACACGGCGCATGCCTGCCTTCATCCTTATCTTAGGCCCACTGTAGACAGACTTTAGCCTGGACCGATGGTCCGGATGTTGTTCCGCACACAACACTCGATACCCCACCTCCTCATGGCTCGCACTCCCCCAGCTTGCGCGAGGACGGCTGGCCCATACAGTACCCGTACATCAGGAGCCTACACATCAATCAGGTTGTCACCAAGCTCACTGCACGGCTGGATTCCAGCCCCGTCGCTAGCGGTTACCTGTGCTGGTTTCCCTTCTGCAAGATTACGCAACATTGCCAAGCCGCTGCCGATGGGTGACCTCTCTTTGCGCTTGGTGACTTATCCCTTATGGCTCTGAATGATATGTTGCGCCATACGCCAGCGGAGCACCTCCGTCGCTCCCTCCGTGATGCGCAGGCTTCGAAGCTGCCGATACCACCATTCGAGCGGCAGCTCTTTGGTCAGCCCTAACCCGCCGTGAACTTGAATGGATCGATCGACTACACGGCTAGCCATCTCAGTGCACACGATCTTGACCATGTAGGAGAGTTGGCGCACGTCCTCTCCGTTGTCGTGTCGCCAAGCGCACTCATGGACGAGAAGGCGCGCGGCGTGCAGTTCCATCGCGGAATCGGCGATCATAAATTGTATCGCTTGACGATCGGCCAGAGCGCAACCGAACGTCATGCGAACCTGGGAGTATTCGATCATCATATCGAGAGCGCGCTGAGCCATTCCGAGCGGTCGCGCGCCGTGGCCTTGAATACGTCCCTCGGTTAGCCATTTCTGGCCGAGCGTGAAACCTTCACCGATTTTGCCGATGACATTGGCAGCCGGAACGTGGACATCCTGAAAAACAATTTCCCACGGCGCATCTCCCATCATCGTCGGCCACTGTCTTTCCAGAGTGACCCCAGGACTTTTCATGTCAACAATGAAGCAACTAATGCCTCCTCGAGATCTTTTTTGCGGATCGGTCACTGCCATGACCTGAGCATAATTTGCTCTGCCGGCATCCGTGATAAAACGTTTTCTGCCATTGAGAATAAAGTCATCGCCGTCGCTGATAGCGCGCGTCTGCATTCCCGCCGGATCGCTGCCGGCATCGGGCTCCGTCTGGGCGAAGCATACGCGTTTTTCCCCGCGCAAAACCGGAAACAGAAAGCGCTGCTTCTGCTCCTCATTGCAATAGAACAATACCGGCCGGACTTCGGGCCCGAAGAGTTCGTTGCTGCGATACGGTACGGCGACGCTGCGCGACATCTCCTCCGCTATGATGCAGCGGGCGAGGAGGTCGAGCCCGGCCCCGCCGTATTCCTCAGGAACGCCGAGGAGCCAGAGCCCGAGAGCCTTTGCTTTTTCCTGAAGCGGCTTGAGTAGGCGATCCGGCATTTCTTCTCCTTCGGGCCGGAACTCTCGCTCGAGGGGGATGACTTCTTTATCGATGAACCGCCGAACGGTTTCCTTAAGCATCTGAAGTTCGTCGCTCAAATTGAAATCCATTCTCAATACTCCTGATAGAATTTTTCGATTGGGGAGTGACGGTACCGTCAAATGTAGTGTTAAGTCAAACAAGTTTGTCAAGAAAAATTTTCATTCGACGCCTCATGTTTCCCTGTCAACTCATTTAGTAATGTAACCCAAAGGTAAGTCTTGACTTAAATTCCATTACTCAACTATATGATGAGAAATCTTTTCGAGTCCTTTGCAACATCGGCGAATACTTCATTGTGAGGTGGCGACATTGGAGCAGCCTGATGTCGTGTCTATTAGGTGATAGGGGCAGGTTTCAAAGCCGCCCCTACCAGATTCCCGCTTCTGCGGGAATAGTCTCGGGGATACAATGTCGTTCAAAATAGGCGTTGACGTCGGCGGAACGTTTATCGATTTAGCGGTTGTCGATCAAAACGGCCGAAGTCAACTCTACAAAACCCTCTCCGATCCTGCGGATTTGGCCGGTGCTCTTCTCGCAGGGCTCGAGGTTGTCGCCGGCAATCAGAAACTGACCTTGCCTGAACTGCTCGCGCAGACCGAGATCATCATTCACGGGAGCACTGTTGCCACCAACGCCTTGCTAACCAAGACAGGCGCCAAGACAGCCCTTGTGACCACTGAGGGGTTTCGCGATGTCTTGAACATGCGCAGGGGCATGCGTGTTAATTTGTATGACCCGAAACAAGCCCCTCCCGTACCGCTGATACCACGCCATCTGATCTACACCGTCGAGGAACGTGTCGATTGCGAAGGAGCTGAATTAACTCCGGTCAGCGAAGAGTCGCTCGATCGCCTGGTGAGTCAGATCACAGCGGCGGGAGTCGAGAGCGTGGCCGTTGGTTTTGTCTTTTCATTTTTTAATAGTAGCCATGAGGAAATGGTCGCAACTAAACTGCGGAAATCGAGTCCGAGGACCCACGTCTCACTTTCAAGCGAGGTGCTGCCTGAAGTGCGGCTTTACGAGCGGCTCAGCACAACGGCCGTTAACGCCTACGTCACGCCCGTGCTTGCGCGCTATCTCGAATCACTCGAAGCGCGGCTGGAGGAAACCGGCTTCAGCGGCAAGCTCTTGATCATGCAATCCAACGGAGGCGTGACAGGTTGTGATGTGGGGAAGCAACTCGGTGTCGGAAGCATTTTATCGGGGCCGGCGGCGGGTCCGGTGGCCGGCATCCGCTATGGTAGTCTGTACGGCATCTCCAACGTGATCACGGTCGATATGGGCGGGACGAGCTTCGATGTCTGTCTGGTGAAGAATGGTGACATTGAAGTCACTAAAGAGATGGAGATCGGAGGCTACCGAATCGCTCTTCCATTGATCGCCGTGCACACCATCGGCGCCGGCGGAGGCAGTATTGTTAAGGTGGACTCGCGCGGCTTATTGCAGGTCGGACCCGCAAGTGCCGGGGCTTCGCCGGGGCCGGTCTGTTATGGTCGCGGAGGGGAGCGGCCGACGATCACGGACGCTGATCTTCTCGTCGGATACCTGGATGCAAGCCGGTTCTGGGGTGGGCGGCTTCATCTCAATACCGCTGCGGCTCTTAAGACTTTTGATGATCAGGTAGCGAAGCCCTTGGGCATGGACGCGGTGCATGCTGCGTATGGCGCCTATCAAATCGTCAACGCGAATATGGTAGACGCCATCCGGGAAGTTTCCGTTCGCCGGGGCCATGACGCCAGACAATTTCTGCTTGTGGCTGCCGGAGGCGCGGGCCCAATTCACGCGAGCGCCATCGCGCGCGAGCTCGACATACCGCTGATGTTGGTGCCGCGCGATGCTTCAGTGATGTGCGCGGTTGGCCAGTTGATGTCCGATCTAAGGCATGACTTCGTCAGGAGCTATCTCACATCAATCGACAAGTTGGATCCGGACCGGGTGCGTAGACTTTATAGCGAGATGCGGAAAAAAACGGTTGATATGCTTCGCTCGGAAGGAATTCCGCGGGACAGAATGGTCGTGGCATTGACGGCGGACGTGAGGTACATCGGCCAGTTCAATGAAGTCGAAGTTCCGGCGGAGAGCGATGAGTGGACGCCCCACGTCGTCGAGCAGCTGGTTCAAAATTTCCATCAACGACACGAAGCGCTGAACGGCTATCGTATGGCGTCCGCGCCCGTGGAAATCGTCAATCTCCGGGTTGTAGGAACGGGAATGGTCGACAAGCCTCAGTTCGCGAAACCGTCGAGCTCCGAACAACGCGTCGCGGCGACGCCGATCGGCCACCGCAAAGCATTTTTTGACGACGAATTTACAGACGTGCCGGTGTACGACGGATTTCAATTGGCGCCGGGCAACCGTATTACGGGGCCGACCATCGTCGAGCAAGCCACGACGACCGTGGTCGTGCAGCCGGGTTACCAATTAATGTGCGACGACTTCGGCAATTACTTGGTCTACAGGGGAGGCGTGAACCTGGAGGAGTGTATTGCCCAGTTGAAGGAAGGAGTCTAACTGATGCAGTGCAAATCGTTGGACCCGGTTCTGTTGACCGTCATCACGAATCGATTGGAAGGAATCACGCGCGAGATGGGCGCCGGAATGCTGCGCAGCTCGCGGTCTCCCATCTTCGCTGAAAATCGCGATTTCGTCACCGCTATCTTTGACCGGCAACTGCGGCTGGTGGCGCAAACGGCATACATCCCTGTGCTGATGGGAGCAAGTCCTTATGCCGTCAAGGCGATCAGCGAACATTTTGCGGATGATATTCACGAAGGGGACGTCATGATTCTTAATGATCCCTTTCGGGGAAACAATCATGCTCCCGATATAACGGTGGTGAAGCCGGTATTTGTTGACGGACAGGTGCGTTTTTGGGCGTTCACGCGCGGCCATCATGCGGACATCGGCGGCGGCGGCGCCGGCGGGCGCAACCCGAACGCGAAAACGATTTGGGAGGAAGGTCTGAGAATCCCGCCGGCCCGGCTATACGCAAGCGGCAGGTATAATCGAGACGTCTGGGATCTCATTTTGCTGAACGTGCGGTTGCCGATCTTGGTGGAAGGAGATCTGCAGTGTCAGGTGGGCGCGTGTAACGTCGGCGAACGCGCATTATTACAGTTGCTAAAGCAATATGGCTGCGAACGGGTGGATGGCGTCATCGATGAGATTTTGCAGAGAAGCGAGACTCAGATGCGCGAGCGGATAGAAAAAATTCCTGATGGCGTCTATAGCGCGGAACGGCCCATCGATCATCTGCTGAAGGAAAAGCCGGCAAAGCGTCCGATGATCCGGCTCCGGATCGAGATCAAAGGTGAAAATATAATTTTTGACTTTAACGGCACCGACGCTCAGATTCCTGTTTACTTCAATAGTTCTTATCCAAATACGGTTTCGTCGTGCGTAATCGGCCTTTTCTCCACGATCGCCCCCGACATAAAAGTCAACGACGGTTCTATGCGACCGATCCGTGTCGAAGCGCCAAAGGGTTCGTTGGTGAATCCCAATGAAGGCGCGCCCACGAGTCAATGTACCGTGGGAACCTGCGGCACGATTGTCGAGGCGACTTGGTTAGCATTGGCCAAAGCGGTCCCCGATTTGGCTCAAGCGGGATGGGCACGATCCAATGCCGGCGCAGGGGCCGCTTTCAATGCGCGCACCGGAAGGTACGCCGCATTCATTTTGCATTTTACCAAAGGCGGCGGCGGAGCGACTGCCGGTTTTGACGGCTGGAGTCACATAAGCCCGGTGTCGTCCATGGGCGGTTCGCGGGTGCCGGATCCGGAATTGCATGAACTAACATTTCCCCACCGCATCTTAAAGTACGAATATGGCAAGGACAGTGCTGGAGCCGGAAAATGGCGCGGCGGTTATGGCACGGAGGTATGGCTCCAGTTTAACGATGATGACACTGCTTTGGCCTTTCAAACGGGAAGTTGTCATGGAGAGACCGCTCCGTTCGGACTTGCCGGAGGCCGGCCGGCGCCGCCGGGAAGAGTCAGGGTTAGATTGGCCAGTGGCGAGATCGTCGACGTAGAGGAGGCGAGTTTATACCAGCCGCGCAAAGGCGATGTAGCAGAATTTTATTCCGCCGGAGGCGGAGGATACGGTGATCCTTACGAACGGTCCATTGACGCGGTCTTTGATGACGTCGTCGCGGGAACGCTGTCGCCGGAAAATGCGCTTAGAGAGTATGGAGTCGTCATCGATCCACGGACGTTAACCGTTGATCGACGCGAAACGGAAAGGGTGAGGGAAGGCCGCCGCTCATAGGCGAATCTCACCACAGAGGCGCGGGTCGTGAGAAAAAATCCATTTTTCGCAAAAATGAGCGTTGTAAGTATTTGATTTCAGTGAGGCCAAATTTGCATTTTCGATGGTTTTTGAATTTTTTCTCACGACCCGCGCCTCCGCGGTGAAAAAAAGGCTTTCAGTCATAAGAAAGCGGTGACAATCGACAATGGCCGTTCGGATAACAATTGCTTTTCAACAGTCGGGACCGATCTCGGAGGTTGTCAGGATCGCGCAGTTGGCCGAGAGCCTAGGATACGATGGTCTGTGGCTGAACGATGCGCAGAGCCACTGGCGGGATGTTTATGTGAGCCTCGGAGCGATCGCCGCTTCTACATCCCGCATTCTGCTGGGGCCCGGAGTAACAAATATTTTGACGCGCCATGTTACCGTTACGGCTTCGGCCATGTACAGCCTGCACGAGTTGAGTGGCGGCCGCGCTCGTATGGGCATTGGGATCGGCGCGGCAGCCGTTGAGGACATCGGCGCGAAACCAACTAAACTCGCCGATCTGGCCGAGGCCGTTGCCGCTATTCGTGAACTCTGGTCGGGGCAAGAAGTTTGTGTATATGGACCTCGATGCCGTCTTTGGTACGCAGCGGATCTTCCCCGAAAAATTCCAGTCTATCTTGCCGCTTCGGCGCCACGATTGACGCGACTCGCAGGCGAGATCGCGGACGGTTTATTGTGCAACGTCGGCGCAGAACCCCGGCACATTGCTGCGGCGTTGCGTAGCCTGCGGGAGCGCGCTAAAGCCGTGGGCCGAGAAATGAAGGAAGTAAAGCTCGCGGCGCGCGTTCCTGCCTGTATTTCCGACGATCCGGATTCCCGCCGTTACGTGCGGGCGCGGGTCGGAATTTCGGCGCTGCGCAGAGCGCCCGCGGAGTTCGACGACGAGGATTTGCGAACCGTACAAAATATTCGGCAAGCTTACGATCCTCGCGAGCACCTGAAATTGAACGCAGCCTATGCCGAGCAGGTAACCAACAGCTTGGTTGATAAATTTGCTTTCGCCGGACGCCCTGAGGAGTGCCTTGAGCGAGTGCAGGCGATCGTAAAGACTGGTATCGACGAATTGAATATCGCTTTTATGCATCCCGATACCGAGAAACTGTTGCGGATTTTTGCTGAGCGGATAATGGCCAAGCTATAAACGATGCGAGGAGGCCGAGATGAATCGATTGAACGGAAAGGTTGCGTTGATTACCGGCGGAGGTAGTGGAATAGGGCGCGGGATTGTCGATCTATTCGCCGCCGAGGGAGCGAGCGTAGCGATTTTTGAAATCGAAACGCAATGGGCCATGAATACCGAAGCGGAGCTGAGGGCCAAAGGCTTCCGCGCTCTGGGTATCCCCGGCGATGTATCGCAAAAAAATGATACGCAAAGAGCGGTGCAACACTGCGTCCGCGAATGGGGCCGCGTGGACATTCTCGTAAATAATGCCGCGGCAGATAATGGCAACGAAAATTTCCCTCTCATCGATTTGTCCGAAGCCCATTTCGACAAGATCATGGCCGTCAATGTAAAAGGCCCGCTGCTCTGCATTCAGGCGGTTGCTCCGGTGATGAAGGCGGCCGGCGGAGGCAGTGTGATCAACATCAGTTCCATCGCCGCGCGTTCGTGCTATCCCGGTCGAGGTCCCTACAGCATAAGCAAGACCGCTCTCGAAAACCTTACGCTTCAGGCAGCCGTGGAGCTGGGGCCGGATAAGATCCGAGTCAATTCCATCAGTCCGGGCTGGTTCAGGACGAAACGGAATGAGCTCTCTTATCAGAGACCTGGCGAACTGGCCCGCCGCCATGCCACTATTCCGATTGGACGCATCGGGGCGATAGAAGACGTGGCGCGCTTGGCCGTTTTCCTGGCCTCGGACGAGAGTGACTACATCACTGGCGAATCCATCGAAATCGATGGCGGCTTGATCGCGGCGGCGCTGAAATCTTCCGCGGATCTGGCAAGGCTCCGGCCGACGCCGGAATAACACGGCGATCTGGGTTGCTGCCTGAGGAGAGAGACGCGAATGACAAGATCGTCAATGCTACACAAGGGTCGCTGAGACGGAAATATGGCGAGCCTCCCCTGAACAGAAACACCAGCGGCTTCCATAAAGGAGAACTTCATGGTCTTTGCAAAAATTCGTCGCTTGGGAATTTTCTGGATCGTGGCCGTGGCCTATTTTAGTGTTGCCACAGCGCCCGCGTATGCGCAGCAGAAGGTCAGAGCAGCTTATATCGGAGTTGCGGGAGGACAGGGACCCTTCTGGCTCGCGATCGACCTCGGCCTGTTCAAGAAATACGGATTGGACGTCGAGGCGATTCAAATACGCGGCGGAGCCCTGGCCACGACTGCACTGATTGCGGATGAAGTCGATTTTGTTGTAGCGCAGGGTTTTACAACTATTGTCAGCGCGCTTCAGGGTCATGATGTGACGATCGTTGGGACGTACTACAATAATAACCCCTATAGTTTTGTGACTGCGCCGCGGATTTCTCGTCCATCGGAACTAGCGGGCAAAAAAATTGGCCTGCTTTCCATTGGCAGCGTGAACTCACTGGTTGCCGAATTGGCGTTGAAGCATTGGGACATTCCTGAGAGCAAAGTTGTTCTCATGCGCGCTGGCGCCACGAGAGAACGTGTTCAGGCGATCATGACGGGCAGCCTCGATGCCACTGTGGCGCCCATTGAGGAACTGCGACGCGTCCGCGAGGCGGGACTGACTGTCCTTCTCGACATTGGAAAAATTTATCCCTCACTACCAATGGCCTCGATAACCGCGCGGAAGAGTTTGCCTGCGGCCAAACGAAAAAACGTCAAGCAGTTTTTAATGGGCATCAGCGAGGGCGTCGGCGTTTTCAGAACCAATAAGGAACGGACGCTAAGAAGCATATCTCAATGGGCAAGGCTGGATGACAAGGAGGCCCTGGAAGACAACTATCAGGCATACTACCAGTCGTTTTCGGTTCCCCCGAAGACCGACCTCCAGGGCATTCAGTTGATCCTCGATTTCCTCGCCAAGAGCCAGCCCAAAGCAAAAACAGCTAAAGCACAGGACTTCGTTGATGAGCGAGCGCTGCAGGAACTTCAGGCGGAAGGGTATTTTGCCAATCTTAAGACAATCTTTTGACGCTCGCGTCTTGACGTGAATTTTGAAAATGAAAATTAAGACAAGCGTGGGTTTATTTCAATCCGGACCCGTTCCCGAGGTGATCCGGCTCGCGCAAATCGCGGAGAGCCTTGGGTTTGATGGTTTGTGGCTCAACGACGCTCAGTGCCGCTGGCGTGATATCTATGTAAGTTTGGGCGCCATCGGCGCTAGTACCCAGCGCCTAATGCTGGGACCATCCGTGACGAATTCTCAGACTCGTCACCTGACGGTGACAGCCTCGGCAATGTACAGCTTGCATGAGCTAACGGGTGGGCGCGCGCGCATGGGATTCGGCATCGGCGATGCCGCGGTCAAAGACATCGGTAAGCGGCCTGTTGCCATTCGCGAGCTGGCGCGAGTGGCGGAAATGATTCGAGATCTCTGGCGCGGAAACGAAATCTCGCTGGATGGGGTCCACACCCGTCTGTCATATGCCGCCGCGTCGGCGCAAACCATTCCTATTTATTTTGCCGCTTCGGGGCCCAAACTGATCAGACTGGCCGGGCAGGTTGCGGACGGTGTGTTGTTAAACGTGGGGGTGGAGCCGAGATATATTCAGGCGGCATTAGCCAAACTGGAGGATGGGGCCTTCTCTGTCGGCCGAAGCCGGCAAGACATCAAGGTGGCGGTAAGAATTCCGACCTGTGTTTCAGACGAGCCGGACGCGAAACGTTACGTTAGGTCGCGCGTCGGGGTCACGCTGCTTTATAGAGCACCCGCCGATCTCGACGAAGCGGAGATACAAGCGGTCGAAAAAATCCGCCGCGCCCACGAACCGCGGGAACACCTGGGATTAAATGCGCCCTATGCGGAACATGTAACCGACAGCCTGATCCATAAATTCGCGCTTGCCGGGCCACCGGAGGAGTGTCTCGAAAGAGTGCGCGCTTTGGTCAAAACCGGTGTCGATGAACTGAATCTCACTTTCATGCACCCGGACACTGAAACTCTTTTGCGCACTTTCGCGCGCAGCATCATTGAGAAATTGTGAGGGAGGATAAGATGGATCGATTGAAAAACAAGGTTGCGCTGATTACCGGTGGAGCCAGTGGCATCGGCCGAGGGATCGTCGATCTCTTCGCGGCCGAAGGCGCCAGCGTGGCGATTCTCGACATCCAGGCGGAATGGACCCGGCAAACCGAAGCCGAGCTCAAGGCCGGCGGCGCTCGGGTTCTGGGCATCCACGGCGATGTTTCAAAGAACGATGATGTGAAAAGCGCAGTCCAGCGCTGCGTCGGCGAGTGGGGTAGCGTCGATATCCTCGTGAACAATGCCGGAACCACGGTGAAAGGAGGGCCTAGCCTCACGGATCTGGCCGAAAGCGAATGGGACAGGGTCATGGCGGTGAATGTGAAGGGGCCGCTGCTTTGCATTCAGGCCGTTGCTCCGTTGATGAAGGCCGCCGGCGGAGGCAGTGTGATCAACATCAGCTCGATCGCCGCGCGTTCGTGCTATCCGCGTCGAGGTCCATACAGCGCGAGCAAGGCCGCTCTCGAAAACCTTACCCTTCAGGCAGCCGTGGAACTCGGGCCCGACAAGATTCGCATTAATGCCATCAGTCCGGGCTGGTTCAGGACGCGTATGAATGAAGCGGTCTATCAGGATCCCGGCGAACTAGCCCGCCGCCATGCCACGATTCCTCTGGCGCGGATCGGGGCCGTTAAGGACGTAGCGCAGCTGGCCGTTTTCCTGGCGTCGGACGAAAGCGACTATATCACCGGTGAATCCATCGAGATCGATGGCGGTTTGATCGCCGCCGCGCTCAAGTCTTCGGCGGACTTGGCACGCTTACGCCCGACGCCTGGGGCGTGATTTGTTGGGTTTAAAGATCTGTTGCTCTTGGAATTGTGAGGGGACACATCCAGGTTTGTCATCCCGAACGAATGTGAGGGATCTAGGATTTCTCTTTACCGCTCGAAATGACAGAGCTGAAAAGATACCGCATTTCGCTGCTTCGACTTTAAAAAGGAGGGATGAATGCGCTGGTTTGTTTTGACTTTTGTAGCGCTCGCAGCGTTCTGTAATTCGGCTGCGGCGCAGGAACTAAAGAAAGTCCGCATCGCAATTCCCGCTATGACGACTTCTTCCACCAGTTATTTTGTCGCGAAAGATATGGGCTACTGGCGGGAGGAAGGCCTTGATGTGGAACTGGTCCTTATGCGCGCCGCTACCTCGGTGACTGCTCTAGTCTCGAAAAACGTGGACTTCACCACTCTCGGAGGCGGGGGGCTGCTGGCGATACTTCGCGGTGTGCCGCTGCGCCTCGTGTTCGCGACGTTTAACCGGCCCCACTATGCGATCTATGCGAAGCCGGACATCCGCTCAATACAGGATCTCAAAGGAAAAAAAGTCGGCGTCTCCAGCATTGGGAGTGGCCCCGACTCGCTTCTGCAAGATCTTCTAAACAAGCGGCTTGCCGGCGGCGCTAAAGAAGCGACGATTATTGCAGTCGGTACTGCCGAGCAGCTTTCGGTGGCGTTAAAAGCAGGATTTGTCGACGCCTCGATCTTGAGCCCGATGGAAAAACGGATTGCCGACGAAGCCGGATTCCGCGAGCTGTACTCATTCGTGAAGGATGGAAATTACGCGGACCTTCCGAACAGTCTCATCGTTCGTGAGGAGACGATCAAGTCCGATCCAGTCCTGATTGAGAAAGTCGCGCGGGGGAACCTAAAGGGTCTGCTTTATTTCCGCAGCAGCCGCGCCGGCACGAGCAAGATACTGGCGCGGTCTCTACGCGTCAGCGAGGATTATGCGGGCCGGCTTTATGATGAAATTAAACCGAGCACGACTGAAGATGGAACCGCGACCGAGGAAGAGCAAAGAGGGTCTATTTTGTATCTTCTGGAGCGTGCCGGGCTTAAAAATCCGCCGCCGCTGGGAGCCATCTACGATTTTTCAATTGTCAGAAAGGTTCAGAAAGATTTGAAGGAGAAGGGCTGGAAGCCATAGTTCACTAAAGCAAGGAGGCCAGGAAGCTGGAAGGCCGCTCTCTCATCTCATCACGCTCGCGTTCAATGCGCTTTGCACTGTTCAATCACTTCGTTTTGTTCAACCGCCTCCGTTCAATCCCCCACCTCTTTCCTCGCCGGCAAAAGCACCTGCGCTATCAAAGGTGGATCCCGCGTAGTTGAAAAAATATCCCAAGCCCTTACGCGCTGCCATAAATTCCCCAACGATAGCACCAATGACCGCGTAGCGGAGAGCACTTCGAAGCCCCAGCATAATGAAAGGCATGGTGGATGGAATGATGATTTTGCGGAGTATCAGCGCCCTGAAGCCGCACGACCTGAACTACCGCAGCTATTACGCCCATAACTAGCGGCTGTCAATACCTCGCTTGAAAGCACCTTCGGTAACTAAATTACGTTGCGAAATGCGGACATTGTGACGGAGTTTTCTCTAAAGAAGTGCAAGGTGGAAAATCCTTCTCCTCCCCATAATGGGACTTATCCCCATTTCCATCCCCAGGTTGACGTAACAGCACCTTATCGGATACTTTTTTCCCAAATGGTGAGCCGGCGGCGATCCATACTCTCCCGGGAAGTTCTTTGGGTTGCCAAAGGTCGGCTGCCGCTGCTTGTCGCGATTTTGGCGTGCACGGTTGCTGGAGCTAAAAAGCAAGCTCCTTTCATGCATTTTTAAATTATCTTGAACATCGTGGAGAGACTCTTGTTTCTGTTGCATCGGTTTACGACGGAAAAAAGTCACGACGGAGTTCGGGAGTTGTCCGTCACATAAGGGGGTTCGCATGAATGCATCGCCATTGCTTCCTGCCACGATGGTGTATTCTCGCCGCGTCACCCACATCCGGTTTTACACCACTTTTGTAATAGTTCTCAAGACTACCGCGTTCTTGGTTAACCTGCCAGGCGGAACCCCTCAGCCCTGTTTAGATCGAGACGGTCACGCAGGAATTTTCTCAACAAGTGGCCTGGACCGGAAGCGATGAGAAAATCCGGGAGTGAATTTCGGAGAG
>JBGPIK010000002.1:0-58313 GCA_041484845.1 Binatia bacterium | reverse complement strand
GAACATATTGACGAAGGGATTGAAGAATGTAGTAGCGCCATTGCTAAGGCCCATATCGAAGACGCCCTGGCGCTCGCCGGGCTTCATCGAGTCAATAGTCGCCCGCACGGTTCCCGACTGAGTGCTGCCGCCCACATGGTAAGACACAACGATGCCTGCGTCCTCAGCCGCGTTCCAGAAGATGTCCCATGGCTGTAGATTCATCTGGAGCGTGACATCGTTGACCAGGAAGTTCGCTTCGTGAAAGCCCAGTTTCGCTACGCGAATGACCTCGTCTCTAGCGGCTTCGGCGTCGACAGAAGAGAGCATGGCAACGGGAAAGAAGCGCTTCGGGGCGGTTTTACCAAACTCGAGCGCCCAATCGTTGTACGCCTGGACGCAGCCATTTCTCAACTCGGGCTCGCCCACTTGCATCGCGATAATGGGCGGAAACATGAGCGATGCCTCGACTCCGTCGCGATCCATATCGGCGAGCCGTTTCTCCGGCGTCGTGGGCCGATGCGCTTCGCCGACTCCGCCCCTGTCAAGAGCCAACCGGGTGCGATTGGCCTTGGCAAACCAGCGCTCGCCGCGATAGTCCGCCCAGGTCTCGCCGTCGCACACCCAATACTCACCCTTCTCGCCTCTATCCTCGACGTGGGGCGCGCGATCGCGCAAAGATTTGGGCAGGCGTTCGGTCCACAAATCTTTGGGCAAATACCCCAGGTCAATGTGATCATCGGCTGAAATCATGGTGTAGGGCAATTTGATGTCCTCCCTTGAGCTGTTCGGTAACTCCATCGGTTCTGTCAACTAGTGATCATTGGAATAATGGAGTACTGGAGTATTGGGTTTTACGCATTACTCCATCACTCCAATACTCCACCACTCCAATCCCCTTACTCCACCACTCCATCACTCCAATCCGTTCTCCGGCGAATTCATCACATGCTGAACGAGCCGCTCCAACTCTTCGTACGGCTGCGCGCCGACCACCAAATAGCGGCCGGCAAGAAATGTCGGCACCGCATTGACGCCGACGGCGGCGCAGCGGCGCCAATCGTTATCGACCAAATCTTTAAAGCTCCGGCTTGACAGCACGTCCGTAGCTTCATCCCCCGGTAAGCCGTTTTCCGCGGCGATCTTGGCGAGGACTTCGGCTCGGCCGATATTTTTAACGTCTACAAAGTAGGCGCGAAACAGGGCATCCGTGATTTGTTCCGCTTTACCTTTGGTCTCGGCCCATTTCGCCAGCTCCTGAGCAAGCCGGCTGTTGTAGGACCACCGGCGCTGGACATTATAAGGCAAGCCTTCGCGGTCCATGTTTACTTTCATGCGCTGATTTCGGGCAACCATTTCATCGCCCCGTTCGGCGCCATCTTCGGGGGTTTCCGGATGAAGAGGGAATTGCGTCCATTTGACCGCCAGAGGATAATTCGCTTTAAGTTTCTCGACACGCCCGGTGACGAGGTAGCACCAGGGTCAAACGAAATCGGAGAAAACTTCGAGCACGAGCGGCTCTGCCATAGGGGCCTCCTTTTAAATCTATGGGGATAAGTCGATTCTACGGTGGTTGATCATTGAAAGTCAAAGGGGGTAGGGGTTCAGTTCGATCAAGATCCCTCACTGCGTTCGGGATGACAGACCCCTTAAGTTGTCATTCCGAGCAGAGCGAGGAATCTTTCTTGATGCCCGTCAATGACCTCGCGATTCAAAGTGAACGACTTACATCAAAAGGGGTTTGTTGCAAATATTATTTCCAATGATATGAGGACGAACGCGGCACAAAGAGGCAAAGGTTATCCTGGCATGAAGCATTCATCTCCGGCAACTCTTAGCGAACTCCTAGACAATGGAGTCGCGCGGCATGCTGAGAAGGTCGCATTGATTTTCAAGGACCGGGGCTGGACCTATCTGGAGCTCCAGCACGAAGTGAATCGCGCCGCCAATGGGCTGAATCGGATCGGCGTAAAAAAGGGCGATAAAGTTGCTTTTGCTTTGTCGAACTGCGCCGAGTTTCTCGTTGCGGTTTTCGCCGTCACCAAAATCGGCGCGGTATTTGTTCCGCTCAACCCGGCCTATACGCCAGAAGAGGCGGAGTACGTGCTGCACCATTCTGAGGCCTCGATCTGCATCACGTCGCCGGAGCTGTTGCCCTTGATCGATTCGGTGCGTGCAAAATTGCCGGCTGCCGGAATAGTGATCGTCACGGGTGACGGCAATGCTTCGGGAGCCCTCTCGTGGGATGAGTTCATGAGCGGCGTTACGGATCACGCTCCCGATATCCAGATTGACCCGGAAGATCTCGCTTCCATCACCTACACGTCGGGTACGACGGACCGTCCGAAAGGAGTGATGCTGTCGCAGTACGCCTACGCGTTCGCACCGCGCATGCGCGCGGAAGGATTGGGCTGGAACGAGAGCGACCGGGTGCTGTGTTTGCTGCCGCTGTTTCACGTCAATGCGCTTTGTCACATGTGCATCGGCATGCTGTCCGTGGGCGGCAGTGTTGTGCTGACGGAAAAATTCAGCGCCTCGCGCTTCTGGGATGAGGTGCGCGAGTACGGTATTACGACTTCAAGTTTGATGCGAACCATTCCACAGATTCTTCTGGCCCTGCCGGAGAAGCCGGACGATCGGGACAATCCGCTGCGCCTGGCGATTGCGCTGTTGTCGCCGGAGATGCACGCGCGCTTCGAGGAGCGATTCAATCTCACTGCGGTCCCCTCCTACAGTTTAACCGAAGATATCCTCAGCGTGATCGGGCCGCGCCAGATGCCGCGGGAAAAACTCGGCAGTTGCGGCTTGCCGCTGGCGCCGGAAGTCCACCGTCTGCAGATTTTCGATGAGTCCGGGAAAGCGCTGCCGCCGGGAAAACCAGGGGAAATCGTCAAGCAAAGTCCGACGGTGATGAAGGGTTATTACAAGAATCCCGAAGCCACGGCAAAGGCATTGAAGGACGGCTGGCTTTTCACCGGCGATCTCGGCTACCTCGATGACGATGGCTATCTATACTTTGTTGACCGGGTGAAGGACATGGTGCGGCGCGGCGATGAAAACATCTCCTCGGAAGAAGTCGAGCGCGTGCTCAATTCTCACCCGCAGGTCGCCGAGTCAGCGGTAATCGCCGTGCCCGATGAGATCCGCGGGGAAGAGGTAAAGGCTTACATCGTCCTTAAGTCCCCCGCGACCCCGGAAACTGTCTCGCCTGAGGACCTATGGGGCTTCTGCAAAAAACATATGGCCGCATTTAAAGTACCGCGCTATATCGAGTACCGTCCCGAACTTCCCAAAACACCTAGCTCGAAAGTCCAAAAGAACATTTTGCGTGACGAAAGCAAACAACCGACCAGAGTTATGCACGACCGTCTTGCTAGGTCCCAGGCCTGATTTTCGGCTCTAGCAGGCTGCTGAAAAAGACTCATATGCTTCGTTGCGCGAAATCGTCTCGCTACAACGTACTGGCTAAGTACGCCTCCGCTCATCGATTTTTCGCGCGCCTCGCCTCTGAGATCTTTTTGAGCAGCCTGCAAACAGAGTTATTCATCAACCTGCTAGGAACTGTTCCAGCAAGCATTGATTTTCGCTGCGTGCAGAATTATGCTAGTAGCCAATCAGGAGGGCATCAATGAATAAGATCTACTTGGGGCTCTTCTTGCCGATTATTTTCCTTTGCGTTGGCTGTGCCGGCTTTCAGGCGTCTCAAGATTTCCAATCAGGCAGGCAGGCTTACCTCACGGGTCGTTACGAGGCCGCGCAAACCTATTTTCGCAATGCCGCCGGGATTGATCCCGGATACATAAACTACAGCGGCGTACCCCAGGGTATTTGGAGCTACGTCGGCCGGGCCGACTACGCCAGCGGACGATTGTCCGACGCGCGGCAGGCGTTGGAGCGCGCCCTTTCAGTCTATAGCAACGACACGACGGCCAGACTTTATCTTGGTCTTACGTTGGCTCGCGAGGGAGATCGCGAGCGATCGCGGCAAGAAATTAGCGGCGGAATCAAAGGAATTTACGACTGGCTTCAAAACACCACTCAAACTCAGACATTTTCCACCGGCAGGTTTTGGGATCCGCAAGCAGAAATCCGCTCGGAAATCCAGACAACCCTTGCGATGCTTTCTCGACCGGAAATCGATTGGCCAAAAGTTTTGCAGAGCGGCGATTGGGTTGGCAGGAGCATGGAAGAGGAAATAGATCGGGCTCTCCGTGAAGAAGTTTTTGAGCGTTCTCGCCAAGGCGACGGCGGCGGCTCTGAGCCTTGAGTCGTTACGCTCATTCGGAATTGGAGGATCTATGAAACCGCGCAGGGCTTTTAATCGGCTCACGAAAAATAGTTCTATCCGTTGGAGCGTTTTAGGTCTTTTTCTTCTGATCGACGGCTGCGCAATTGTACAGAGCGGAGGAGAGGTTCAATCGGGACGCGCCGATCTTTTTGCCGGGCGACCCGAAGACGCGCTCGTGCATTTCCGCCGGGCTGCGGAATTGAATCCCGACTACGTTACCGGGTTTACTGTCTTTAAAGAAGGCGTGTGGACTTACGTGGGCCGGGCAAGTTATGAAACGCAAAATTTGCCGGAGGCACGTCGGGCGTTGGAAAACGCCAGCAGCCGTCACAGCGACGACTACCTGGCCAAGCTGTATTTGGGCCTGACGCTCGCCCGAGACGGTGATCGTCAGCGCGGATTGTCTGAAATTGAAAACGGCATGAAGGGGCTCCATGACTGGCTCGAAGACGTTTCCCAGACCCACCGTTATTCCTATGGCGAATTTTGGGACCCGCAAAGGGAGATTCGCTCACAAATCCGGACCGATCTCGCTCTCCTAAGCAACCGAGAATTGGACTGGCCGAAACTGATCGCGGATGGCGAAGGCATCGGCAAGCGCATGGAGGAAGAGATTGATCGCGCGGACCGGGAAGAACGGTTCTTCAGAGGCAGACCCGGCGACAATGAAGGCGGCAGCCATCGCTGAGCCGAATTCTTTAATATTCACGGTTATAGCGCCGTTGAGTATCGATGCGCTGGAAGTTCTCCTCGTCGTCGATTCTGCTGAGAAGCGTGTTAACCTCGTTTAGCAACTCTTCTTTGTTGTCCCCTTCTTTGGTCAACAGGAATGCTGCCCTGCGGATTGATGCGCTTATTATTCCCCTAGTATCCCATAGCGGAAAATTGTGATATCCATTGACGGAAGCCCGGCTGAGCAAACTGATTCCTCCCTTCATCGCCTGAAGCCCCTGCTCATTCTGGTTTAAGCGCAGCTGCGCGGCTCCGAGGACGATCCAGGCGATTCCGTCGTCTTTTTGCACCACCACCGCGCGCTGCAAAATCGCGGCTGCATCCGGGTAGCGCGTCTTACGGTAGTAGGCCCGGCCCAGAAGCGTCAGACTATCTCGATAAGTGGGATTCTCACGTACGACCGCCTCCAGAGCCGGAATTGCCTTGTCCATGTCTCCGCCCTTCCCTCTCATAAACTCTTCTTTGCCCGCTTCATACTGGCCGCCGGTGCCGAATCTCGGTATTGAGTTGAGACAAGCGGTCAATCCCATAACGAGAGCCAACGAGAAAATTGACAAAGGGTAGGTTCGCAAGGTTTTCATACTTTGTTTATTGCAACTCCAGCCTGAAATTTTTTTTAAGCTAAATTTATACGCGATAATATACAAGCTCTGGAGCAAAAAAAAAGGGGAGCCGGATGGCTCCCCTTTTGTCTTCTTCCAGCGTAGCTTCCGCTAGAAGCTCCACCTCAGTCTCAACCACACATCTACCCAGTTTCCACCGCAACCTAATTGGTCGGGAACCCACGACCCCGCACCGGGGCTATCAAGCCCGTTGTTGTGAGCCGAGTTCCTACAGCTCCCCGTGGCGCCCAGCTGCTTCTGCACATCGTTCGTAATACCGCCGCCTGAGCTGAACCCCGTCGGCAGGTGATTCGCATCGTACCACAAGAAGTTCAACCCCACGCTCGCCCGCGGCGCTATGAAATACCATAAATCCCACTCCCGAATCAGAATCCGGCTGTGCAAAAATTCCGATTGCGATGTGGTGGCGCTCCGCGTGATCCGGTTACAAACCGCGTTGTCCGGGAATGTCCTAATCCCAGAATCGCTATCGCAGCCCACGTCCGTGCGCTCAAAGTGAGTACCAAACAGGACCGATCCCGGTGTGTTCGACGATCCGGTCAGGAACCCCTTGGGACTCCACAGAAATAGATCGTGCCCGATCAGCCAGTCCCGCGCATGCCTTTTGCCCACATCGCCGAGAAATGTGCTCGTCGTCGAAGCCGTCGATGTCGTGCTGCCGACGGTATCCTGCCAACGCTGCCTAACGGCTATTTGATCCAGGCTGTTGCTGTTACTATAGTGCTGAAAGCCCATCATAGCGCGCAACCGGTATGGACCTACTTCCCACAATAAGCCCGGCTGTATGTACTGGCTAACACCGCCGCCGAGCACGCCGGTGTTGAACAAGCTCTGCCGCCCGCCCGGCCCATGATCTCTAATGTTCAAGCTCTGGCAAGCGGACATGCCGGCGGGAATTCGTGTCGTCGTCGTCGTCTCAATGCGCCCCGCCGTTATCGCACCCGTCGTGCTGCTGACGGCCATAGCGGCAGCCGTGGTCGTCGTGTCTTCGGTGTGAGTGTCTGTGTTACACCAGAAGCCCAGGATTTCAAAGGTCAAGCCGCTGATCCATTTGTTCTTAACCGCGCTGAACGGCGACATGCTGAAAAAACCGGCTAAACTTTTCTTGTCCGTCGGCACGCTAGTACCGTCGTCCGCCGCGCCGATGCTGCCGGCCATAAACATGGCCCGCGCTTTTCCGGGAACGCCGATCCCGGCGAGATCGATGTTGTTATACTGAAGCCCAATGCCCGTGCCCGTGCGGCCGGTGTTAAAACCGTTGTTGCGGCTGAGCAAATCATATTCGCCCTGTGAACCGGTAGCGCTCGAGCCCTGGCGCGCTTCGCCGCCGTTCATCTCGATGTCCGCACCGAAGTAAAGGGTCGGCATCCACGGATTCAAATTCTCAAAATGGATTGATCCCTGGGCACGCTGCAAGGCGCTGTTGGTGCCGAAACCATCGAGATCCAACCGCGACGCTACTTCGTAAAAGCAGTTGTCGACGCACATCGTCCACTCTTGTCTGAACCTGCGGGTCATGACTTCGCCGTTGGTCCGGTCTGAATGAGACTGACCCGATTCAAACGGCATCAGCCAATCGATTTCATGGGACAGCCGTAGCGACCAGGCCTTGTCCGCCGCCTCGATCAACACGCCGCTCCCCGGCCGATAGGTAAAACTCGGCAGCGCGGCTGCAGCCGCTACTGCATCCTTCTTCATCTCGATCTGCTGCGACTTAAGCTGCGAAAGCTCCTGCTCGAGATTTTTGATCTTATCATCGACGCTCTGCGCGCGCACCGGAGCGACGGCAAGAACAAAAACGCCTAGCAGGAAGCTCAATCCCGCGAAGTTAAACAATGTCTTTTTCATCTGCGCCTCCTTCAACGAATTCCTTCTTTCTTTAATATCGCTTTACGCCCCCCACTACTGCACTCGCGTATAAGCCTTTGGAACCGGGCGTAATGCGCTTGAATGTTTTTACTTTAACTAATTATCGGCAACAATAGACCTTAGGTATTAATTTTCGCAGCTTGGCATTAAATACGGCCATGAACTTAAGACAATAGTCTTAGAAGATAAGTTTTTTGCCCAAAAACCGGCCTTTAGACATCCGCATATGTCCATTTGTTCCGGTCCATATTGACCGGTTGCTTTAGCGCTTTTTTCTCGTTGTTCTAACATTACTTCGAGAGCACTCCGTCAACTCGAAACCTGCATCTGTTGCTAGTCATCATGCCGCTCCAAAGTGAGACCGATCTATACAGGTGTCGCCGAATTATACGATGTTCTCACCCGACGCGGCAACTCATTTTGTAAATCGTCTATCATTGTGCGTACCCGGTTGTTTGTGTATTTTCTACACGCATGAAACAAAACGGGCGGCGGATTTTGACTATCGCGTTCTTGCTTGCAATCGCCTCCTGCGCGCCGCGTGTGACCCAAATGCAACCGCGCGAAGGCGCACCGGGCACTCTGGTAAGTCTGTCAATGGAATATCTCGTCGGCTGGCCTCGAGTGGAAATCGCCGGTCATGTCATGGAATGGTCTGAGCTTAAGCTGCTCGGAGCCAAACCGCAAAGCGAGGGAATTTCCGGCGAAGAGCTCACCTGGATCGAAGATAAGATTTTGCAGTTCCGCATTCCCAACCTGCCGCCGGGTGTTTATGCAGTCATTATTCACGATGATAAGGGACCGCCGCGAGAGCCCGTTTACTCAGCGTTGGAGAGCACAGCCTATCTCGCCTTTCCTCCGGTGTGGCCGTTTATTTTTCGTTCGAATCAAACACAGGCCACGTTGAAAATTCTGCCGCCCCTTAAATCAGACTCCGAGCGGTGATTGCACAACTCAGAAAGCGCTCGCGCCGCGATGCCGACGGCGCCGAATGAACTACGCCGCGGCAAGCTGCGGGGAATAGAGAATCCTTTATGATAGATTCTACCAAGGTTGTCACCCTCGAATGTTTTTATCGGGGCTCCAGTCATGGTTGGACTTTGCTCACCACGACCCTGAGCCCCAGTCGAATGGGTCAGAGTTTCACCTGGATTCCCGCTAAAAGCATGCGGGAATGACGGACTTTGAGAAGACCAGAAATCGCCATTACGCACCAAGCTACGGGGAATGAACCCGTAGCGATTCATAGAGTAACAAAAGGATGATGGAATCTTCGACGTTCCGCTTCCAACGCGTGAAAATGCAGCGCATCGATTAGACCAGGGGCGAACTTGAACTCAGTATCCGTCGTCGTTCCCGCGTACAACGAAGACGCGCGCATCGAGCTTACGATCGAGAAGTTGGCCGCCCATCTCGAGCGAAATTTTTTACACTACGAAGTTATTGTGATCGACGACGGCTCGACGGACTCCACCGCGGAAAAGGTCCGTAAGATGGCCGTCACGAACAGCCGCATCGTGCTACGCTCGTTGCCCGTAAACCACGGCAAGGGATTCGCCGTCCGCGAGGGAATGACGATGGCAAAAGGCGATGCCGTTCTTTTCACCGACGCCGATCTTTCGACACCGGTCGAAGAAATCGATTTGGCGCTGGCGGAATTGACGCGCGGCTTTGCGGTCGTAATCGCATCCCGGCGACATCCGAACTCAATCATCGCGCGCCGCCAAAGTTGGGCCAGAGAGGCGATCGGTAGAGGTTTCAACAGGCTCATAAGAGCGTTATTCTCATTGCCCTTCAAGGACACCCAGTGCGGATTCAAGTGTTTTACCAAAGCCGCGGCGAGAGAGATTTTCGCGCGCGCGACCATCGATACGTTTTCCTTCGACGTTGAGATCTTAATCATCGCGATGGGTCTCGGTTATGCAATCAAAGAAATCCCTGTGCATTGGACAAACGCACCGGGTAGCAAGGTGCGCCCTTTAAACGACGCTGCGACGATTGTCCGCGAATTGTTTACGTTATACCGAAAACCGTCGATACAATCCGCTATTGCCACGCACAAGCCAATCGACTGATGCGGCGGATTGAATTCCGGCTCGAGTCCGGCCCATTATTCCCGAGGCCGCTCCTCTGCAATGACCCGCATATTTGTCTTGACTCGTGTGGGTAAAAGTATATTATCCGCTTAAATCACCGAAGTTAGGTACCCATTATGAAGTTAAAATCCATGCTGCTTTGGCTGGGGTGCGGTTTGTGGGTGGCGGGCTGCTCATCAATTCCACTTCCTTCTTTGCCTTCGTTGCCATCTCTTCCATGGTCCAGTTCCGTGAAGAAGCCGGATCCGACGGCCGAGGCGCTTTTCGACGAAGGCATGCGCTATTTCAAAGATAAGAGATACACGCGCGCGATCGATAATTTCACCAAGATTAAAAGCGATTACCCGTTCAGTCCCCTACTCACGCAAACTGAACTGCAACTCGCCGACGCTTATTATCTCAATGAGCAGTTTCCGGAAGCGATCAATGCTTTCAAAGAATTTGAGTCGATGCATCCGAGTAATGAAAATATAGCATTTGTGACCTATCGACTCGGGCAGTCCTACTTCGATCAGTTCACGACCACCGACCGGGATCAGAAGAACACGGAAATCGCCAAAGGTTATTTCGAAGGGGTTCTGGCAAAATATCCCAAATCACCGTACGTCGCGGACGCGAAAGAGAAGCTCGCCAAGTGCAACGGCTATCTTGCCGAACATGATTTTAATATTGCGCAATTTTATCTCCAGCAAGAAAAGTATCCTGCGGCCCGTGACCGTTTCGAAGAGATCGTACGGCGATATCGAGGAACGGCCGCCGCGGCAAAGAGCTTGTTTTTCTTGGGCGAGAGCTACAGGAAAGAAAAGAACAACGTCAAGGCTGCGTTGGCTTACGAAGCTTTGATCCAGCATTACCCGGATAATTCGTTTACCCCCCAAGCCAAATCTCAGCTCGCCCAAATTGAAAAAGAAAAACAAGATCCGCTCGCGATGCTGCTCATGCGTGACCGCCGGCCGAGCATAGCCGTGGCCCAGGAAAACAGCGACACTAAAACCGGCAAGCCTAAAGAAGCCGAGAATCTCGTCGCCAAGACCGAAATGGTCTATGAAGAACCGGGATCGGAAAAGGGCATGTTTCGCCGCGTCGTCGACAAAATCAATCCATTTTCGTCCTCCGACAGCGATAAAAACACCGTGGCACAGAAAAGCAATTCGAACGATACGACCATAGAACAGCTGGCCAAGAGGAAAGCGGCCGAGAACAAGCAAGAGTCGCCCGGCGTTCTCGCCAGCATCTGGCACGGGCTCAATCCGTTTGCTGGCAAAGAGCCGCAGCCGAAAAAGCCCATCGACGGCGCGAACAACGTTCAATTGGTGCAGCGGATCGATGATTCTTTGAGGGCAAAGGGAGTCGACGCGGCGGTGCAAACGGCGGCTTTGACCCCGCCGCCTATCGACCTGCCGAAAGTCGACGAACCTCCTCCTGCGCCTTCCGACACATCGGAACTGCTCGGTCGGATTGATTCAGGTCTGAAAAAGGACGGTAAGGCTGCCGAGGCCGTCCCCGCGACTCCCGAAGCCGGTCAGATATTCAAAGATATAGCAGCCGCGCAGGCGCGGGCTGCGGCAAAGGCGAACGCCACGCCCGAACCGACACAAACCGCTACCGGCAGTGGATTATTGGGCGCTATCGATCAAAAACTCCAATCGCAGGGAGTGGAGCCGGCAAAGTTTATTGCTCCGCCTGTTTCCCAAGCTACTGCTCAACCCAGCGCGCGCAAGCCCGAAGCCACGCAAAAAGTGGAATTGGAACCCAAAGTAGCTATTGAAAAGGGGCCGTTGTTCCTCTCGCCGGCAGAGGTTCCAACACAAGACAAAGCGACTTCAGGTCCAGAAGCGACCGAGCAGGATAAAAAGGCCCCGGGCGACAAACCGGAAGATTCAGGAGTGCGAGAAGTCCCAAAAGCGCTCATTAAAGGACCTTCGCAACCTGTGGCAACGGCAGTTGCCAAATCGAGTGAGATAAAAGGCACGCCCACGTTCGGCGACGAAGAAAACAAGGGCGTCTTCGATAGGCTGAGAGAGGATGCGGAAAGCCTCAGCAAACTTTTAAATCCGTTTCAGTGGTAACTAAAAGCTAACTGGACTACGGGACCCTGAGTCCACGCTGCGGTACGGTTGCGTGCCGTGCCTTGCGCTGCTCTCAGCAGCCATTATTCAACGATGCGAACATAACTACCGGTCCGAAGTTTACTCTGCCCCGTTACTGCAACCTTCTCCCCCTCTGCCAAATTAGTAGTAACGACGATGTCGCCTGATTTTTGTGCTCCCGTCGTAACGCTCCTTAGCCTTGCCCTTTGATCTTCGATCACGTAGACGCAATGCTTCTCCTGGAGTTCGAATACCGCCGCATACGGAATCATAATTAGCTCGCGTTCTTCGTCAAGCGGCATGGAAATGAGAGCTTCCATAGCGGGCTTGAGCGCGCCGTCGGTATTGCGCAGTTCGATTTCCGCTGTCGATGTATTGCCCTCGCCTTCCACGGCCATTTTGATGTGAGACACGGACCCGTCGAAAACTTTTCCCGGCAAAGCCGGAACGCGAACTGTCACCCCACCGCCAGGATGCACCAGGCGCGCTTCGGCCGCCGGTAATTTAATCACGACACGCATAATCGCTGGGTCGGCAACTGACATTATAACCGCAGAAGCCGCAACCGACGCGCCGGGCTCCGCAATTCGACCCGTAACGACTCCGGTCACAGGCGCCACGATCCGGGTTAGGCTTAGTAGATAACGCGTCTGCGCCAACGCGGCCTCCCCTTGCGCCAGCCGGGCCTGAGCCCGTTCTTTTTCAGCCTGGGCAGTGTCGGCCAGCATTTCCATCTCTTCCATGTCCCGTCGAGCTATGAGATCTTTACGGTATGCATCGCGAGTCATGGCGAGCTTTTTCTCGGTATTCTCAAGCTGGCTCCTCACGTCCTGCAGATCGGCGGCAGCCGCTTTGACCGCGATCTCGTTCATGCGCCCGCGTTCAATGAGTTCCGTCGCTTGAAGCAGCGCCACTACTTCTCCCGTTTTTACGGCGTCACCGATTTTAACGCGAACATCCTTCAGAACGCCGGGGAGAAGCGAAATCACATCCGTTTCTCTGCCGGCCTGAAGTTGACCCACTGTTTCGATAACCCCCGGTGATTTGATTTTCTTTGCGGCTGCGACTTTGACTCGAATCTCCTCTTCTGCGGCAAAGCGGCCGACGAACCTTTGAGTCCACATGCCGTAACCGATTGCAGCGCCCACCGCGATCGACGCGAGAGCGATCGGCCAATATTTTTTCATTTTAACCATTCTAACATGGGTTGCTGCCGGTGCTATAAATGCGCAAAGGGGCGATGAGTTTCAAATGAAACCCTCGGCCCCTTGAGCCCGGAACAAATATCGGGTGAGCTTGAAGGCGCTACGGAATTTTGTGCAACTCGGGATTTTCCACCGTCAGCTTAGGACTCATCACCGGCTCTTCTCTCGCGACCGAGCGACCTCGGCCCAAACCACGAATTCTCGAGGGCAAGGCGATCATCTGCGCCTGGAACTTTTCCAGATAGATATAAACTACCGGAGTAATATAGAGCGTGAGCACTTGAGAGACTAGGAGTCCGCCGACAACGGCAATACCCAGGGGTTGACGTGCCTCGGCGCCGGCCCCCAAGCCAAGAGCAATCGGTATCGCGCCAACGATCGCCGCCATCGTCGTCATCATGATCGGTCGGAAGCGCACCAAAGCGCCTTCATAAATCGCCTGCGCCGGGCTCTTACCTTCATTGCGTTGCCCTTCGAGGGCGAAGTCGATCATCATGATCGCGTTCTTTTTCACTATACCGACAAGCATGATCAAGCCGACAAATGCATAAATGCTCAAGTCCATGTGAAAATAATAAAGCGCGATCAACGCGCCCAAGCCCGCGGAAGGCAGACCGGAAAGTATCGTGAGTGGATGGATGAAGCTCTCGTAAAGGATACCAAGAACGAGATAAACGACAAAAACCGCTAGAGCCAGCAAAACCCACAGGCTCTTGACGGAAGATTGAAACTCCTGAGCCGCGCCTTGGAAGCTCGTGCTGATGGACGCAGGCAATGTCTCACGCGCGAGGTTATTGATTGTCTCGACGGCATCTCCCAACGCCACGCCGTCGCGGAGATTAAAAGATATCGTCGCCGACGGCAGTTGCCCAGAATGATTGACCGACAGCGGACCGACGGTGTACTGAAGCGTTGCCAGGGCACCCAACGGAACCATCGGTTGGGCGGTAGCGGCTTGCGCGCTCGTGGAGCGTATATACAACATCGACAGCGCCGATGGGTCATTTTGAAACTTCGGATCGAGCTCTAAGACCACCTGATATTGATTGTTCGGCGTGTTAATGGTCGAAATCTGCCGTGTCGCGTAGGCATTCCAAAAAGCCTCTTCTACCTGGCGCGGCGAAATACCTTGAGCGGTTATCCCCATGGTTGCCATCTTATCCCGGTCGATCACGACTTTCAGCTGAGGATTCTTGAGCTGTAAGTCACTTCCCACGTCGGTGAAGTCAGGATTTGCGCTTAACTTTTGCTCGAAGAGGGCGGCGCTACGGTAGAGTTCTGAGGCGTCGGGACTCTGTAAGGTAAATTGGTACAAACTGCGGCTGAGGCGGCCGCCAACGCGGATCACGGGCGGGTTCTGGAGCGACACACGAACGCCGGGAACGCGCGCCAGCTTTGGCCGTAATTCGCGGATCATCCCGTCTGCGCTTAGGGGCCGATCCGACCGCGGCTTGAGTTTCATAAAGATACGCCCCGTATTACCCGTCAGCCCCACCCCACCGACACCAACGGCGGAGTAGAACGATTCGACGTTTGGGTCTTTGGCCACGATATCGGCTAACTGCTGCTGGTATTTCACCATCTGTTCATAGGCGACGCCCTGCGCGCCTTCGGTGTTAATCAAAACCTGGTCGATGTCCTCGCTTGGGATAAAGCCCTTGGGCACCAGGCCGAAAAAATAGATGGTAGCCAGCAATACCACCAGCGAGGCCGCCATTGTCGTCACGTGATGTCTAATGACCCACTGGAGTGTAATGTCATAGCCGCGGTTCATCCCGTCCAGGCAGCGTCCGAGAAACTTGTAAAGCCGCCCGTGTTTCTCGCTGGCCGGCGGCCGGAGATAACGGCTACAAAGCATCGGAGTCAAAGTTAATGAAATAAATCCGGAAACCAGAATCGCCACGCAGATGGTCACCGCAAACTCGCGCAGCAGCCTGCCGAGCATGCCGCTCATGAACAGAACCGGAATAAAAGCCGCCACTAGTGAGATCGTCATAGACACGATCGTAAAGCCAATCTCCTTAGCGCCGTTGACCGCCGCATCGTAAGGAAGCTCTCCTTCCTCCATGTGGCGCACGATATTTTCGAGCACGACGATGGCGTCATCGACGACAAAACCGACGGCAAGGGTCAACGCCATGAGCGAAAGATTATCCATGCTGTAGTTGAGCAGATACATGACGGCAAAGGTGCCGACGATCGACATGGGTAACGCCAGGCTGGGAATCACCGTCGCGGAAATATTGCGCAGGAACAAAAAGATGACCAGGACAACGAGAACGATGGTTCCGATCAGCGTTAACTGAACGTCGTGCACGGATTTCCGAATCGACTCGGTGCGGTCGAAGAACACCTCCAGTTTGATCGATTGTGGAATTTGGCTGCGGAGGGAGGGAAGAACCGCCTTGATGGCGTCGACAACTTCGACGACATTGGCCCCGGGCTGCCGCTGGACTCCCAGGACAACGGCCCTTTTATTATTGAACCAGCTGCCGATCCTGGGGTTCTCCACGCTATCCACAGCCGCGCCGATGTCTTGAATACGCACGGGCGCGCCATTGCGGTAGGTCACCACCATCGAGTTATAACCCGCGGCATTAGTGAGCTGCCCGTCCGAAACCAAAGTGTAAGCGCGGTTGGGAGCGTTTAAGATGCCCACCGGCAGGTCGACGTTGCCGCGCTGGACTGCGTTAACTACGTCGTCGATACCGATCTGCCGTGCCGCAAGCTTGTTCGGGTCCAGCTGTATCCGCACGGCGTATTTCTGGGATCCGAACACATCGACTTGGGCAACGCCGCTCACCATTGAGATTCGCTGCGCCAAAATGGTTTCCGCGTATTCATCAACCGTCGACAAAGGCAGCGTTTCGGAGGTCAACGACAACAGCAATATCGAATTGTTCGCCGGATTGACTTTGCGATAAGAGGGAGGGCTTGGCATATTCGGCGGCAGATCGCGCGCCGTGCGCGCGATCTGAGCCTGAACGTCTTGAGCGGCGGCATCGATGTCTCGACTCAAGCTAAACTGCAACGTGATCTGAGTCCGCCCCAAACTACTCTGCGAACTCATTGAATCGAGGCCGGCTATGGTCGAGAAGTTTTTTTCTAGCGGCGTCGCCACCGATGACGCCATGGTATCGGGACTGGCGCCCGGCAAGTTGGCGCTTACGGTAATGGTGGGAAAGTCAACGGTCGGCAGGTCGCTGACGGCAAGCGACCTGTAAGCCATGATGCCGAACATGAGAATACCCAGCATCACCAGCGTGGTCGTAATCGGCCTGCGAATAAACAGCCCGGATATGTTCATGACTCTCCCCTGTTACGATTTGTCCTTACCTTTTCCGCCCCTCTCCCTCTTCTCGTCCTTTGATTCAAGTGTCCTTGTTTGATCCTTGATTTCAACCCTCGAACCCGGACCGAGCAGGAATTGTCCTTCTCGAACAATCTGTTCGCCTGGCGCGAGGCCTTTGACAATGACGGCCTCGCCTTCGTTAGTCGGCCCAACCACGACCGGCCGTATTTCAACCTGTTTATCGGGTTTAATGACGAATACGTGCTGTCCTTCCGGACCCACTTGAATGGCTTCCGATGGAATCACCACGGCATCCGGTTGCGAGGTCAGAGTCAACGCAGCGTTGACAAACTGCCCAGGCCAGAGCCGCCGCGTCGCATTAGTAAACTCGGCTTTCAGTTTGACCGTTCCCGTGGAACGATCGACGGCATTATCGACAAAAGAGAGCACGCCTTGCTCAGGGCGGCCGTCGTCCGCAGGAAAGCTGGCACCCACCTGCAACTTGCCCACGGCCATATGCCGCTTGATGGCTTCTAGGTTTTGCTCGGGGACTGAAAAGGTCACATAAATGGGTGTGAGCTGGTTGATGACCACCAACGGGGCACCGTCATTGACGCGCACCAGATTGCCCTCATTGACCAACAAGCTGCCCACCCGGCCTGACATGGGCGAATAGATATAGCAATAACTCAGTTGAACCTTGGCATTTTCAACCACGGCTTGATCGGCCACAACGACCGCTTCTGCTGCATCGGCGTTGGCCTTAATTTGATCATATTGTTCCCGCGACACATATTGCTTGTTGACCAGCTCCGCGTAGCGCCGCGCTTGCTCGCGCGCATTTTGCACCTGGGCGAAGTCGCGCGCCAAGGTTGCTTCCGCCTGCTTTAAAGCCGCTTCTAAAGGACGGGGGTCAATCGTAAAAAGCAGTTGCCCTTTCTTGACGTCCTGCCCCTCTTTAAAGTGAGCCTGGGTGAGGACTCCAGTGACCTGGCTCTTGATCGAAACCGTCGAGTAGGCCTCGACATTTCCGACCGCGCGAATTTGTACCGGAACGACTTTCTGCTGCGCCGTAGCGGCTAATACAGGCACGGCCTCGCGAGAGCGGCCAGCGCGGCTTTGCCCGCCCCGTCCGCTTGCTCCACCTTGGGCTCGATCGCCGGATGTGACTTCTGCGGCATTATCGGAAGGACCGCCGGATTGCACTTGAGATTTGTTGAGCGACCAAGAAGAGTATTGTTGGAAAACTGCAAAGGCAGCCAAAACTGCGAGCAGCGCCACAATCCAAACAGAACGCCTCATTTCATGATTCTCCTAGCCCCGGTGGTTCTAACCACGATATTTCAATCAGTGTAGCATTACGCCGGCTATTTCCCTATAGCCCGGGTTAGTTGGGCGTCGGCGATCTTGTAATCATAAAGCGCTCTAACATACGTGGTTTGCGCGTCGGTGTAAAGTTGCTGGGCGTCGGTAACTTCGATGATCGACCCCACTCCGACCTGGTATCGCCCATTGGCCAGATCCAAGTTTTCCTTGGCCGCGGCGGCGGCCGCCTCATTGGCTTTGATTCGCTGCTGCAATTGTACCAGCGTAAGATAAGCCTGCTCCACATCCAAAGCTACTTGCTGCCGTTGCTGCTCTTCTTGAGCCTTGATGACGTAATAGGTATGCAAGGTTTCCTCGACTCTGTTGGTGGTTCGAAAGCCGTCGAAGATCGGGATAACTAGGCTCAACTGCACCTGCCAGCTGGGCTGTAAAGGAAAGGTATCTACGTGGAGATTGGCATTTTTTACACATTCATCACCAACCTTCGCCAAGCAGGATCCTTTGATCGTCCCGTTACTGACATTGCTGCGCCGCCAGTTGGCGTCCAAAATCAGATCCGGCAGGTGGCCGCGGCGCGCTGTCGCGATATTTTGATCTTGCGCCCGGCGCTGCGCTTCGAAGCTCTTGAGCTCCGGGCGCGTCGCATAAGCGATTTCTCTCGCCTCCTCCAAGGTATAAGGAATAGTGGTCATGATCGCCTCTTCGACTAACGGCCGTTCCGGTAATTCCCTGACGCCCATTGCATTCTTGAGAGTCACCCACGCAACCTGGACTGCGTTTGTCGCGGCAATCAGATCCGCCTGAGCCGTGTACAGGTTCGCTTCGGCCCTGACAACATCGATCCGCGCTCTGGTGCCGACATTATAAAACGCCTGGGTTTGCTTCACGAGCAAATCTCGACTCTTCACGGTGTCTTCCCTCACATTGACGATGGCTCTGGCCCCAAGGTAGACGTAGTAACTCTGTTTGACTCCAAGAACGACGGCATCCACTGCCGTCTTGTAGTTATGGTCGGTGGCGCTCAGCGTCTCCCGTGCCGCCTGGACCGCCCCTTCCCGTTTGCCGAAGTTGTAAAGGATCATATTAAAAGTTAACTGGTTGTTGAAAAAATCAAACCCCCCGGTTGACGAAATCCCGGTTGTCCCGCTCTCGGTCGTCGTCCGATATTGACTGGTCTCGCTGATCGTCGGATAGTAGGCGGCCACCTGCTGACCCAACACCGCCCGTTGCGCCGCGACTCTTTCCCGCGCTGCGCTAAGGCTGGGATGATTCGCCAGAGCCGTCAGCAGCGCTTCGTCCAAAGTCAAAACGTTTGGATCCTTGGGTTGAGCGAGTTGCGTTGCCGCCTGCGGCGGCGGGCTTTGGCTGTCGGCGCAGTAACCCAGGGCCGGCAAAAAAGTGATAAGCATCACTGCCAACGCAAGGCTACGCTTCGGTTGCAAAATTTTTTCTCGCTCCATCATGTCGTTCCTCCGTTAAAACAGCGCCAAGTTATAACGTCTTCAAACGCAAAGCAAAACAGGAGTGCCCCGTACAATTTGGTAGAAGGTCGGAACGGAAACTACCCGTGGGCTGACTTCTAAACTTCGAAGCTCAATCATACGGAATAAGCGCTGATGACTGGATCGAAGTATAGAAACAGTTGATGTTACAGCCAACTGAACCGCTACCGCTTGAGCTGCAGGCTAAAAGTCTTGATTTTCTCATCGAAACTCAAACAAAGTCGTTCCTTTTCGCAATACTGGAAGAACCAAAGCGGAACGATCACGTAAATCAAGCCGCCTATGGGTGGCATGTCCGTTGCTCACGTGTCAGACGGAGGATTAAAATTATGTTTGACTGGATCTGGTTCGTTGCGTTTTTCGCAGTGTACATCGTGCTGATGCGTTGGGTATTGCCGCGGCTTGGCGTGCGTACTTGAATGGCGAATCCATGTGACGTCGAGTCTCGACGCAAGAGAGCCCAAGACAAAAAGCGTGAAGGAACGCCGAGCCAATAGGGCACGAAGGTAGGAAATTCTACGGAAATTAAATTTGGATCAATCGGAGTCGTTCACGCGCAGGCTAGTGACGCTGAAGTCAAAAAGAAGGGCGGCTATGGAAGGCGCGCTACGATACTCACAATTCTGAAATCGGAGTTCATATGAGCCATCAAGCCCCTACGCAATACGTTTCTTCGGACACCCGCGGTTCCCGCCGCGTGCTCATTGTCGGAGGGGTGGCAGGAGGCGCCTCTTGCGCGGCGCGACTGAGGCGACTTGACGAGTCGGTTGATATCGTTATGTTCGATCGCGGCCCCTACGTGTCGTTCGCAAACTGCGGCCTACCTTACTACGTCGGCAACATTATTTCCGACGAGCTCAGTCTGCTGTTGGCCTCGAGAGAAATGTTTCGCGAGCGGTTTAATATCGAGGTACAGACCGAGAGTGAGGTCATGAGCATCGACCGCAGCGCACGCTTAATCACGGTCCGCGACGTGCGCACGGGCAACAGCCGCACCGAGCGCTACGACGTTCTCGTATTGTCACCGGGAGCCGCACCGATCCGACCGGCGCTGCCCGGCGTGGACCTGCCCGGTGTCTTCGCCGTCCGAACCATCCCGGACTCGCGTCGAATCCGCTCATGGATCGCTGATCATTGCGCGAAGACAGCGGTCGTTGTCGGTGGCGGATTCATTGGGTTGGAGATGGTCGAGAACTTGGTTCATCGCGACCTCTCCGTAGCTATTTTGGAGAAGCTGCCTCAGCTAATGCCTCCCCTGGATCCTGAGATGGCGGTGCCGCTGATGGAACACCTTGCCGTAAAGGGTGTGCGCCTCCATTTAGCTGACGGGCTTGCGCGCATAGAAAAACGCGCTGACGGTGGCCTGGTTGTCGTAGCGGAGAGCGGCACCCGGCTGCCTGCGGATCTTGTGATTCTAGCAATTGGCGTGCGGCCCGAGAACTCGCTGGCCAGGGACGCCGCACTGCAAATCGGCCCGCGTGGAGGCATTGTCGTTGATGCCCAAATGCGTACTTCTGATCCGAACATCTGGGCGGTGGGCGATGTCGTAGAGGTGCACGACGTGCTCATGGGTCAAGAGACAGTGCTGCCGCTCGCTGGACCGGCTAATCGCGAAGGCCGAGTTGCCGCCGAGTCTATCGCGGGGCGTACGACAAAATTCCGCGGCGTACAAGCGACTGCCGTGGTTGGTGTTTTAGGGTTGACGGTCGCATCAACGGGCGCAAGCGAGAAGGGACTGCGGCGCGCTGGCGTAACGAATTTTCAGAAGGTGTACCTTTATCCGGGGCATCACGCCGGTTATTATCCGGGCGCCAGTCCGATTCACTTGAAATTACTGTTTTCAGTGCCGGATGGCCGTATTCTTGGAGGGCAAGCGATCGGGCTCGAAGGCGTGGAGAAGCGCATCGACGTCATCGCAACTGCGATTCAGTTTAATGGCACTGTGTACGATCTCGCTGAGGCGGAGCTTTGCTATGCGCCGCAGTTTGGCGCAGCGAAAGATCCCGTAAACCTTGCCGGCATGCTCGCCCGCAACGTTCTAAATGAAGACATGCCCCTGGCCGATTGGCAGGAACTTGACCACACCGTGGCCTTGTTGCTTGACGTGCGCGAACCCCAGGAATTCGACCGCGGCCATATCCCGAACGCGGTTAATCTGCCGCTTTCGCAGATGCGCCATCGTTATGTCGAACTTCCGAAGGATCGCGACATTTGGACCTGTTGCGGCGTGGGACAGCGATCGTACTACGCCACACGATTCCTGGCACAGCATGGTTATCACACACGGAACCTGTCCGGAGGCTACACGACGTACAAGATGCTCAAGTCGGCTGGGTTGGTGCCATAAGTGGAGCATTCGTGAGGTGATGCAACAGCGCTAACTCATGAATTGACGTTGCGATCTGCCCATTAACGAAAGTATCGGCGGTCCTTGCGAGGATAAGTTGTAAGTCAAGCCCGCATCTACTCCACCAACCATAACGTGTCCTAACGGTTTTTCCCGAGCGCCTCGAGTTGGTTTTGTGCTTCAATGAAACCCGGATTGATTTTTAAGGCGGCCTCGAACTCCGCCTGCGCTTCCGTGTTGCGGCCGTTAGCGGCGAGTGTTTTGCCTAGTTCATAATGAGCGACATCATCATCGGGACAAAGGGCCAATCCTTCGCGATAAAGCGCAATTGCCTTGTCCCGATCGGTTAAGACTTGGGCCTTTTCAAAATAATCGCGGAATGCGCGATTACAGTCCCTTTGTTTTTGCTCCGGCAGCTTGAGCGCATCGAGTTCCTGGCGCTGGGCTGCGATTTCCGCTTGCTGTTGTTTTATCTGTTCGGCCTGCTTTTCGAGTAATTCGGAGTTACAGCCCGGCAAGGTCAATGTAACCGTCAAGAAAACTCCGACGACACTGAGAAAGTCAAAGAATCGGCGCTGCATCGTCGGAACTTTCTATGATTTTACTCTCAGTTCTTCCAGAGCAAGATAAATCTTTTCTGCTTTAATCGGCAGATCTTTGATGCGCACGCCGACCGCATCGTAAATGGCATTGGCGATCGCCGGGGCGACCGGAATGAGCGCGCTTTCACCGATGCCCTTCGCACCGAACGGGCCGTTCTTATGAGGAATTTCAATCGCGATCGGATCAATCACGTTAGGCATGTCGCCTAGGGAAGGCAAGACGTAATCGACCAAATTGGGGTTAATAATCTGGCCATTATCGTAGGCGATTTCCTCAAACATCGCCTGGCCGATGCCGGTGATCGCGGCGCCGGTGAGCTGTTGGCGGCAACCGAGGGGGTTGAGCGCCTTGCCGACGTCCACGGCGCTGGCGTACTTGAGCAACTTGATCTTTCCGGTTTCGGTATCGACTTCCACTTCCGCGGCACCCGCCGCGTAAAACCAGAAAGCCGATGTGCTTTTCTCGCCGTACTCGTCTTTGACCGCGGTCTTTACCTGCCCGTCACCCACCAGCGTGCCGCCGCGCATGCCGAAACGTTTAAACATCACGTCGGCATAGTCGAGAACCGTTTCAGGCAGGCGGATTTTTCCCTCCACGAAACTGATATTGTCCCCTCGGACTCCATACTCTTGGGCGACGGTTTGTTTCAATTGGCGCAGGATATCCTGCGCCGCCAGTTGCACGGCTTTCCCCATATGGAAGGTCGAGCGGCTGGACGAAGTCGTAAGATCATACGGCACGACGTCGGTGTCCACTCCCAGCACCTGGATTTTTTTCAGCGGAATTCCCAATTCCTTGCCGGCAATCTGAGCCAGCGTGGTCTCAGATCCCTGCCCCATTTCCACGGTGCCCGCATAGATAGATACGCTGCTGTCTTCGTTGAGCTTGACCACGGCGCAGGAAATCGACGGCGTAATCGTCGCTTTGATCATGCAGGCGATTCCCTTGCCCCGCTTGACGCTATTCTGAATTGAACCTTGAACCTTTGAACCCTTGAACTCTATCTCTTTCTTTCCCCAACCGATGGACTTTGCCACTTCGTCCAGACACGGCTTCAGGCCAACGCCGCGCAGCGTCTCTTCGGTAACAAATTTGTCTCCCTCGTCGTAGCCATTCTTCTGCCGCAACTCCAACGGATCCATCTTTAGCGCCGCGGCAATGATATCCATCTGCGACTCGACGGCCCAGGCCGACTGGGAAACGCCGAAGCCGCGAAAGGCGCCGGCCGGCGGCTTGTTCGTGTATACAGAATAGGAATCGATTTTTAGATTGGGAATGCGGTACGGCCCCGCCGCCGTATAGCCTGATTTCTTCGCTACCCGCGGTCCGATTTCGGCATAGGCGCCGGTGTCGAGATGGATTTCGCATTCGCGCGCTACGAGGGTGCCGTCGTTCTTCACGCCGGTCTTCATGCGGATCACGGCGGCATGTTTGGTAATGGTGTAGAAAACTTCTTCACGTGACAGCACGACGCGCACCGGCCGCTGCGCCTTCAGCGCCAGGGCCACCGTGATCGGCTCGATCTTTGGATAGACCTTGCCGCCATAGCCGCCGCCCAAATAAGGAACCACGACCCGAACTTTCGAGACTGGAACTTTGAAAATATTCGACAGCTGGGTTCGCACCACAAAGGGGTTTTGTGTCGTCGCCCAGACCGTAATGCGGCCGCCGGGCTCCACCGATGCGATACAGGCGTGAGTCTCGAGAAAACTATGCTGCGTAGCCGGAAGCGTAAAGGTATCTTCGAAGATCTGATCCGACTCCGCGAAACCCTTCTGGATGTCGCCGCGGTTAAGCTTGAAGTGCGTGCAAATATTGGTGCCTTCGACGGGCTTGATCTCGGCGAGATCGGCAAAACCGGATTCGGGTATACGAACAGACTCGTGAACTAAAGTCGCGCCCGGCGTTAAAGCGTCATGGACATTGAGCACCGCCGGTAGCTCTTCGTATTCGACATCGATCAGCTCTATCGCCGCTTCCGCCGCATCAACGCTCAGCGCCGCAACCGCCGCCACGGGATCGCCGACGTGACGAACCTTGTCGACCGCGACCAGCGTCTGATCCTTGAACACCGGGCCATAGTAAGGCTCGATGCCTTCATCGTGCAGTATGTCGTCACGCGTGATAACGGCGAGAACACCGGGGATCTTCAGCGCCTTCGAGGTTTCGATCTTCTTGATGCGCGCGTGCGGCAGCGGGCTGCGCAGAATTTTCCCATGGCACATGCCCGGCACTTGCATGTCCGCGAGGTAGAGCGCCCTGCCCGTAACTTTAGTTTCGTAATCTAACCGGCGAACGGATTGGCCGATTTCAGTTGTTTCCATCGAATTATCCTGCCCTAGTCTTTGCGCGAGCTACCCCCTCCTTCATCCTCCCCCGCACGCGGGGGAGGAAAGAGGCTCGCGACGTTTTTCACCGCCTGAACGATTTCCTGATAACAGCCGCAACGGCAAAAATTCCCGGCCAGGTAATCCTTAATTTGCTGTTCAGACGGCCGCGGGCATTCGTCCAGCAAGGCTTTGGCGGTGAGGATGAAGCCGGAGGTACAATAGCCGCACTGCAGCGCGCCGAATTCCATGAAAGCTTCCTGAAGCGGATGCAGCGAATCCTTCCGGCTCAATCCTTCAATAGTCAAAACCTCGCAACCGTCCGCGTCGATGGCTAAAACAGAACAAGCACTCACCGGTTTACCGTTGAGCAATAAAGTGCACGCGCCACAGACTTGAATGTCACAGCCGAGCTTGGCGCCGGTCAGGCCGAGCTGCTCGCGGACCATATCGAGCAACGTCGTACGCGGCTCGACTTCGACGCTGCGCTCGATCCCATTAACCGTAAGAGAAATCGTCTTCTTCATGAAAAGAGCCTAATTCCGCAGCGCCTGTTCGCAAGCCTGGATCAGCGCCCGTTTGACCAGCGTGCGCACGATCGCCCGCTTATAGTGTTCCGAACCCCGTAAATCGCTGCTCGGATTGCATTCCCGAGCGGCTGAAGCACCCACCTCTTCAATGAGATCCGGCACAATGGACTTTTCGGCCAGCAGCGCTTCCGCTTTGCGCGCTCTAACGGGGGTCGGCCCGACACAGCCGAGCACAACGCGAACGCTGCGAGCGTTCTCGTTGCCCTGCTCTAGAGTGACGCGGACACAAACTCCAACTGACGGTTTATCGACCGTCGAGCTGCTGGAAAATCGAATGTACGCTATACCGGAACGAGGAGGGAGAGGCGGCACCGACACATGCGTCAGCAGTTCATCTTCCGCAAGGCTGGTTTGATAAAAGTCGACGAAAAGCTCCTCTACGAGAAGATTGCGGCTTCCTCCCGGCCCGGCGATCTTCACTTGGCCATCCAACGCGATAAAAATCTGCGACAAGTCCGTCAAAGCCTCACCTGAGGCCAGATTGCCACCGATGGTTCCGACGTTTCGTACACGGATGTTGGCAACCTCCCTTTCGGCTTCGCAAAGTACGGGAAATTTGTCTTTGACGAGCGCAGAGGTTTCAAGGTCGCGATGCGTCACCAGCGCGCCGATGGTCAGCCCGGCTGTAGGGTCGAATGTTATTCCTCTCAATTCTGGAATCTTCTTAATATTGATGAGGGCCTTGGGCTGATAGAGGCCCTGCTTCATCAAGATCGTTAACTGCGCGCCGCCGGCAAAGATGCGGGCTTCTGCGCCGTGCTGTCGCAAAAGCGCACACGCTTCAGTGACACTCTTTGGCTCAAGATAATCGAAGTTCTTCATCAGCCTATGACCGTTAGATGTACTTCACTTTGTCCACGCCGGGAATTTCCACTTTTTCAAAACGCCAGCGATCTTTCATCGGCGCCGTGGCATCGATACCCAAACCGGCGGTGACGCGCGGTTCCGGCACCGAGGGGTCAAGCGTTGAACAAGCGATACGCGGAATGATGATCACGTCTTTGTCCGCCTGCATGCGCGTAGCGAGCGCCCAGTCCACCTGCATGGGATTAAAGGCATCAATATCGTCATCGACAACAGTCACTTGCTTCAAACCGATGCCCAGGGAAAGCAATGCCAGGATAACATTGCGGCCTTCATTTTCAGCGCGCTTCTTGATCGACACCACCACATGATGGCGAAACGTGCCGCCCGGAGTAAAATTAATGGCTTTAACCTCGGGGACAATCTTTTTGATTTCGCGGTAAACCAACGCGGCGTTGCCATATTCGATTAAGGTGTGATTTTCCGTCACCGGCATGCCGGTCAGGGCGGTCTGCCAGATCGCGTTTTGGCGCATGGTGATCGCGGTTACTTTCAGCACCGGGGCCTGCTTCGCTTCGCTATAACAGCCGGGGTACTCGCCGTACGGCCCATCGGCGACACGCTCGCCAGGGATTGTCACGCCTTCGATGACGACTTCAGCAAACGCCGGAACCTCGACGTCGATGGTCTCACATTTGACCAGCTTCACCGCCCCGCCGCGCAGACCGCCGGCAACGTGGAATTCATCGATGCCATAAGGAACCTTGGCTTGCGAGCCGACGATGATGGCGGGATCGACGCCCACGGCCGTAGCGACTTCAAGGCCGCGGCCTTTTTCCTCGGCTTTGAGGATCATGCGACCTAGATGATGGTCAGCCGGCGCCCAGAGCGACAGCCGGTCCTTGCCCAAGAGCAGCATGCGGTGAATCGACAAATTACGGACTCCGGAGTCGGGATCCTTGCCGATCTGCACGCCGATGGTAACATAAGGCCCGCAATCTTTGCTCGCGTGCGTGACGATCGGAATTTTGGTTAAATCGATTTGGCTGCCGGTCCATTTGATTTCTTTTACCGGTCCGGAGGAGACCGGCTCCGGCGCAATACGCTGGTCTTCCAGGGTTAGGTAGCGCTCGAGCATTTGCTCTTGCGGCACACCAAGACCCAAAGCGACTAGCTTGCGCGTCGCGAACAGCCCACCCAAGACACGCCAGCCGCGATATCCCCTGATATTTTCAAACAAAAGAGCCGGACCTTCGATGTCCGAAGTCTTACGCATACCCGCGGCAATTTCATATTTGACGTCGACTTCGTCCTTGACGTGAAGAAGTTGGCCTTGGCTTTCCAGGTGCGTGAGAAAACCTCTCAAGTCTTCGAACATGGATCGTTCCTACGCTTTCTTTAAGCCGCCAAAAAGGACAATGGCATAGAATCTTGTACCAGCGATTCCACTTTCAATTCAACCGCAGCAGAGGATAAACATCTTTGATAAAGCGCTCGATTTGGCCGATCTGATCACGCGCAGCGAAGCGCAATACCGGCGTGGTGAAACCCATATCGATCCATTCCTGGATCAAGCGCGCGCACTCGTCTGGCGATCCATGGGCCAGCCAAATTTTAACCAATTCTTCCGTGGGATAACCGGGAGCATAGTAGTTGTTAAAATAGTATTTAGATTCCTCGTAGGCGCTTTGCTTACTATCGTTAATGTTCACCATGCCATGAATAGCCACTTCAAAATGCTCGAGGTTGCGCTCCGCTTCGTTGGCATATTTTTCAATCAGATTCAGACGCAATGCCAGTTCCTCCGCTGTCACGGCCATGCTGATGTAGCCGTCGCCGAGCGTCGCCACCCGTTTCATCGCGCGCGCTACGCCCTCGTCCCCGACCACGCGACGGTCAGGGCTGACTGCGATCCAAATGGGACACGGCTTTTGTATTGGCTTGGGAACGATGCGGTAGCCTTCAAGTTTGTAGAACTTGCCTTGGTGATGGAGTTCCTCTTCGTCCCAGATTTCGCGCAGGAGCTTGATGCCCTCGGTCAGTCGTCCGACGCGCTCGTTTTTTTGCACGCCGAAGGCGCGCATTTCGCCTTCGTGCCCGCCGCCGATGCAAACGCCCAATAGTGTCCGCCCTTTCGAGAGTTGATCCAAACTTGCCCACTGAATCGCGAGCAGCACCGGATGGCGCACAGGAAAGCTGGCCATGCAGATCACGCCCAGCCGAACCTTGCGCGTGCGCGTTGCGGCGGCGCTAAGCATCACGATGGAATCGAGGCGCGGCTTGTGAATCAGGCTGTCGCCGAACCAGACCGACTCGAAAATCCCGGAGCTCTCCGCGAGAACGGCGGCGTCGAGAATCGTATCGATATCCGTCAAGCCGAAGAGCACGCCGCGATTCGGCAGACTCACGCCCAATTGAATAGGCAACTTACGCATCATCTGTCTACGGCGTTTAGTGTTAGGGGAACGCCGGGCACCTGTCAAGTAAACAATCCTTGACAGGTGCAGTCGATTGCAGGATATAGCAGGTGTCTGCTCGCCGCGTCTAACTTCGAAGAATTTGACGGAGGTAATAACATGCCTAAGGATTTGCGCAGTTATATGGATGAACTTTTGGAAAAGCGGCCCAAGGATGTCGTCATTGTGGATCGTGAAGTCGATCCGCGTTATGAAGCCAGTGCGATTGTCGAGAAATTCGAAAGGGAAAACAAATTTCCGTTGGTCTTCTTCAAAAACATCAAAGGTTCGAAATTCCCGCTAATTATCAATCTGGGTGCGACCTATGAGCGGCTTGCCTTATCATTGGGCTCACCGACGGTGCCTCAAATGGTGAAAGATCTGGCGCATCGAGAGCATCAACCGATCCCGGTCAAGGAGATCGCCGCAAAAGACGCTCCGGTCAAAGAGGTGATCTTCAAAGGCGATGATGTCGACCTCGATTTGCTGCCGGTCTTGACCCTCAACGAAGGCGACGCCGGCGCCTATATCAATGCCGCTGCGCTGATTTGCAAGGAGCGCGGGACGAAAGCAGTCAATGTCGGAATTTACCGTCATCAGAAACAGGGCAAAAGACAATTGGGGCTCATGATCAACCCCGCCAATCACGGCAATTATGTACGCGCCGAATATGAAGATCACAATGAGCCGATGGAAGTCGCACTCGCGATAGGGCATCACCCGGCATTGAACTTGGCCGCAGTCAGTAAACAGGCCGGCATTGGCCAGGAACTGGAAGTGGCCGGCGCTTTTTTGGGCGAACCTTTGGAAGTAGTGAAGGCGGAGACCGTCAATCTCATGGTTCCGGCCCGCTGTGAAATCGTCATTGAAGGCATCGTCCCGCCGAAAAAGCGGCACTACGAAGGTCCTTTTGGTGAATGGCCGCACTACTACTATAAAGAGGGCGAGCAGCCTTACATCGAGGTAACGGCGATCACCATGCGCAAAAACCCCATTTACCAGTGCATTCACAGCGCCCATTTTGAACACAACGTTATTGGTGCCGCTCCGCGTCTGGGCAGTCTGCTGCGCCGCATTCAGGAAGCCGTACCCAGCACGACGGCGGTCAATTTGCCGCTCTCCGGCGCCGGCCGCTCTCATTGCTACATTTCCGTCAAGAAGCGCGCCGAGGGTGAACCTAAACAGGCCGCTCTCGCCGCCATTGTAACCGACCCCAACATCAAGCTTGCGATCGTCGTCGATGATGACGTCGATGTATTCAACGAGACTCAGGTGCTGTGGGCGCTGGCCATGCGCTTTCAGGCGGATCGGGACATGGTCATAATTCCGAACATCATCGGTTCGCACTTAAATCCCACCGCCTACGGTTATAACCGGATGGAAAAAGGACCGATGGAAACCAAACTAATATTCGACGCCACCAAGCCGCTGCCGCCCTATGACTTTCCCAAAGAAGCGCGAGCGCCGGTCGAGGTTTTGAATAAAGTGGATCTGGCACGCGATACGCGCTCCTATGATCCGGCGAAAGACGATAAGATTCTCACCGGCAAAGCATAGCGGCGGCCGAGATGCAACTTTAACCGATTGGGCAAACTCACGTTGGGAGGAAGAAGATGACCACCCGTATTTATCGGATATCTATCTCTATCCTTTGCGCTGTACAGTTACTCGCTCTGACGGCTTCCTTCGTCCGGGCGCAAGCTCCATTGGAAAAGCTCCGTGTCGCTTATACCGTAGTCAGCCCGACGCAACTGAATGTCTGGACGGCCAAGGAGGCGGGTTTTTACGCCAGGCATGGGCTCGATGTCGAACTGGTGCTTCTGGTCGGAGCGCCACTGGCCGTAACCGCCATGTTGGCGGGAGAGACACCCATCATCCACACCGGCGCGTCTGCGGTGATCACCAGCAATCTCACCGGCTCCGGCGCGGTGCTGATCGCCGGTTCCGTCAATCGCTTCCCTTATGTGCTTTTCGTCACCAATCAGATTACCCGGGTGGAAGATCTTAAGGGGAAAAAATTCGGCGTCAGCCGCATCGGCAGCGCGGATAACGCCGCGGCGCAAACCGTCTTTGAACGATACGGACTCAAGGCCGATGATGTCGGTTATGTCACGATCGGGTCCGTCCCGGCCCGCCTGGCGGCCATGCAGAGCAACATTATCCAGGCGACTCTGCTGCAGCCGCCCGAGACTCTCAAGGCAAAGGAACTCGGCGTCCGCGCACTGCTTGATTTTACCAAACTCGATGTCGAGTGGCAGCAAAACGGCGTCGCCGTCACCCGTGAATACATCAAAAAGAAACCCGACACCATACGCCGTTTCATGCAGGCTTATATCGATGCGGTGCATTACAATCTGACGAATCCCAGGGGCGCTCAAAAGATCCTGCAAAAATATCTCGACATCAAGGACGAGAAAGCCCTGGCGGAAAGTTACAACGAGATCGTGCTCAAACTGACGCGCAAGGTGCCCTATCCGACGGAGCCCGGCATCCAGCTCTTCCTCGATCAATTGAAATCCAAAAACCCCAAAGCCGCCCAAGCAAAACCCAGTGACTTTACGGACGTCAGTTTTCTCAAGGAACTCGAGAGTAGCGGCTACATCGACCGCCTGTATCGCTGACGATGAATTCCCATCGCACCGAATCGGGCGAGAATCAGTTCTTGTATATAATGATCTCTAGATCTCTTCCCCGTCCGCCTTCCGGGCAAGCGCTGATCCCGACCAAGCAGTCCATTTCAGCGCGTAAATCCATTTGACTTCCGGGGTCCGGCCGCACCATAGCATAGCGCATGCTGCCGGTTTCGGCATTGATCACCATAGTTTGAAAGACGTTGAGCGGACTGGGAATGTCCTCCTTGGGAACGCCATGCGGTTTCAACGCTTTGGCTAGGTTTTCCCAACAGCCATGCTTGGGCGCGGCGCCTCTTTTTCGGCCCAACTGTTTCCACACGCCGCCGTAGATTTCGAAGATCCGGTCGCCCCATTTCTTGTAGAAGGAGGTACTGCACATCCCTTTTTCGAGATCGTGGGTTCCCTTGTACGTGTCCTTCACAATGGTCATCATGACATTGTTGAATTTCGAGATCAGGAGATCTCCGGTGGTCACATAGATTTTACCTTGGTCGACCTTGGTGCGCGCCTGATCAAAGCGCTCTTTGACGTTGCGCAAGTTAAAGACGACGTAGTCGGCCGTCGATTGGCCGATAACGCTGATGACTTGCCCCTTCTTGACCACGAATGTCTTGCCGGTATTACTTTTAATCACGGACTCGCTGATAGTTTTCATCGCATCCTCCCAAGTGAATAAGTCATTAAGAGCCTGTAAATTAGCCGATTGACAGGCGCGCAAGCAAGCCCGTCACCACTTATAAATTTTTTCGTGTCATAGGAAAAGTTTGAAGAGTTATGATATAGAGTAGCGCACTTTCGGCGAATCAACGTAACCGAAGGAGCCGATCCCTTGGGTTGGGTTCCCGACTGGACTTCAACAATGACCGATATGCTCGTTCAAACTCCCCCGGAAAATCGATCTAAGGATTCATTAGTCATTCAGGTTGACAATGTGTCGAAGTTGTTTCGAACTCCTGATGAAGAGACGATCAGCGCGCTTCAGGAAATCAGCTTGAGCATCGGCTACGGAGAATTTGTTACGGTTGTAGGACCTAGTGGTTGCGGCAAGTCCACCCTGCTCAAACTTGTGGCGGGGTTTTCGTCGCCGTCATTGGGCCGGATTCTTTTCCAGGGAGAAGAAGTGCGAGGACTCAACACCAAGGTAGGTTATGTCCCCCAGGAAAGTAAACTCTTTCCCTGGCTAACGGTAGAAGAAAACGTCGGCTTCGGCCTCGATTCGAAACGATACCCGCGCAAAGATCGCGAGCGCCAAGTCCGCCAGTATATCAACCTCGCGGGCTTGGAGGGATTCGAGAAGTATTATCCGGCTCAGCTGTCCGGCGGAATGAGCAAGCGGGCTTCGATCGTGCGCGCTCTGGCTTATGAACCTCCTGTGATCCTCATGGATGAGCCATTCGGTCCGCTGGATGCCCAAACCCGCATGGTGCTTCAGGATGAGCTGTTGAAAATCTGGGGGCAGAAGCGCCAGACGATTGTCTTTGTCACCCACGATTTGGTGGAAGCGGTAGCGTTAGCTGACCGGGTCGTCGTCATGACCCACCGTCCCGGCAAGATCAAAGACGTTATCAACGTCACCATGGCCCGGCCGCGCAACATCTTTGAAATTCACCGGCAAGAAGGATTTGACGACGCCTATGGCCGCCTGTGGAATATCTTCCGCCACGAGCTGAATATTGGGACACATTAGGGGTCGACTTCAATGTTCAACGATGTAAGCCAAAAAAAACCTCGCGCGTTACCTTCCATCGGCCCGGCGACTGCCCCAACCGTTAACGCGCTTTCCTTGCGCGGTATGGCGATCACCGCCGTGCGTGTCGCTATCATCGGTGGCTTCTTGCTTCTCTGGGAAATCGCTTCGGGACGATGGCTAGAACCTTTTTTAATCAGCAGCCCAAGCCGAATTCTTTCGTCGCTGATCACCGGCTTTCGCGAAGGCGACTTGATCCAACACACCTGGGTCACCTTCCAAGAGATTGCCATCGGATTTCCCATCGGCGCGCTTTCGGGCATTGCCTTGGGTTACGCGTTCGGGCGCAGCCGGTTGCTCGCTGAGATTTTCGAGCCCATCATCATCGCTCTCAATGGAGTTCCACGCACTGCTGTAGCGCCGCTTTTCATCGTCTGGCTTGGCATAGGGCTTTGGTCTAAAGTAGGCGTCGTGTTTCTGCTTACGTTTTTTCTGAACTTTTTTATTACCTACACGGGCATGAGGCAGATGGACCAGGAGTACATCGACTTGGCGCGGCTCATGCGCGTCAAGGGATGGAAGTTGACTTTTAAAGTGATCTTCCCGGCAATTTCTCCATACCTCTTTACCGGAATTCGGACGAGCATCCCCTTCGCTGTCATTGGCGCCATCGTAGGTGAATTCGTTGCGTCCACCGAAGGCGTTGGCTTTTTCATTCGAATGTCAGCGGGAATTTTCAAGACGGCCGACGTCTTCGTCGGCATCATCGTTCTGATGATCATGGTCATTATCATGGACAAAATAGCCGAGGTGATCGAGAAGAAAGCCTTACGCTGGCAGACTCAAACAGAACACGTGCAAATTCAGGGCTAGAAGAAAGGAGATTCTGCGATGGAAACGCGAACCAGACTCGTTATCAACACCCTGGCGTTGGCGCTCTTGATGCTTTTCCTCGGAGCTACGCCACAACTGGATGCCCAACAAAAGGAGCTGCCCGAAGCGACCCTGTTGACGGCTGTGCCCAACTTCGCCTTTGGAGCCATATGGGTAGCGGAGCAGCTTAAGTATTTTGAGGCGGAAGGCGTGCGCGTCAAGATCACGCCGTCGCCGAGCGGCTCGGTCTGCTTGAACGCGGTGGTCGGTCGCTCGATCAATTTCTGCGCTTCTACGTCAGAGGGACTTGTTCTGGCGCGGGTCGAGGGAGCGCCGGCGATCGCGATCCAGGCGCACAACCGCGCGATGACATTGAGCGTGGTGCTGCGCAAAGCGATTGTGGACAAACTTGGACTCACCCGTGAAAGCCCCATCGCCGCGCGAATCAGAGCGCTGACCCAGTTGGGCACCATTGGCGCGACCGGACCGGGGGCAGCCTCTGAGCAGATCTTTAAATTCCTAGTGAAAAAAGCTGGCGGAATTGGGACTATACTCAAGTTCGTTTATATTGGAGCGCCCGAGCTTCCCGCCTCGCTGATGAACAACGTCATCGACGCCTATGCCCTATCTCCCCCGTCGGCCGAGGTCACAGAGCCCAGCGGCAAGGGTTACGTCTTGATCCCGCTGGGGAAGGGGGAAGTGCCGGAATTAACCGATTACCCCTACGAGGTCCTGATGGTGCGCCCGGACTACGTCGAGGCGAACCCGAAGATCGCCATCGCGGTGGCGCGGGCGATATCGCGCGGCGGCGCCCTCTTCCGTTCGAATCCGGAAGCTGCTAAGACCGCGCTGCGAAACCACCGGCTCTATACCAAAGACAAACTTGCGGACGACGTTTTTGAGCTTTCATATTCCACAGTAGCCAATGCGATGCCCCCCTGGGGAACCATGAGCGCCGCGGGATGGCAAAAGGTTATAAATTTTTCAACCGGAGCGGGCATTGTCAAGGATCTGTCCCAAGCCCCTTCCAATAAAGAGGGTGTGCTTTGGACCAATAAGTACGTCGGCAAGGCCCCCTGACTAAATTGGCAAAAACGCTACGCCAACACGCAAAAGCCCGCGGGAATGGGTCTCGCGGGCTTTTGTTATTTCAGCGGCGACCCGTGGATCAGCGATAGCCCATTGTGCCGAGGAACTGTTTTAACGAATGGAACTTCAAGTACGGATTGCTTTGTTTCTCGGCCCCCAGGGTTGAGGTGGGGCGGTCGGAGTAATTATGACCGGGAAACAGGATTGTTTCATCGGGCAGGGCCATGAGTTTTTGCGTCAAACTGTAATACATCTGTTCGGGATCGCTACCGGGCAGATCGACGCGCCCGCACGAACCAATAAAGAGCGTATCGCCCGAAACAATACGATTGTCGACCAGAAAACATTGCGACCCCGGCGTATGGCCGGGCGTATGAAGCAATTGAATTTGGAGTCCGCCGACATCGATTCTATCGCCGCTCTCCGCTTTAATTATGTCCGACGGCGAAAGGTTCTTAAGAAACTCCGCTTCCGCCTTGTGCACGACGACTTTGGCTTTGCATTTACCGAGAAGCTCCGTCACCCCTTGAATTTCGATGCCAGCAAAGCTACCGCCCACGTGATCCGGGTGCGTGTGAGTGACAAAGGCATGGGTGATCTCCATGTCATCCTGAGCGGCGAGTTTCAGGATCGTGTCTATTTCCCAAGCGGCATCAACGACAGCGACTTTGCGCGTCTCCGTCGAGCCGATAAGATAGACATAATTTTGCATCGGCCCGATTTCGATTTGTTTGAAGTAGAGGCGGTCGTTCTTCTCTTCCATAGAAATTGGCTCAATTCCGGATTATCAAGTTTTAGTCGTGGCTAGAGATCGGTAGCTCACGCCTTCACCGTTGTCCTCGCTCACGGGCAGTCCCAAGCTCAACCACCCCGGCGCGATCACGTTGCCGGCAGGATCACGCATCCCGCCAAATCCACCGATCAAGTTCGAAACGTCGCGGTAGCCTGCCTGCTGGAGAAGTCCGGCGGCCGCATTGGATCGAGGACCCGCTTGACACCCAACGATGATTTTTTTCTCTTTGGAAAAATTCTTTTCCACCACGCCGACAAAGTCGAGATTCATGACCATGCCGCGCGCCGGATCGGGCAGAGCAACCGGAATATTCACCGCGCCCTGCGGATGGCCGGCAGTAAACTCTCGTTCCGTGCGAACATCGATGTAAACAGCGTCGGTATTCGCCGCCAATAAATCATGCGCCTGGCGTGGTGTGATCTCTTTTACTGCCATTGAAAACTCCGTTAGCAATCAAGGTTCACGAAATGGAGTACTGAGGCGATGGAGTATTGGGTCAATCAGTCCAGTACTCCACTACTCCAACACTGCAATCTTAGATTACTAACAGCCTACATCCCCATTATATTGTAACCGGCATCCACATGCAGCACCTCACCGGTTACGGCGCTCCCCCAATCGCTGCACAGATAGAGCGCGGTTTTCCCCACTTCCTCAGCGTCGATATTGCGTTTGAGCGGGGCCCGGTCAGCGACATGGTGCAGCATGGTTCTAAAGTCTGAAATGCCGGCTGCCGCGAGTGTGCGAAGCGGACCCGCCGAGATCGCGTTGACGCGAATGTCCTTGGGTCCCAGGTCGTGGGCAAGGTAGCGCACGCTCGCTTCCAGCGCGGCTTTGGCAACGCCCATCACGTTATAGTTGGGGATCACTCTTTCCGAACCCATATAGGTCAATGTCAGGATGGAGCCCTTGCGTCCTTCCATGAGCGGGGCCGCGTGACGCGCCAGAGCTACCAGCGAGTACGCGCTTACGTCGAGTGCCAGGTGAAACCCCTGGCGGTTCGTTTGCACATAGGGATTCGCGAGATCCTCCTTATTCGCGAATGCGATCGCATGAATAAGAATGTCAACTCCGCCCCACTCCCGCTTCAAGGTGAAAAACACTTTCTCAATTTCCTCGTCTTTGGTAACATCGCAAGGAAGAATGATTTTGGAGCCGATCCCTTCCGCCAGCGGGCGCACGCGTTTCTCTAAAATTTCGCCTGCAAACGTGAAGGCCAGTTCGGCGCCCTGCGCGTGGAAGGCTTCAGCAATCGCCCACGCGATGCTGCGATCGTTGGCGACACCAAAGATCGCAGCCTTTTTTCCTTCCAGCAATTTCATGGCGTTCCTCCCCTACCCATTCGGTTTTGGCTTCTCGCCCAATAGCGCCTCGAGAAAAAACTACTTGTTGTCTTTTGTTTTTGGTTTTACCTCGAGCGCCCGTTGCCAAAGATATTCCTCTTCACCAGCCTGCTTGCTGATCCAGCGAGATAAAACAAAGAACAAGTCGCTCAATCGATTGACATACTTGAGCGGCCATTCGCTCATTTCTTCCATGCGCGACAGGCGCAGTATTTCCCGCTCCGCGCGTCGGCAAACGGTCCGGCACTGATGCAAATAGGCACCGATTTTACCGCCGCCGGGCAGTACGAAAGATTTGAGCGGCTCAAGGCTCTTCTGACATTCATCAATGAGCTGCTCGATCTTCTTGATTTGCCGCCCGCTTATACGGTACATCCCTGGCTTGTAAAAATCCGCAGGCGTCGCCAGTTCGCTGCCCAAATCAAACAACTCATCCTGAATACGGCGCAACACGACATCCAGGAAGCGGTGGGCGTCATGCTCATCCAGCTTCTCCTCATTAAACACCCGCGCCAGTCCGACAATCGAGTTTAGCTCGTCAATGGTCCCGTAGGCTTCGATCCGTTGAGAATCTTTGGCCACACGTTTACCGCCGACCAGTCCGGTTTCACCCGCGTCGCCTGTGCGCGTATAAACCCTTGTGATTCGAATAGCCATCTGCCGAACACCGACGCCGTTAAGCGCTTACGCCACGTTTAGTTCTTTTGAGCCGAGTTTGCCAAATCAAGTACGCCGGAATGCCGAGGCTGACGATGATCACGCCCCATAAGGAATCCCGGGGCTTTTCCATCAACGAACCCCACACAATCCACAGATGGGCCAGGATAAAAAGGACCGGCACGACCGGATAGCCCCAGAGTTTGTAAGGCCGCTTCAACTCCGGCCGTTTAAAGCGGAGGACGATGACGGATCCGACCGTGAGCGCGGAAAAAAGCGTGATGATGACGCTGACGTAGGTAAAGAGCGTTCCAAAACTTCCCGTTAGAATAAGCACACACGCCCATAACGCCTGGAGCATGATCGCGTTCGTGGGCGTTGCAAAAGTTGGATGAACGCGCGTGAGCCCCTGAAAGAAGACGCCATCGCGAGCCATCGCATAGTAAATCCGCGGACCGATCATGGTCACCACATTGAGCGCGCCAAGAATCGAAACGGTGATGATAGCGGTAATCCATACCGAGGTCTGATAGCCGAACAGAGCCGTGGTCGCCACTTCGGAAACTCTCAGCGCCCCTTTCATCTGGGTCACGGGCACGCCGTAGATATAAACGAGATTGATAGCCAGATAGAGCGCGATCACGATGAGATTCGCCCACAACAAAGCGCGTGGCAAGTTTCGCTCCGGATCTTTGACCTCCCCGGCGATATAAATAATCGCATTCCAACCCGAGTACGCGAAAATCGCCGGTATGAACGCCGCCGCAAACAGGCTAAAATTGCTAATCTTCGCCCAGTCAAAAAGCGGAGTGAAATGCGCCGTGTCGCCCTGGCCAAAAAAGACTCCGAGGACGATAATCCCCAAAAGGGCTCCGATCTTGAGCGTCGTCAGGATATTTTGCGTCACGGTCCCGAGCCGAACTCCGAAACAATGCAGCCCTGAAATCAGCAGGACCACGATAATTGAAAAAGCCGTTCCGACCGTAACGTTGATTGGGAAGAAAGGGACGGCGAGTGAAAAAATGGCCTCGTTCGAACCCAATACGGGAAAGAAAAAAGACATGAACCCATTAAAGCCGACGGCGAGGAACGCGATGGCGCCCGAGAAGGTCACTAGAAACGAGGACCAACCCGATAAAAAGCCCATGAGCTTTCCGTAGGCTTCCCGAATATAAATGTAATCACCGCCCGCGTAGGGCAAACTGGCCGAAAGCTCGGCGCAACTCAGCGCCCCCGTGAGCGCCAGCAGCCCGCCGAGAACCCAAACCAGGAGAACCCCACCGGGTGAAGGGAGTGTCTCTGCAATGACTCCGGTCGTAACGAAGATCCCGATGCCGATCATGTCTCCGGAAATTACCATGACCGCATCGAACAGGTTTAATTGTCGTTTGAGTTCGGTTTGCGCCATGGCAACTACTATTAGCAGGGAAAGGGGGAGTCAGGCAAATTCTTGGCGGTATGAGCGCAGAAGCTTGATTTGACCGTTCGTTCCCGCCACGATAGCAAAACACAGGAGGCGAGCTATGAAGTTTGCAGTCCCTCTCGTCATCGTTCTGCTCGTTGTGCCGGTCGCGGGCACCGCCCAGGAAGCCATCCCACGCGACGAGCATCAGATGCATCAGCTGCACAGCGATCCGAAGGCCTACATCGGTGCGCTCGAAGATCCTCAGCGCGACGCATATCAAAAACCTCACGAAGTCTTAACTGCTCTAGCCATAAAATCGGGAGAAACGATCGCGGATATTGGCGCGGGATCGGGTTATTTTACATTTCGTTTGTCACATTTTGTCGGTGAAAAAGGAAAAATCTATGCGGTGGATGTCAGTCCGGATATGATCCTATACATCAATCGCCGGATGCGGGACTTGAAGGTGAATAACGTGATTTCTATCCTCGCCGATCCCGACGATCCGCTGCTTCCGGATCGCGCGGTGAATCGATTCTTTTTCAGCGACTCCTGGCACCACATCGAGAACCAGAAGAAGTATCTCTCGCTCATGAAACGGATGCTCAAGCCCCGCGGTGAAATCGTTATGATCGATTTTCACAAGAAGAAGGAAATTACCGTGGGCCCGCCGCTTGAAATGAGAATCGCACGCGAGGATCTGATCAAGCAAATGGAGCAAAATGGTTTTCGACTCGCAAAAGAACACACCTTTCTCCCTTACCAGTATTTCCTAGTTTTCATGCCCAAGTGACTGGCCATAACGGCCATCTGCAGATTTGTAGAGCGGGCTAAAACAACCCCGTTGGGTGGTTTAAAAAACCCCCGAATGGGGATTGGCGGGGATTAAAGGTGACGCGCTGGCGTTCCGAACGAGGGGCACAACCGATTGCCGCGGGTTTTAACTTGTTTTTTTGCCGGCCATTAGAAAAACGGCGAGCGAGATCAATGTCGCACTCCATGCAAACCAATCGCCGAAGCGAACATAAAGCGTTTCACCGTCCAGCAGCGCTACTTCCGTTTTAAGAACGGCCGAAGTGAAAAGCGGCACTGACTGAATCATTTCTCCTTTTGCATCGATTACGGATGTCACACCGGTATTCGTGACACGGACCAAGTTGCGCCGGGTTTCGATCGCGCGCCACTGCGCCAGGCGCGCGTGTTGCCACGGAGCGACCGTCCTCCCATACCATGCATCGTTGGTGATATTGACCAAAAAATTGGCATTGCCGGTCTTCACGAACGCGCGCGATAATTCGGGCATCAAGTCTTCGTAACAGACTAGCGGCGCGACATGGATGGGTCCCGGCAGGTCGAGCGTGTGGGGACCGTCGCCAGGTGTGAAGCCGTCGGCAAACGGCATCGCCGGCAATTTCGAAAGAATACCGGAAAATGGCAAGTACTCGCCAAAAGCCAGCAGAACTTGTTTATGATAGTGACTTAGAATCCGTCCGCGTCCGTCGCTGAGAAATGCCGTGTTGAAGGCTTTAAAGTCGGGGCCGAAAAGCTGGCCGCGAAAGCTTCTCGCGCCAAAAATAAAAAATTGGCCAACATTCAGCGCGGGCATCACGTCCGTCGGAACTTGCGCCAAGTTTTCAGCGAGCCATAGTTCGACGGCGGTTTCCGGCCAGATCACCAGCGCTGCGCCATCGGCTTGCCTCGTGAGGTTCTGATAGGTTTGCAGGTTGCGCTTAACCTGCACGGGGTTCCATTTAAGATCGATGTCGATATTTCCTTGAATTGCCGCGACAGTTAATTTTGCGGCTTTAGCCGTTTCGGTTGTGACTGTGCGTAGCCGCAGGATTCCGTACACGTTTGAAGCCAAGACACACATCACGACCAGCAGCAAAACGTTCCAGCGCATCGGCCGGTTTGATCTCCAAGAAATAAACACGTCATAAGCTGCCGCATTGAACCACATGATGAGAAAACTCGCACCATAAGGTCCGACGAGATCAGCGCTTTGAATGAAAGGGATAATGGAGACCTGGCTGTTCGCCAGGTACCAGGGAAAGAGCAGCGGAAACCAGAATTCGATCGTGACCCAAAACAAGGCTGGCAAGACGCTTAACGGACCCAAACCTGATCGCCTCACGAGCAGAGCGAAGAGCACCATTTGCAAGCCCTGTAATGCCGCGTAAATCAAAAACACCACGGCACTGATCGAATAAGGGAACTCGCCGAAGACGCTAATCGTGTGAACCAGCCAATAAAAACCAAGCAGATGGGTGAAGAATCCGGCTAACCAGCCCCAAAGCAGGGTGCGACGCCAAGAGTCCGCATGAACCACAATCCAGAATAATGGCGTAAATGCGAACCAGGCCAGGGGAAATAGGGCCGGTAAGAGGTAGGGCGCCGATAACAAAATTGCACACAAAAAAGCTGGGAGCATTTTACTTGACATTGAGATTGTTTATATATAAACGATATTTGAAACACTAAACGGATGCTTTTGATACCTACCACGAACAACGCCCAAAAAAATAGCCGGCCTGGACATCGGAGGTGAACATGAGGAAAGAACCGCTTAAGTTGTTTTGTCTGATCGGCTTTCTAGCGCTCCTACTCAAGCCCACGGCGATCAATGCTGGCTCTCTCCTCGGCGACGATTGGGAAAAGTTTTTTAGAGAGAAGGTTTCCTTTCGCGGCTTTGCCGAGAACATAACCGGCCTTGCGGTAAGCAACGGCGATAGCCACTTCAACACCTCGAACCGCCTGGATATGCAGCGCTTTACCATCCAGCCCGAACTCAACATCGACGCTACCAGTTGGGCCAAATTATTTATCTCATGGCGATTCGTCAAAGAAATCCGTTACAGCTCGGAAGCCAAGAGTCGCAAGCAGACCGTAACATACTTTCCGGCCGCGCCGGTAAAACCGCTGCCCAACACATTCTACGACGAATATAGTCCCAAACCGTGGGAAGCGGTTTTGGACCTTTCTCCAACAGACACCTTGAAAGTAAGGTTGGGCAGGCAATTTGTCTCGTGGGGAGAGACCGACGGTATCCGGCTCCTAGACTTGATCAACCCCCAGGATCTTACATTTTCACCGCCTGCGGCGCCTAATCTTTTTAATCTAGACGAGACCCGAATACCGTCGACGGGGTTGAGAACGCTTTATACAATACGCCCTGTAAGCAACACGATCTTTGAGTTCTTTGCCATGCCTGGATTTTTCGAAGACGCTAAACAACGCGTCGACGAAATCGTCGGCAGCAACGATACCGGCGATCGCCAGGTCAGATATGGACGATGGTCGGCTCATCCGGAAACACGATTGTTGCTTGCGGGCCGAAACGCCTTTGGCAATCTGTTCGCGAACCCTCTAAACCCTGGTGGCTGTGTCGGAGTGGGATGTCTCGTCATTCCCAGCACGCGCCGGGAGCTTCCGGATGCCGGAGATAGCTGGAAGATCGGTGCCAGGATTACTCATAGCATCGGACAACTGAATTTCGGCTTGGGTTACATCTGGGGTTTCAACCCTCAGTCTACGGACATGGTCTTTAAACTAACCGGAGTGCGGTGCTCTGCTCCGGTGCCGGGGCCGTGCCTGGCCGGTCGTGCCCCAAGTGTGGCCAATCTGACCTTACTGAATGATCGTACAAGTATCTTTGCCGGTCATTTTAACTACCCCATAGGCGATATTGCGAATATTCCAGTCAACACAACCATTAGGGGAGAGCTGGCTTTTTTTCCCGATAAGCCCTATAACATCTCAAAGTTTCCCGGGTCATACGGTCTCAGGGCAAGCGCCGATCCTAATCACCCGGACGGAATTGTAGAAAAAAATACTCTCAGATACGCAATCGGTTTTGACCGCACGACATTAATTCCCTTCCTCCACCCGGACGATCCCTGGCGCGCGTTTAGTCTTTCGTTCCAGATCTTCCAAAGCATCATCTTCGATCATGAGAACGGGATTCATCCATTTTCCACCGCAGAAAAGATTAAGCAAGTTTCTACCACGCTCACCTTCAGAATTGGAACCGGATACGCGGGCGACACTATCCTGCCCGATGTGTTTGTTGGCTACGATCCAGAAGGCTACTGGACGGCCAACCCAGCGATTAGTTATGTGCCGCCGGGAAATGAAAAGATCAAACTGAGCCTGGTCGGCGCCTTCTACGGTGGACGTAACAAATTCAAGTCCTTCGGGTTTTTCGAAGAAAAAGACTCGGTATTTTTAAAAATGCGTTATCAATTCTAACGATTCGAGCGGAGGTTAAGGTAATGAACCCTATTGGCTCAGGTAAATACGGAACGACAATTTTCTTTGCAATCGGCAGGATTGTTTTTTGTTCCATTGCCCTTTTATCTTTTGCCTTCAGCTCTCATGCCGCCGACGCAGACCTCAAAGCTGGTGACACTATCGGTCCGCAAAATTGGCAGAGAGTTCAAGGAATGGTGGGTGAAAATTTCCTCAACCGCATCAAGAGCGGCTACTCCATTCAAATCAAAGCGCCGAAGATCTATCGGCCACTCAAGGAATATGTCGAAGCTACGGAAAAATATTCCAGCAAAGTAGCGCTCGGCCCCAATGGCGAACTGGTCAATTACGTGGCCGGTCAGCCCTTCCCCAAATTGGACCTAAGCGATTCTCAGATTGGACAGAAGCTTGCTTGGAATTTTTTCTGGCGTTGGCTAGGCGATGACTATAAAACCGGAGGCGCTGTCAAAGGCGGCAAGATCGTTCGCTCGGTAATAGAAAAAGACGGCTCGGAGCGCCGCGCGGATCTCGTGTCTTATTTTCTTTTTCCCCGCACCCGTTACACATCGAATCCTAAACCGGCGATTCCCGGCTACGAGCATATAGATTATATGCAGCTTCGCGTCGACAGCTACCCGCGGGATGCTGCGGGCACGACGACGTTGGAGATTCGTTATGATGATCCAAAGAAGCCGGACGACCTCTACATCTATATTCCCAGCATCCGGCGCATCCGCCGGGCGACCACAACCCAGCGCTGTCAGACCCTAGCTCCGAGTGAGTTTAACTTGGATGACATCAACAGCTTCAACGGCAAGATCACGGATTTCAACTACAAGTTCCTCGGTGAAAAGAAAATACTGGCGAATCTAAGCCAGGAAAAGCTCCCGTTCGACCGCAAGCAAGGGGACTATCTGCCTCTGAACGAGAAATGGGAAGTCGTCGATACGTATGTCCTGGAGGTCACTCCTAAGGATCCCAACTATTGCTACCCGAAAAAGCTGTTGCATCTCAATAAAATGACCTTCGATACCCACTGGACCTTGATCTGGGACAAAAAGGGAGACTACTGGAAGGAACAATTCGGCATGTTCACGCCGGTAAAACTCGCCGACGGCCGTGAGGTTTGGTCAGTTGGAGATGTGGTCATCGTCAATGTCCAGAATGGGCGCTCAACGATCGTCACCTCCACGCGAGCCTACAATCAGGGATACCCGGCTAGTATGTTCAGTCTTGCGACTCTCGAAACCATCATGCGCGGAGGAAGTATCGAGTAAGCCCTGCCTGACGGTCGCAAGTCCGCGGGTCGAAGCTTCTCCTTAGGGAGCTGCAAGAATCCTTTGCTCCCGCACCTGACGGCACAATATTCCGTGGTGCGGGGTTAAGAGGATCCGTCCGATACCCAATTACCAGGCATAATGCTTTCGCTCCGTAAATTTGCTGTTCTTTTTTCCGTGATCGCATGGATGATTGTTTTTTGCGCCGCCGTTTCTCCTCAAGATAAGGCCTCACCGATAAAAAGTTCTGCCATTCGCGACAATTTCTATGATGTAGCAATTCAAGAAGAACTCGTCTGGATCGTCGGGTATTACGGAACGATCCTACACTCGCAGGATCGAGGGCTCACATGGACGAAGCAACAAAGCGGCACTACGGAAGCGCTTTTCCGTGTCGTTTTCCGCGGCGAGAAATATGGATGGGCGTCCGGGAGCTACGGAACCCTGCTGTGTACTCAGGATGGCGGCAAGACTTGGCAAAGACAAAAAATCCCGGTGGAAGAGCACCTTTTTGGCCTGGATTTTATCGATGAACGCCACGGCATGGCGGTGGGGAGTCGAGGCGCCGTTCTCGTGACAGAGGATGGCGGCACAACCTGGGCAAATCACGGGTTAGGCGATGATGTAACCCTTAACGACGTGCGCTTTATTGACAACCAGCGGGCTTGGGCAGTGGGAGAATTCGGGCGGATCTATTACAGCAAGAATGGCGGGCGGAGTTGGGTGAAACAAAAGAGCCCGATAGAAGTTGATTTTGCCAGCGGTGAGAGTCGCAGCCTCTTTCGGCTTCTCTTGCGGAACTCCCATGCGGCTTGGGCGTTTGGCTTGGATGGAACTATTTTAGCCATGCAAGACGGTGGGCCGTGGAAGGTCGCGAGTCCGGCCAGCACTTCGCCTATGGGCGCGAAACGGAGCCATCTATTTGCTGCAGCCGCGTTCGATGGAAAAGGCTGGGTGGTGGGAGAACGTGGCGCGCTCCTCGTCTCAAGCTTGGCAACGAACGAGTGGACCGCGGTGAATCTCAAGACACCTCCGTCAACTTTTAACGGCGTCGCGTTCGGGAAAAACAACTTAGGATTGATCGTCGGCAATCGCGGGCTAATTCTGCGCAGCAACGACGCTGGACAGCACTGGCAACAAATTTCAGTTTTTTCGAAAACAATAGAAAACGGAGTTTACTCAACTCGATGACCTGGGCGGCCGAATGGATCGTTAGAAAACGTTTACCGGTCCTTATTGCAATTTTACTTATCACTCTCTTCTTCAGCTATCATGCCCGCAAAATCGAAATGTATACGGCGTTCTCGGATCTGCTGCCAAGAGGTCATCCCTTCATTCAGGTTCATGACCAGTTTCGCAAGGTTTTCGGCGGGGCCAACTTAGTTCTGCTCTCGGTCGAGGTCAAACAGGGAGACATTTACAACACGCCGACTTTAACAAAAATCCAAAAGCTCACGGAGCTCCTGGAGCGAACTCCGGGCGCGAATAACTACCAGATCTTTTCGATCGCTCGCCAAAAAGTCAAAGACGTCCGGGCAACTTCTTGGGGGATTGAGGTTCAGCCGATCATGTGGCCGACTGTGCCGCAAACAGCCGAGGAAATCGAGCAACTCCGAAGCGCCGTCAATTCCAATCCGACCATAGCCGGACGGCTGGTTTCATTAGACGGTAAAGCCGCATTGATTACAGCCGCGTTTCACGAGGAGCGGCTGGACTACGCCCGATTGTTCCAAAACGTTCAATCGGCGATCCGATCCGTGGAGGATCCTAACACGTCAGTATACGCCGCTGGTGAACCGATATTGTACGGTTGGATCTATTACCACCTAAAAGACATCCTCTTCGTTATCGCTCTTACCTGTCTCACCCTACTCGTCCTCTTGGTTCTTTATTATCGCAACGTGAACGGCGTCGTGATTCCGATCTTATCGGCAACCATCACGTTCATCTGGGGAACCGGATTTACCTCCTTAATGGGATTTAACTTCGATCCGCTCGTCCTGGTGGTTCCATTTCTGATCGCGGCGCGAACCCTGAGTCACTCGATTCAGTTCCGCGAAAGGTTCTTTGAAGAATTAGAGCGCTACGGCGACAAAGAAAAAGCGGCCAGTGCGGCCGTAGCCGGATTGCTGATGCCAGGAAGCGTCTCAATTCTAACCGATGCGATCGGTCTAACGGTCTTGCTCGTGGCTCCCATGCCAATTCTTACAAAGCTGGCCATCTCAGGAAGCTTTTGGGTTCTCAGCAACATTGTCAGTGTACTCATACTCGATCCGATTTTTTGTTGCTATTTTCCCGCGCCGCGTCACCTTCCGAAGGGCGGCGAAGGCCATTGGCTCGATCGTCCACTGCAAAAGATCGGACGCATGTGCGTCACTCCCGTCGGTCGCTGGGCGGTTATAGCCGCGTTTGGGATTATCTTCGTATGGAGTCTTTACTGGAATCAGTTTTTGACCGTGGGTGATTCCCGACCCGGCTCGCCGCTCCTCTGGCCCGACTCGAATTATAATCTCAGCGTGCGCCACATCAACGAGCGATTTCAAGGAACCGATCACCTGTATGTTATTTTCGAGGGTAAAGAAGAAAGAGCAGCGAAGTCCCCGCGCGTTTTAAGAACCGTAGAAGCATTTCAGCGCGCCATGGAACAATCACCCCATATCGGCGGCTCCGACTCCCTGGTCGGCTTGACCCGGCAAATCAATTCCGTTTTGCACTACAATGACCCACGCTGGGGCATCCTCCCGCGGTCGGAAGAAGAAGTCGGAGGAATCCTCATGGTTGCCGAGCATGGCAGCGAGCCGGGCGATTTCGATCGCTGGGTCAATTACAACTTTAAGGATGCTAACGTCACGTTCTTTCTGCGCGATCATAAAGGAGACACGATTCGGGACGTAATCGAGCTGGCCAAGGACTTCATAGCGAAGCACCGGCTGGAAGAGGGACAGTTTCGGCTCGCAGGCGGCATCATCGGCGTTCTCGCCGCAGCCAACGAGGTCATGGATCATTCCAGCCGCTTTATTTTGGGTCTTGTCCTTGTGGCTCAGTTGGTGATTTGCGCTCTGGGATTTTATTCGCTCTTAGCCGGCTTGCTCTTCGTCGGCGTGGTTTTTATTTCCAACACCTTCGGCATGGCGCTCATGGCGTACACCGGCGTCGGCCTCAATATAAACACCCTACCGGTTATTAGTTTAGGTGTAGGGTTCGGCGTCGACTATGGCATCTACATCGTTTCGCGCGCGATTGAAGAATACCGGCGCCAAAACGAGAAAAACTTGAACGCGGCCCTCGTCACGGCGGTCGCTACCGCGGGGAAGGCCGTCCTCTACACGGCTGTCCTGGTTGCAGCGGGGATCGCCTTCTGGTCACTTTCCCCGCTGCGCTTCCAAGCCGAAATGGGTTACCAACTCCTGATCATTTTGACGATGAATATGCTCGGCGGACTGCTCCTACTACCCGCCATGATCGCCGCCACAAGACCGCGATTCATCATCGGGCAAGTAAGGCCAATAACATGACAAGATGCGCGTGTTGGCGAATTAAACCCTTAGAATTAGCCGTAGGAATTGTTTTCTGCCTTTTGTTGGCCATACCGCCTGCGTTTTCGGCCGCGGCGAAGATTCGCCTTGCCCAGCCGACAACGGCGGTGATGTATGCCCCACTCTACCTGGGGCGTCAGCTGGGTATCTTCGCCGACGAACTCATCGACTTGGAATTCATGACGATGCGAACGGACCTCGCTATCGCGGCCTTGGGAACGGGCGAGATCGATTACATCGCCCATGGCGGCGCGGCGCTGCGCGCGGCTGCCCAGGGATTTCCACTGAAACTGGTATTTGCGCTCGACCACAAGACCCCTTTTTGGTTGGTAACCCGGCCTGAGATCAAGAATGTCGCGCAGCTCCGTGGTAAAAGGATCGGCGTTAGTTTTCCAGGCGACACGCCGCAACTTGTCTTGAAGCGCTTTCTCCGTCAACAGGGGATTGATCCCGATCGCGAGGTTTCCTACGTTACGGGCCAATTTTCACCGACGGCGTTGCAAAGCCTATTAGCAGGAGCCTTGGATGCAGCGGTTCTCGCTCCTCCCTTCAACGTCTTGGCCGAGGAAAAACGCTTGAGGATTCTGACCTTCCTCGGCCAGTCGGTGCCCGACGCGACGACATCCAATGGAATCGTAACGACCGATCAAAAAATCAAATCGCGCCCCGACGAAGTAAAGCGCATGGTCCGCGCAAGTCTGCGATCCCTATATGCGTTTCGCCAGAGGAAGGCCGTCGCCGTTGAATTTCTCGCCAGTCAATTCGACATCCCCCAGAAGACCGCCGCCAGAGTCTATAGTGACGCCCTTGACATCCTTACTCCTAGCGGAGAAATCAGCGCAGCAAAGGCGCGAGTCATCCTCGAAATGATGCACGAAACCGGAAAAACCGAGTCCTTGGCCTTCCACCCGGAATCTATTTTGGATTTTTCTTTCCTGCGCGCGGCCCGGAAAGAGATTGAGAAAAAATAAGCAACCCGAACCGTTAATTTCTAATCGCCCGATTGGCGCGGAACCATAAAGGCTTCCTTTCGGCTTTTCTACCAAGACTATGTTCTTGCCGTCGAACGGGGACGAGAAAACAACAAAGGCGACTGTCGGTTCGACGGCGGTATTCACATAATAACGGACAATGGCTCGAGGAATCTTGCCGTCGCGCCCCAATATCCCACCCCTTGCAGTAACAATGATAGACGGGTTCGCCATGAGACGAGGGATGATCCGCAAACGTCACGCAGTTAGGCTCAATGAGACCTGCGATAGCCCGCATCATTCATCGTCAGAGGAATAATCATGACACTCTGTTGATCGCGGCGTGAGCCTGGAGGAGCGAAGACACAGAAATGAAAAGCTTCAACGCTCTGTTTAGTGCTCGGCTCGGCGCTTGCCTCCTTCTTAGCCAGATGATCGCCACCCTCGCGTTTCTGGATAGGCATTAACACCGCAGAAGGCTCATAGAGATACTTTTCGGCGATCGAGATTGCAAAACGCTAGCGATTTTCTCGGCGACCAGGGCTGGAACATTTTTGACCGGCTGACGATCTGTGATATGAAACCATTTCAATTTATCGAAACGAAGCGAGAACTATCAGTATCGTGAAAGACCTCGAGATTCATACCGCACTGCGCATTTTGCGCCGCGCAGTTCCCCAATGGCAGACGCCGATCGTCACGCTGATGGCGGAAACCTACCAAAGTCCATTCAGAGTGCTGATTTCGTGCCTTCTGAGCTTGCGCACGCAAGACGGCACGACCGCGCAAGCTGCGCACCGGCTGTTCGCTTTGGCGGACTCACCCGAAGCGATGGTCAAGCTTACCGCCAAGCGAATCGAAACGGCGATCTATCCCGTCGGCTTTTACCGCACTAAAGCGAAAGTTATTCGTGCGATCTGCGCAACCCTGTTGCGCGACTACGAAGGAAAAGTGCCGGACGATATCGACGAGTTGTTGAAGTTCAAAGGCGTGGGGCGAAAGACCGCCAATCTCGTCGTAACACTCGGCTACCGCAAGCCGGGGATTTGTGTCGATACCCACGTGCATCGGATTTCCAATCGTTGGGGTTACATAAAAACGCCAACGCCCGAAAAAACGGAGTTTGCGCTGCGCGATAAACTGCCGAAGCGCTATTGGATTGAGTATAATGACTTGCTTGTGTCGTTCGGCCAGCATTTATGCCGGCCTATTTCTCCTCTGTGCAGCCAGTGTCCCGTCGCCCAATATTGCAGTCAAATCGGCGTTACGGTGAGGCGTTAAATGAGACATCCCATTCCCGAAGGTTATTTCGTGCAAAATATCGAGCCGCTCGGTTACCACGACCTAAACGGCAAACCGGCGTTCAAGCTGGCGCTGCAAGAGGTCAATGGCCGCTGGTATCTTTACGTGGCTCATCTCTGGCATCGCGGCTGGAGTATTCTCGACGTGACTGACCCGGCGGCACCGGAATTTGTCGCCTTTATTCCCGGCCCGGACAATACTTGGACGATTCAGATCCAGGTCGCGGAAGATAAAATGATCACCGGCCTTGAACGCATCGCGCCGGGTTGGGGCGGCGTCGAAGGAAAACCGTTTGCCGAAGGATTTTCGATCTGGGATGTCTCCCATCCGACGAATCCCCGTTTGCTCGGTCAGTTCCGCACCGGCAGCACCGGAACCCATCGCAATTTTTACGACGGCGGTGATTTGGTGCATGCCGCGGCGGGCGCACCCGGCTTTGATCGAAAGATTTATCGCATCGTCAACATTGCCGATGCCGCGAACCCGCGCGAAGTCGGACGCTTCTATCTGCCGGAGCAGGCCCACGGCGCGGTGAAGACCGGGCTTAAGCTTTCCTGTCACGGCCCCGCGCATGTTGAAGGGAAACGAGCTTATCTCTCCTATGGCGATGGTGGCGGTATTATTGTCGATCTATCCGACCTCGCGCATCCACAGATGATTGGGCAAATTGCCTTTCGCGGCATTACCAGCTCCCAGGGCATTCATACTTTTCTGCCTTTGCCGCGGCGTAATCTCGCCTTGATCAACGACGAAGCGATCCGCGAAAACGGCGATGAAGATCTAAATATGGCGGGCATTGTGGATATCAGCAATGAGAGCCAGCCCCGGCTGATCTCGCTTTTTCCTCTGCCCCAACCGCCGGCGGAGAGCGGGCTAAGGAATTTTTATCAGAAAGGCGGCCGCTTCGGCCCGCACAATCAACACCACGCCAATCATCAGACTTGCCTCGAGGATCGCGACGACATCGCCTACCTCACCTACTTCAACGCCGGCCTGAGGGTCTACGATATACGCGACGGGCGCATGCCGAAGGAGGTGGCGTACTTCATCCCGCCTGATCCGAAAGTGAGAATCGGCGCCAAACCAAGCCAACTGGTCGCGCAGACCGAAGATGTTCTGGTGGACCGGCGCGGCTGCATTTATATCAGCCACAAGAATCAAGGAATTTACATTCTACGTCTCACGGGGATTTGGTCCTACGAAGACCTACCGCAGGCATAAGCAAGCAGAACTGAGGCGCGTCGGCCGGGGCCGGCCGCGGCCGCTTTATTTCGGCTCCGGTCTCATTGACTCCGGAAAATATTTCGACGGCGCCCAAACGTTCGCGGTGAAACTGCGGCACCCGAGAATGCGCAACTCGCGCATGATCCGGATGTAGTCCTGCGAGTCGATGTAGGCGCGCCAATCGTCCAGGCTTTCGAAATCAATGGTGATCGCGACGTGCGGGGAAATTTCCAGCGGATTGCGGTAATTGCGAATCTCGATTACGCCATGATAAGAAAGCGTCGTCGGCAGCCAATCATTTTTGGCTTTGTTTGCATAGACAGTCAAATTTGCTTTTTGATCCGGCAGGTCCCACTGAATGACGAAATGTACCATTATTGAATCCCCCGCACTAAGCCGCCGTCGATTTGAATCGTCGTGCCGGTGATGTAACTCGCTCGCCCCGAGCCGAGAAAAACAATCAGGTCGGCGGTTTCTTCCGCAGTCCCGTAGCGACCCAACGGTACTTCCGCCGCCATTTCTTTGTTGATCTCCTCGACCGGTTTCTTCAATCGCTCGGCGCGCGCCTTATTAAGCTTTTGCGCCCGTTCCGTGTCGATTCGGCCCGGGCAAACGTTATTGACCAAAATGTTATACCGCGCAAGCTCGCGTGAGAGGGTCTTCGCTAGTCCAATGACGGCGCTGCGGATCGCGTTAGAAAGGACCAGTCCGGCAATGGGCTCCTTGACGGAATAAGAGGTAATATTGATGACGCGCCCTCCGCCCGCTTTGCGCATGTGCGGCACCGCCTCCCGAGTCATGCGCATCGTGCTCATGAAACTCAAGTCAAAAGCGTTGTGCCAGTCCTCATCGGTGAAGTTCATGAACTCACCCGGCGGCGGGCCGCCGGCATTGTTCACGATGACGTCGAGTCGACCGAATTGCTCTGCCGTTTCGTTCACGAAGCGCCGAACGTCTTCCGCTTTGCTCATGTCCGCAGCCATCGCTAACACTTCCACACCGGTCTCTTTGCGAATCATCTCGGCGGCTTCGTTGAGCGTCGCTTCCCCGCGCGCGCAGATCCCGACCTTTGCGCCTTCGCGAGCGAAACCCAAGGCGGCGGCCCGTCCCATTCCCTGGCTCGCACCGGCGACTAACGCTACCTTGCCCCGTAGACTAAGATCCATTCCAATTCCCCCTGAAGCTTGCGATTTTTCGGATAGTAGCAGACCCCCTACCGTGGGTCAAAATCAGTTTAACAAATTTATAAAACTGCAACACACGGCGCACGAAACATCGCGCATCCCAGTGCGCGCGATGCCTCGTCGAAATTAACGGCAGAGAAAAACTTACTTCTGCGTCCAGTAAATGTTGTCGCGAAATTCAGGACTGAGACGCTTGACGTAAAGACAAAGCATGCCGTGAACGCCAAGCTGGCGCAGTTTGCGCGGATCGCCGGACCTCAGAGCCTCTCTCTCCTCACCACTCAAGTCATAATCCCGCATGGCCGCGTCGAGATCCGTCGACGCCTCTTGGACGAACTCGTTATTCATCTTCAGATCGAAAAGAAAACGGCTCAGATGATAGCAGCTCATAAGCTCCTCCGGCGCGGCATCAATTTTCCAGATCAAAATTTCCAGTTCGTGCCACTCGCATCGCGACAAATCTCCCTAGCCCGGATTCGTCCAATGCTCGGAGCGAAGGGGCAAGCCTGGAGGTCGCAGACGTAGAACGGTGCAGGTGCTGCCTGGCCCGGACTATTGGAATTAGCCCGCATGGGGCTGGTGAGGGCGCGTTGGAGCCACAGGCCCATCGGCTGCTACCGCAAAGCTTGTCCCTTCGCTCTTTCATGCACAAGGCGGCTCCACTCCCTCCAGGCTTCGTCATGAACTCAACCGAACGGCTCCTCCCTCGGATTGTAAACAGTGCAGTGTCGAGGCGGAACTAGCCGAGTTTCCAACTCGCGAATCCCCATCCCGTGGCGACCAAGTCCGGCATGTAAGATGTGTAAGATGCTCTGGCCTCGCCCACGGCGCCCAGGACGACCATCCAGTTGAGAAACTCGGTATTCCCCGCTTCGAGAAGATCTTCAACCGAATACTCTGTCAAGCTGCGTCCTTTGCCCGCACGCATGACTTGCAGCAGCTGGTGATCGAATCGCGTGTCGATTTCACCGATCCGCGGCGAACCGGGATAATGAGAGAGGCCGCCGGTACCCAGCACAGCGATGCGTTCGCGCGCGTTATCCGCGACCGTTCGGAGCAATTCTCCGACTTGGTAACAACGGCGCGGCGTCGGCGCCGGATCAACCCAGGTGTTCACGTAAATGGGCAGAATTGGAATTCGCGGCTCGCGCAAAATAAAATAGAGCGGCACCGTTTGGGTGTGCTGTAGCTCGACATATTCGCCGAAGGAAAAATCAATGCCTTTCTCCATACCGGCGCGCACGATCGCGCGTCCGAGTTCCTTGTGATTCTTATAATGAAACTTGTGGTGAGTGAACTGTCCCTTAACTTCGTCGGCAAGAGTAACCATGAAGGTCGGAATGTTATTCCAAAAAAAATTCACGAACTGATCGTTCGCCACGACGATGAGCACGTCCGGCTTCGCCTCTTCCATGTCGGCGCGCAGCACAGAGAACGCCGCCTCAGCGTCTCTTCTCAACTGAGTCTGCTGCTCAACAGTGGGGTTGGAACCCGAACCCCGCGGCGCCATGCTGTAATGAAGCTTCATAAAATCTTCCCACCCGGCACCGGGTTCTAGCAGAATGTTCGGCGCATGACTCGCCGCCAGCGCAGCAACTAGGGGCATAGCTCAACTCCTTCTTAGCATTATCCACATGGCTTGCTTCCACTACGAGATACGATTCAAGGCAAACAACGGCGTTACGTGTATGATGCTTCCCGATGGAGCGCAGGACGCTCTAAGGATCACAGCATCCTGTATCCGCGCGCGGACCAGTACACCAGGCCGACGACGACGAGCAACGAAATAATCGGATGGTCAAGCACCCAATTAAGACCCGGTTCAAAAACGTAGCGCAATCCCAGATCAATCAGCCTGCTGATCTTATCCATACCCGGCCCTTTCTATGTTCAACCTATTTCTAATCTATAACAGAACGCGTTTTTTCCGGAAAGGCATGAAAAGAGTCGAAACTCGAGTGATCGGAATATGAAGTAAACAAGAGCAGTTTTGAGCGATTTGGAGATAACGGAGTCGTTAATATGTACAAACTTGAGCAATTGAGCACAACCTTAGTCGATAAGTCGTGCTGGGTTTGTGTTTTAAGACTCCGCGCACGGCGGCTTTAAGCTAACTGAATTTTCAGCACTTTTTCCTTCTTTTGGCGCGTTAAAGGACTTGGCACCAGCATTGCTCCTTCCCGGGAACAGCAAATAACTTCAAGGAGCGAATTATGAAAATGCTGATTGCCACAATGTTCAAGAAGGTGCCAGTGCGAACAACCAAACAAAGAGCTTCGATCTGTAAACGTTGCGGCGCGCGAATCTATTCTTTGAGCTATCTGAAAGCGCATCTCGAGACGCACGACAGGAAGATCCATTAACCAAACGGAGTTAGACAATGAAATTTGCAGTCATTCCGTGGCATGTGTTCTTCCAGGCACTTAAACAACAGCAGCCGAGCACCCTTGAAATTTGGCTGCGACGTTGGCTGTTCACCAACGAGGGGGTCATCATGAGCATGGCGAGACAATGAATTGCCAGGAAGTGTTCGTCGCAACCCGGTCACGATCGGCGCCGCGTAACCCGGCGGCACGGCAACCGCGATTTACGCCGCAACGCGCAAGCATTAATGCGTTGTTAAACAAGCGGCGATTCGATCAAAGACACTCGCTTCCATGCCGTGGAACGGACTATGTCAATATTCAGCTTGAACAATCAGGATTACATCGACAAACGAAACGCCTCCGCTCTAATGGCCTACCATCCCATCACCCTCGTTAACGTTTCGAATTGCACACCCGTATCCGAGGCCGAGTAAGACAGCAAAGAGGCTATCCTCTCCCGCTTTGGACCTTCTTTCTTGCGCGATTGAGTGATCGGTTTGATAGCTTTTCCCCAATGCCCTCTCCTAGAGTCCGTGACACTCTGCAACAACCGGATAACTGTGAGGATTACACGTTGCGCGAGCTTATAACCTCGAGTAAATGCTTTATTGTATTCCCAGTATTCAAATGTGATTCGAGGTGGAACCATGACGACTGATTTAAACGCCCATGCAAACATTCCGCACAAATTACAAACAACGGCTGTCGCCGCCGAATTCATTGAACGGATAAGCTTCAACGCGCTTCCCACCGAGGCGATTCGTATCGGCACGCGCTGTTTGCTCGACGGACTCGGCTTGTTCGTTGCGGGATCGGAAGAGCATTCCGTAGAGCTGCTTGTCGCCGAAGCGGCAGAGATGGGTGGCCGCCCTGATGCGCTCTTGTTGCGGGGCGGCAATGCGAAGGTGCCGGCACCCGTGGCGGCCCGCGTGCTTGGCACGGCGGGCCACGCCCATGATTGGGATGACAGCCAGGTAAGCCGCGATCCCGCTCACGTCTACGGGCTGTTAACTCACCCGACAATTCCACCGCTCACCAGCGCGTTGGTGATGGCTCAGAAACTCGGCGGGGTTGATGGCAAGACTTTTATGCTCGCTTTTCTCAGCGGCTTTGAGGTGGAGTGCAAAATTTCCGAATGGATGCTGCCGCAGCACTACCTGCGCGGCATGCATTCGAGCGGCACGGTGGGAACGTTCGGCGCCTATGCAACTGCCGCGAAGCTGCTGGCTTTGAAGGGCGACAATCTGCGTAGCGGTTTCGGCATCGCCGCCAGTTTGGCCGCCGGCATTCGCTGCAACTTCGGCACGATGACTAAGCCGCTCCATGTTGGCCGCGCGGCGGAAAATGGCGTTACCGCGGCGCTGTTGGCCGCGCGGGGCTTCACTGCGGACCCAAATGCATTGGATGGTCCTTGGGGTTTCTATGCCGTGCACGGCGGCGGCGTCAGCGCCGATAAAGTTTCCCAGGGCTTCGGTAAAACGTGGAGCATCGTCGAGCCGGGCGTGTCGATCAAACCGTATCCGTGCGGCGTGCTGACGCATCCGACCATCGACTTGATGCTGAAACTCGTGATCGAGCATCGCGTGAAGCCGGATGAAATTGAAGCAGTTAAAGTGTATGCGGGCTCGAACATTCTCAACCCGATTCGCTATCCCATCGCCGCCAATCATCTGCAAGCAAAGTTTTCGCTACCCGCGGCGCTTGCCATGATCGCGCTCGCGCGCAAAGCCGGCAAACGCGAGTTCTCCGACGCGTTCGTGGGTTCCCCTGCTATGCAAGCTATGCAGCGGCGCATTTCGACTGAGTTTGATCCGGAGATCGAAAGCATGGGTTTTGACAAAATGCGCTCGCGCATCGTCATTCTATTGAAAGACGGCCGCACCGTCGAAGGCTGGGCGGATGAGCGCTATCGGGGCGGACCGGAGAACCCGCTGAGCGACGCCGATCTCCAAGCCAAGGTGCGCTCCTGCTGCGAAGGCGTGTTGGATGATAAGAGACAATCGCTGTTGATCGAGGCCGCGTGGTCGGTGCCTCACTTGGGTGATGCGGCAAAGCTGATGGAACTGATCAATGATGCGTGGCAATGATTAGCGCGAACCTATGGCCGCAAAACTTGAACCCGGCTGAGTTGCTTGCGCTTGAACGGCTTCAGTTATCGCCGCCGCTGCGATTGCCGGACCCGCCCGGCTGCCGTTTTTTTCGTCCCATATTGATTCCGAATGTTGCGTCATAGCCGTTGCGTTATGCTCAATTTTCATTGTTACGCTCCGGCCCTGAGCCCTTGAGCCACGCAGCGGTCCTTGGCGGAATCATCCCTGCCCTGACAACAACGAATTTTTCGCTAAGCCGATGCACGTGACTACAGATGTATTCTGGGATAAGAAGACCGGGTAGGGATTAGCGCCTGTTCCGGTTTATCGGCGACGACAAACCCGCCTGTCCCTCAGCCGGTATGGTCATCAAGCAAGGAGGAGTCATGCATGAGTGATTTAGCAAAGAAGGAAGACAATAGCAGCATCAAAAAATCCCATCAGCGATGGCAATCGGACGTGATCGTCGATCTGATCAAACAATACGGGTTTCCGTATATTGCGCTCAACCCGGGCGCCAGCTACCGTGGGCTGCACGATTCACTGGTCAATTACGGCGAGAACAATCCGCCGATGCTGCTCTGCAACCATGAAAAGATCGCGGTGCAAATCGCGCATGGATACGCGAAGGCCAGCGGCAAGCCCATGATTGCGATTGTGCATAACGTCGTCGGACTCCTGCACGCGCCCATGGGAATCTACTACGCCTATATCGACCGTTCCCCGGTCTTTATCATTGGCGCCACCGGGCCGATGGACGAGAAGCTACGCCGCCCTTTTATCGATTGGATTCATACCGCCTTCGCCCAAGGCGATGTCGTCCGCGGCTTTACCAAGTGGGATTATCAACCGGGCAGCATCCACGGCGTACCGGATTCCTTTGCGCGCGCCTACTCGATCATGATGAGCGAGCCGCAGGGACCGATCTACATGGTCTACGACTCGGCGATGCAGGAAGCGCCGTTAACAGAAGACGTGCCCGTGCCGAATTTTACCGTCAAAGTTCCCTCACGCATCGCGCCCGAGCGAGAGGCGATTGAAAAGGCTGCCGATATGTTGCTCGCTGCGGACAATCCGCTCCTGCTGACTGAATATGCCGCGCGTATGCCGATTGGATTTGAACCCACGGTAGAACTTGCTGAGGCTGTCGGCGCTTCGGTTTTCGATATTAACAAGCGCCTCGGCTTTCCCAATCGTCATCCGTTGAGCGTGAGCTTTCATAACGATGCTTTCAAAGGCGTCGATCTGGTTGCCGCGCTGGACGTAGTCGATTGGACCCGCGGCTCGCACAAACTTAACACCCAGACCCGGGAAATTACGGTGGTGACGACGCCGGATTGCAAATGGATCGACATCGGTTTGGCCGATATCGAAATCAGCAAGTGGGCGACCGATTACAATAAGCACCACAACTGGGACCACCGCGTGCTGGGCGACAGCGTGCTCACGATCCCGGCGCTCACCGCGGCCTGCCGCAAGCGCATCGACGGCAACCAGGCTCTGGCG
>JBGPIK010000001.1:0-73267 GCA_041484845.1 Binatia bacterium | reverse complement strand
CTCGTTGAGGGTTTGCGCTGCGGTCTCCGCTTGTTTAGTCCCAGCCACGTTTTGCGCGCTCGCCTGTTTAATGTTCTCCATGGCCATGGCCACTTGATCCATCCCTGCTAATTGCTGCTGGCTAGAGGCGGCAATCTGAGTCGCGGCCTGCGCCGCCTCGGTGATACTGTCCGTCAGCACCCGAATAGACTCTCCCGCTTCCGTGGATTGCTTCACACCCGCCTCTACCGCCTTGCTCCCTCGCTCCGTAGCCATCACCGCTGCACTGGTGGCTTTTTGGATGTCGCTTAAGATGGTCCGCACCTGAGTGGTTGCCTGCTTCGATTGCTCTGCCAGGCTCCTGACCTCCTGGGCTACCACGGCGAAGCCTTTCCCCTGTTCCCCCGCCTTGGCTGCTTCAATGGCAGCATTGACTGCTAAAAGATTGGACTGTTCAGCAAGGTCGTTGACGGTGGCGATGATCTCCCCGATGGCCTGGCTCTGCTCGCTCAGTTGCACGATGCTCTCGGCAATCGACTCCATCTGATCCCCGATACGGTTCATCCCCTCGACAGTTTCGTTCACCGACTTCTTACCGGCCTGCGAAACCTGAGCTGACTTCTGCGCCGTCTCAGAAACATACTTGGCTTTTTGACTGGAGACCTGAGCCGTCTGTTTCACCTCTTCCACGGTCGTCGTGGTCTCGCTCACCGCTGTCGCCGTCTCCGCCGCCCCAGAGGCTACCTGCGTCGTCATCGCTAGTATCTCTGCCGAGGAAGAAGAGAGCCGAGCGATCGCTTCACGCATTTGTCGCGTGATTGACCTCGTAAGGTAAAAACCAAGGGTGAGACCAGCAATAATGGCGAGTAGAGAGACCGTAACCAGTAAAAGAGAAAAACGACTGAGCATTTTTGAGAGGTCGTTGCGTCCCTCAGCGAGACGCTTCTGCTGAAATTCAATATATTGATCGCATTGGTCTCGCAATTTAACCGCGAGGGGAAGCGTCTCTTTTTCACTTAAAGCAACCGCCTGGCTGGGTTTCCCCTGCCCTAGAAGTGCAAAAATACTTTCCTGGCTCTCTTTATATTTTCTTTGAATTTCCTCAATCGCAGCCAAGATGGGGCGGGCGCTCTCCGAGCGAGAAAGAGTCCGCAGTTTTTCAACTAACGTGTCGAACTGCCGGTGACTTTCCCTTAGCTCTTTCAACAGTCTGCTTTCCTGTTCGGGGTAGAGCAGTAAACCGCGCAACTGAGCCGTCTGATCTCTCGCTTCCAGTTTGAGTTCCGCAGCCGTAAGAACGGCCTGCGTTTCCACATCGAGGAACTCCGTGTAGGCTCCTTCGGTCGTTCTAAAGATGTACAGAGCGGCTGCGGTCACAATAACCAGGATCACGAGCACGACTACGTATCCGCCGATGATCTTTTTGCCGATGGTCATGGGGGTTCTCTCCTCATCCTCTATTGAAAGGGCGGCCCGTTCCCGGGGAATTGGAGAAATGCTGGACCGAGTTGATCGAGACCTCTGAGGTTTTATTGTCCATGGGCTACCCCGGCATTTCTTCATGCACGATGATGCTCTTGTCCGTTAAAAGCTTCTTGGCATCCAAAATAATGACTTGCTCTTTAGTGATACCGATAAGATATTTTTCTCGGGCGCCCGTGAGCGTGGGAAGCGCTGGCTGGATATCACTGATTGATACCCGTTTCACGCTTAGGATAGCGTCTGCCAGAATACCGAACTCCATTTTGTCGGCGCGGAGGAGGATAACCTTAGTGAGGTTAGACAGCCCTTTTTCGGGGAGATCAAAAAACTTTTTGATGTCGATCACCGAAAGGATCTGCCCCCGGACGTTCACGACACCTAGGACAAAAGAGGGCGTGCACGGCAGGGGGGTCAGTTCTTTTAGTGGATAAACTTCCCGGACGTAAGAGGACTCGATGCCATACCTTTCCGTTGAGACAAGAAACTCTAGAACTTCGATATACTGCCGATCCGTTGCCTCACTGTCGCCTTCCTGAGCTAGGGCCCTCGCTCTCGCCTTCAGGATTTTTCTTGTTTCCTGATCCGCCGAAATCGCGGCTCCCTGGGTTTGCGCTTGTTGGAAATTCAATGGATGATCTGGTTTTTTTATTTCCATACCCAGTTACACTCTTGCACGGCAAAGTCTCTTCCAATTCATATTCATCATCTTAATGGCTTCTGGTTGGCCAGGGTCTCTAGAATTTCTATCAACCTCCCGGCGGTTATTCCTTCACTTTCCAGAAGCACCTGTTCTTGCCCGCAGGTCCGCAGAATAGTGAGTGCATTTTCAAAGTGTTTTCTCGAAGCTTTGTAATACTTCTGGTGCAAATAGAGATTTCCCAGCGTGAAATGCGCGAGGACAAAGTTTTGATCGAGGTAAATGGCCCGCTTCAAACAGCGCGTTGCTTCGTGGTTTTTGGCCTGCTCCAGGAGAATGGTTGCCAATAGATAATGGACCTCAGGATCGAGCTTCTCCTCGGCAATGGCTTTCCAACACCACTCTGCTGCCTCATCGAGCCTTCCCTGATTGGCGTAAACTTTCGCTAAAAGAACCATCGCCCTGGGGTTTTCGGGTATCCCGCCTAAGATTGAAACGAGCACCTCCGCCGATTCCCCATAGCGCCCCTCGCGGCTCAGTTCGGCCGCCGTCTCGTACCGATCTGACGGGCTCTCTAGTTTGCTTGGATGTTCTACTAGAACGAGGGAGGCGGCGTTATCTAAACCGGCCACAGGTTCCGGCTCGGGCGCCAACGTAGCTCGAGGCGATGCCTCGACTGTCATGAACTGCGTCATCCAGCATGAGTCCCGGATGTCGCCGCAAGGTGCCGACCCATCGAACTGCGCCGGTGTCGCCGCTGCGCCGGTTTTTTTGTAAACTATCGCACCGGACAATCTGACCGTCGAAAACTCATTGAACAGGATGTGGGATGTTTCCACTGCACTTACGATGAGGCAACCCTGCGGAACGAGAGCGCGGTAAAAGTTTTGGTTCACCTTTTTTACCTGTGCGGGAGAAAAATACATCAACACATTGCGGCAAAGGATGATGTCCATGGCACTGGTGTTATTGCAGATGGAAGGATAGGTATCTTCCGCCAGATTCAGGTAAGCGAAGGTCACCATCTTTTTGAAACGGGGGAGAATCTCGTAGCGGCCTTCGTTAATTTTGCGAAAATACCTCCCTTTGACCCATGACGGGGTGTTGCGAAATGACCATTCGCTGTAAATTCCGGCGGATGCTCTTTGCAAAAACTGGGGATTGATGTCGGTTGCCAAAATTGTGATATTCCACGCCGCAAGGTCGGGAAGACATTGGCTTAGCTGTATAGCGATCGAGTACGCTTCTTCGCCGGTGCAGCAGCCAGCGCTCCAGATTCTCACTCTCTGACCCTGATCACGACGCTGGCGGATCAACTCAGGCAGTATCGTTTGCTCCAGCGCGTCGAAGGTGTGCTTGTCGCGAAAAAAATAGGTCTCGCCCACCGTAAGATAACCCGCCAAAATCTCGATCTGATCCTTTCGCAGCGGAGATGAGAGAAGCCATTCAATACAGCGTTCCTTACTGTCGAAGCCAAGCTCTGGAGCTGCCGCCTCGATCCCGCGCATTAAATCGTGCCAGCGCTCTCGAGGAAAGTGGAGCCCCATCCGGCCGGCGACATAGCTGCTAAGATTGCAGAGCGAGTAACTAAACATCGGCGGCGCGGCTCTGGGTAACCTTCAGTGCTTGGTCCAATTGTTTTTCTTCGCCAAGGGACAGAAATCCGCCGAGGTCGTGAATGAAGACGATTCCGTCCTCGTATTTCGTTACCCCTTCCACGTACTCCATGTCCGATAGAATGGTTTCGGGTGTTACGATCTCTTTATCGGATCGTTCAATGAGGCCCAAGACCGCATCGACAACGAGAGCAACGACCCGTTTTCCGGCGGTAGCGATGATGAATTGATCTGGGAGTTCTACATCTCGTTCCTTGATCTTGAAGCGCCGTCGAATATTGAAAACCGGAACGATTCGTCCCTTTACGTTGATGACACCGAGCACAACTTCCGGCGCGTTTGGCACAGCCGTGACTTCAACCGCGCGGACGATCCTTTCAACGGCAGCAAGGCGCAATGCGTACCTGCCATCGTCCAGACTACAAACAAGTAGCTGAATTGCGTTGTTCAAGAACAATGTTTCCTTGCCTGTTTCAAAAGCCTATTTCACCGCAGAAAGGCTTTACCTTCCGATTTACCGGTCACCCATTTATGACTCGGTTTTGCTCTTCGTGGACCCATTGCCGGAATCGTCCTTCCGGGATTCGCCATTGTCCGCCGATCTTGAATGCCGAGATTTTATTGCGTTTTAACACCCGCACGATCGAGCGTCTCGACACTCGGAGGAGGTCCGCCGCTTCGCCGAGGGTTAAAAACTTTAGATCATCTTCATTGCGGTCCGTCATTGCGTTGTGTGATCATTCTTTGCCACTTAAAGTCACTCCGATTTAGCGAGCGTACAGTTGAGTCATTCGTTGACAGCTAATGAATAAAATGGGCAATTTTGGGCACACCAAAACTCGCTTCAGATCAATAAGAAAAACAACAAACGACCGCTTGCGCGTCGCTTTGATTTGGAATTTCATCGCCGTTCGTCTTCTTTTTAGGGTCTTCAGGCTTCCGTGTGAGCAGGACTCGGAGATTGCCCCGCCGAGGCGCGGAGGGCGCGGAGCGAAGAGGTTTTGATTAAAAAATACTCCGAACTCTGCGAACTCCGTGTCTCAGTGGTAAAGTCTATTTTTTCTTTTTAGTTGCGGCTCAGCCGCGTTGGGTCTTTGTGGTGAATCCTTCTTCACAGGAAACCCTGAATAGCCTATTTTTATGACGAAACTTGTACAATGGCTTTAGGAAACGATTTCAACGGACCGGTTACTCTCCAACTTTGCCTTTCGAAGCGTCCGAGTTTGTTTCCTCTTGAGCTGTGACTCGAACCGGTGAGAGAGCATTGACCGGGGCCCGCTGTCCTCTCTGCCTTGGGCGATCTCCAATAAGTGCTTTTGCAATCCTTCATAAGTCAGAGAGCTTTGAATAACGGAGGAGGCTTGGGCCGCGAGAAGCTTTAGCAGTTTCATCTTCCGATGCCCCAGTGACGTATTAGCTTGAAAAAAGATGGAGAGGACTCCCAAGAGTTGTCCGTCGACAATTAACGGCATTCCTACATGATTATGCAGCGCGTCCATTTGTAGGAATGCGGAGCCGCGCGCATTTTCACTTCTTTGGACATTTTCCATCGGGAAATCGGAACTACGTTTCAATTCGGCGTCGGCGAGAAGCTCGTAGCTTTGCGCAGTGCGTTTGTCGCAAATTTCGCTGTGCCAAACCCGGCACGCTACGGTAGCTAGCGATCGCGTGTTGCTACCGTTCCCCAATCGGATCAGGGCAGCACGATAGGTCACAAACAGATGAAGTCTTTCTAACAGGACAGCCATTATCGTCTTGAGTTCCAAGACCGCAAACGAAATAGGTTCAACCGCAGGCGAGCATTTGCACTGCGCGGCATTAAGGTTTTGCGGATGATGTGGCTGCATCCCGTTTACCCCGGCGTTGGTGCCGTCATTAGCGAGCACCATCCAGGGTCGAAGCCAAAAAGGCGTAAACATCAAATCATAGATTCTATGAAGTTTATTCAACTCCCGATTACGATTGAATAGAGACTCCTTCAGCAGATGATTGAGAAGATAAGTTTTTCCGTTGGTGCCCGCTTTTGCTATCGCTCCGGCCGTTGGTGAGACGGTAGGGTTCAAATTACGCTTCGCCCCGTTGGTAATCATCGCATGCCTCCTAATAGGGTTGCCGATATTTTGCTCATCCTTATGGCTTCACGATCCTATTGACTCTGATCTGTCGAGCCGAAGTCTCGCCCTTAGGGAAAGAGTATAAGTTGGGAGGACGGTTGAGGAAATCGAGTAGACACCTTAGATTGACGAGGGAAACGCCTGGCTGAATGGCTGGATGCAGTGGATACGGCAGGATTGCGCAGCGTCTAGTCAATTCCCAGCGTTTTCATTTTGTAACCAAGGATGCGCCGTGTAACTTTGAGAGCGGCGGCTGTGCGGGACTTGTGCCTGTCGTTTTTTTCCAATGCGTGAAGAATCATGGCCCGCTCGAATCCAGCCACGATCTCGACGAGGCTTCGGGCTCCGATCGTATCGCTCGCTCGATGGGAAGTCGGCCCCGAGGGGCAAATCACCGCGGGCGGTAGGTGGACGGGTTGAATTTCCTCCTCATCGCACACAATCACCGCGCGCTCAATCGCGTTCTTAAGTTCGCGAACGTTGCCCGGCCAGTCGTGCGCGCGAAGCGCCATTAGAGCTGCCTCGGAGATCCGTTGCGCGCTATGTTTGCGCAAGGAAATTCCCATAGCGAGAAAGTGCTGGGCCAGTTCTGGAATATCGGCAGGTCGTTCCCGTAACGGCGGGACTTCTATGACCAAGATATTGATCCGGTAAAGGAGGTCCATCCGGAAAAAGCCCTTACGAAGGGCGTCCTCGAGGCTATGGTTCGTGGCGCAGATGACCCGCACATCCACGTTGACATTCTCTTCGCCTGCGATGCGTTGAAAGGAACGCTCTTCCAGGACGCGCAGCATCTTAGCTTGAGTTGCCAACGGTAGGTCGCCGATTTCATCGAGAAAGATTGTTCCCCCGTGGGCTTGCTCGAACTTGCCACGGTGCCGAGAGATCGCGCCCGTGAACGCACCTCTCTCGTAACCGAAGATCTCGCTTTCGATCAGCGTCTCTGTTAATGCCGCACAGTTCACATCGACAAAAGGTTTACTGGCTCGAGGACTACCGCGATGGAGCGCTCGAGCCACCAGCTCTTTACCAGCGCCGCTTTCTCCCCTAATTAGCACCGTGACGTCGCTCGGTGCCGCCTGACGGATGAGATCGCGAACGCAAACCATTAGCGGAGAGCTGCTTACCATTTCCTCGACGCCATGGGATGCACCTATGTTTGACCGTAGCTGGATAATTTCGTGCTGCTGAGGCATCGTCTTGACCATATTCGCTAGAGAAACAACTCTCGACTGACAAGCTGTCGGGTTGCTAAAATCATCGATCACGTCATGCTTCATTGTCCGTCCCTTGCGTTAAGCTCGGCTCAGCTAGGTCACGCCCAAGCCTCGCCATGATCTAGCTCTGTATATAGGTCGCAGCGAGACACAGAGGAATCAGGTTGATACCCTATATTGACCGGGACAATCCCTGAGGGGGGTGGGGTAACGATCAGTGATGAAGCGTCAGCAGTCAGTGATTGAAGTCGCGCGCACACACCTGAAACCTGAAAGCGGCATGGGGAACTCCAGACAAACTCTTACCCTGGGATCGGTTGAAACCGTCGCATTTTCTTTACGTACATTTTCACCCAAAAATCATAAAGTGTGAACGTTGTATATTCATCCGCCCTACGAACACCCTGGGCTGTCTCGTACACAACCACAATTTGATGCCCGTGGCTGGAAACTAAGAGCAAGCGGCAACCGCTTTCGCGGTTGAGGAACCAACCGACGGCGCGCAAGATATTTGATAGGCTAAATGGGTCCGGTATACCACGGGGATCGCGCTGTCGGCTTTTGCCCTGTTCTTCCAGGAGCTGAATGTCCTTAAGAGTGTACAGCAGTTCCAAATTCATAGAGGGCCGCTCGCCGAAACCAGCAGGCCGGGGATTTTCATCTTTCCATACCCGCAGAATTCTTGCCAGGTCTCTAAGTTTTTTCTCCGTTTGCGTCGTCCGACACCGAACCAAATAACAGCTATGGTAGCAGACAGTGTCGAAGGCCTCGGGCTTTAATGATTCCAGCACTTGGCCGATCACACGCAGTGTTTGGGAGTAGTCTATACTTGTATATGGCTCTTGCTTCGAACAACTTTGCAGCACGCCGGGGAAGCTTCGATCATCATCACCAGCTAAGATGGGTGCGCTCATCTCGTGCCTCCTTCATTAGATTCAGTGATACAGGCGTCGGTCTTTTTTTGGTCTCAGTAGCATAAGGCGAGAGCCAAATTCGGAGTACCGGGTCGATACCTTAGATCGGCTGTGAAAAGATCTGAAAGAGGCAGGTAGGGGTGTGGTTACGGTTGGATAAGACCTAACTTCACTGCGTGGCGGACAATACCGGCGGTCTCGTGGATGTCGAGCTTCACCATCAGATTTCTTCTGTGGGACTCGACCGTTTTGACGCTCAAGTCAAGCTGTTGAGCGACTTCCTTGTTGCTTTGTCCTTCGGCGATGAGCTGCATCACTTCCCTTTCCCTCGGAGTCAAGGGGTCCAGATCGAAAGTGTCGCCCGCCAGCGCGGCGTTCACAACGCTGTCAGAGATGCCGGGGCTCAGATAAGTCTCTCCTTGAAGACTTGATCGGATCGCCTGGACGAGGTCCACTGCGGACTGGGTTTTTAGCACATAAGCGTTGATCCCCGCGCGCAGTGCCGCAAGAATATATTGTTCTTCTTTATACATCGTAAGAAGAATAGTCTTTGTTCGTGGCAAGGCGATATGGATCTCGCGGGCCGCATCAATGCCGTTCAACAGAGGCATGGCAAAGTCGAGGACAGCTACATCGGGATGGAGTTTTTTGGCCAGATCAACTGCTGCCCGGCCATTGGGAACCTCTCCGACGACTTCAAGACCCTCCTCTACGAGAAGATTTTTCAAACCTTCTCGAACGACGACGTGGTCATCAGCAAGAAGCACTCGTTGAGCCATTTATTTTCTCCTGTGGAATTGTAATAAGCAGCTCGGTGCCGCTTCCCGGCACCGATAGAATTTGAAGTGTCCCGTCTATGGCCTCCACGCGCTCCCGCATTCCGCTTAAACCCAAACCCGCTCCGCGCTTTCCCGCTCTCTTTAAAACTGCTCTAACGTCAAAGCCGACGCCATAATCCTGGATGGAGCACTGAATTAGGTTTTCGTTTTCCAGCATTCGAATGCGAACCTTGGTGGCATGGGCGTGTCGCACTATGTTGTTCAAGGCCTGCTGGAAGCAGCGGTAGAGTGATAACTCCAATAAGGGTGAAAGACGCTTGTCGATGGATCCCTCGAGTTTGATCTTGATACCGGTTCGTTTCGAGATCTGCCGCGTCAGGAACACGAGGCTGGGCAAAAGGCCGAGATCGTCGAGGATTGTCGAGTGCAGCTCGTGAGAGAGATCACGTAGCCGATCTTCCACTTGATCCAGAAGTCTTTTAACTTTTTCAAGTTGCGCTGTGGCTGGCGCCGGTAGCCGCTTGGCGATCTGATCCACGGTGATATAGACAGCGGCCAGCAACTGCCCCGATTCGTCGTGGAGCACACGGGCGATCCGTTTGGCTTCTTCATCCTGGGCGTAAATCAGGCCGCTCGCCAGTGCCCGGATCTGCTGTTCACTATCCAGGAGATTCTGCGACTTCGATTTGATCTGCTCGTAAAGCTGGGAGTTATGAATGACGATGCTTGCTTGCTCGGCTAAGGTCTCAACAAACGTAATCTCCTCATTCGTAGCCTGATGTTTCTCCTTAGTAAACAGGGAAAGTACTCCGATAACTTTTCCCCTGGAGATCAGCGGCATTCCAAGATAAGACACCATTCCTTGTTGGCCGTAAAAATCCTTGCGCGAAAAGCGTTCGTCTTGCTGGATATCGCAAATGACTAGGGGCTTCTCGGATTCCAGGATCATCCGGTAAATCGAAGTGTTGATTGTATCGGGTGCGGCTCTCCATCGCGCTTCGTCAATGTTGCGACAGACCAACTTCTCCAATCTCCCAGTAGAGTTGAATAGCCTGATATGGGCCGCTGCATACGGTAGGAGAATATCGATCTTTTCGAGCAAAATTTGCAAAACCGCCGAGAGATCCAAAGTCGAGGTCATCGCCAGGTTGATGTCATACAGGGCTTTTAGTCTGTCCTCTACCCGCTTGCGTTCACTGATATCGCGGATAGCACTTGCGATCAGAATGCCCGCGTCAATTTCGAGAGGGCTTAGGCTTATCTCCACCGGGAACTCACTGCCGTCTTTTCGCCGGCCGTAAAGATCCAGGCCTGAAGCCATGGATCGAACCTTGTCATCACCGAGGCAACGGCTGCGGTGACCCGTATGTTTATCTTGGAAGCGCGCCGGCACCAAGACCTCTACCAACTGTCCTAACAACTCCTCGCGCTGGTAGCCGAAAAGTTTTTCCGTCTGCGCATTGATCAGGACGATCTTGCCCTCCTTGTTGATAATCACCATGGCGTCAGGAGCGGACTCTAACAGTGACCGGAACTTCCTCTCTGCCCGTTTGTGCTCAGTAATATCCCGCGTAATCGCTGACGAGCCGATTATCTTTCCGCTCTCGTCTCTGACGGGCGACACAGCGACCGAAACATCGATGCGCCTGCCGTCTTTTCTCACGTGGACCGTCTCGTAGGGCTCAATGTGTTCCCCCCGTTGAATCCTTTCATAGTTTTTCTGCACGCCCCCCGTTCGTTCAGCAGGGATTAACATGATCGTGGGTTGGCCTATCGCCTCGTCGGCAGAGTAGCCGTAAATTTCTTCCGCTCCCTTGTTCCAACTCCTAATAATCCCATCCGGCGTTCTGCCGATGATGGCATCGTTGGAGGACTCCACGATGGCTGCCAAACGAGCGCGCATTTGTTCGGATTGTTGCCTAGCCGCCTCTCGTGCTTGGAGCGATTCGGCCATCTGATCGAACGAATCGGCTAATTGGCCGATTTCGTCCGCCTCACGACCCAGCTCCGTGCGCACATTAAGATCCCCTTTACCCAACTTTTTGCTGGCGGCGATAAGCGCGCGAATGCGCCGCAAAATCATCGTATGGGCGCCTATCCACGCCGTCGCCAGAACTAAAATCGTAATGAGGCTCATCCACGCGAGATTCTTCGTCAAAAGGGTCCGAGCGGACCTATAGTATGCCTCTTTGGGGATGCCGATGGAGATATACCAGCTCTTGATCCCGTCGCGTTCACCCAGACGTTTGAATGCGTAGAGTCGTGTGACCCTGTCTAGTCCAATGGCTTCGACTGTCCCCTCAGATTTCTCTCTCAGTATCTCCTTAACATTACCCCCTTGCGGGAGGGAGGTGCCGATCCATTTGTCGGAATCCGGCTCTCGGGCTAATATCGTGCCATTCCCATCGAATACCGTGATGGTCGAGCCCTCCGGCAACTGTGTTTCCTTGCTGAGACGAGTAAGCCACTGCAGTTGCGTGGAAGCGGCGATCACGGCTGCCACGTTCCCGGCGGCATCGAGCACGGGGAAGGCAAAGGCAACGCTAGGTTTTTTGGTAATCTTGCCGACCAGATAATCGCTGGCCGTGAACGCTCGGCTCATTAGCACGTTCTTGAACCAAGCTCGGTCAGCATAGTTGACTCCTTTGATGACAGGAATGGAACTACACGTTAGGTTACCTTCTGGGGTGATAACCGCGAAGTTGGTGAAGTCCGGATATCGTCGCGGAAAATCGGCGAACAGGCTGTTGCAAGTTGCAGAATTGAGCAAAATATGAGGTAAGCGAGACAGGAGGATAAAGAGTCCGTGGGTGTTAGCGATCGATTGCTCCTGGTTTTGAGCAGTAAGCCGGACAAGTCGCAGCGCGGTTTTTTCAGCCTCTGCAATGGCCGTATGGGTTTGTTCGCTGGCGTTGTAAACAATCAAGGCGAAGGGAGGGAGCAGAGCGAGAAAAACAAGAAGAAAGATACGCGCGCGAAGACTGGAGCGGTATAGTCGAGTCATAAACCCATAAGCCCTGCTGAGATAATCCGCTTGAGCTCTTAGTTGTGCGATCAAGACTCTACCCCGCGACAACGCCGGAGCATCAGTTCCAGCTTGATCGAATTCAGTCCGATACCAGCTTATCATTCTCGTCAACCCATTTTTTGAATTCGGTCTCTCGAATGGGCCACTGGCCGGCGACCTTGATTTCTGGCATTTGCTTCCTTTTGATAAGTCCATGCGCAGTTCGTTTGGATACCTGAAGAATCTCTGCAGATGCTCCAGAGATAGAAACTTAACTTCCTTGTGATTACTCGCCATCGGCGCCTATCCTTAAACGGGCAATGAGCATGCCAGCTATCAGTTTGGCCCTAACATTTCGTAAACAAAGAGTAATAATAGGCGGCAGAGACGGTTTTCCCGGGCCGTACTGAGCAAAAATGGACAAAAATCGACATTGATGTAAAACAGCGACAAAAAAGGAAACGCTGAGTCATCTCTAATCCCTCTTCGGATCATACATTGGTCAATCCCTCGAGCCGGACTCCTTCGTTCTGTGTCCTGTATCGTGCCAGGGAATGAACTACGCGATGAGGTGTTCCTAAGTCGCTCCGCGTCACTCCGCTTACTGGCAGCAGCGCTAAGTCAGCACCGCGCGGGACAAGGACCTCCTTGGAAAAATTCAGCGAGGGAAGTTGGCGATAAAGATTTTCCATGGAAGCCTTGTATTGCGGCGTCCCGAGAACGGTTCGCATCTCATCGAAGGCAAAGTATAATGTCGGGGCGGCTTGACGAATCAACCGAAGAAAACCCGCAGTCGTCCCCGCCATCACGAAACTATTCCATAAGCAGCCCCGTCCCAGGAGAGCCTGGGCAAGCGCGAATGCCGGCTTCTCCCAGAATCGGTGCACGCAGTGGAGAGTCCCAGTGCTTCTGGTATGGATGGGAGAGCCCGGTTCAATCAAACTGTATTCCACTTCCGGTGCCTCGGGTGTAATCCCAAGTAGAACGACCCTATCCGGACCGGCGCAAACCGTTGGCCCCCTTCTCAAAGGCCGCCCTCCGCCAATTCAGGCTCGGAGTAAACAGTCATAAGGATGATCTCGATCTAAGGCCACTCCTCTTCGTATCGAAGCCATTGATGATCACGATCGTTGTATTCATATTCTCCTGTGAAACTCCCTGGGCTACGTCACCTACGTCACTTTTCGAGCCCTCATTTTAAGCGGAGAATACGGCGGAGGGAAGGCTGGACTATCAGGTAAAAGCCTTAGATAGGTTGGAAAAACACTGAGGGGGGAGAAGAAAAACTCTGAAAAGGGACCAGGCCGGTGAAGTGAGGCGGGGTATTTAGTGGATTATGTTACACGGCAGAGGTACCGAGTGACGCACCCATGAAAGGTAATAAAAGAGTGCGCAAACGATCCAAACTTCGAAGGGAAATGGCGGAGAGAGAGGGATTTGAACCCTCGGTACCCTTTTGAGGTACACACGCTTAGCAGGCGTGCGCCTTAGACCACTCGGCCATCTCTCCGTAACAAGGGTGGCGTAAGCTCGTCAAGCTAAAAGATTGAATTATGCGTCGCTGCGGGCGAAGGATTCAAATGCCCGCTCGCCGGCTTGGAACGTAGCACAGGAAAGCGGCATTTTCCACAGGCCGGTAAACCATGCCCGTCTTGCAGCGTGGATTAATGTACTGTTGCGGGTTGGCTGGCGCCCATTCAGAACAAGTCACGGCGTAGTTAGACCAAAACAAACGTGAAATAATCTCGACAAAAGAATTAGACTGCACGAGTAGTAATGTCGCCGTTCGCCTGAACCGTAGGGTGAGGATGACTTCGGGAGAGCTTGTGCACCATTCCGAAGCCCCCACCCTGCGATCGTGCGTTAGGAAGCTTTTGCCGCGCTGATCCCTATCCTTCCCAAATCGGTTTCACGTGGGTGTCCAACCACTTCTTTGGATCCTCGAGGAATGCCTTGTCGGTGACGGGAACGGCTTTGGTGCCTTTTGGGAATGCCGACTCCAGTGATGTTTTCGATTTGAAATCTTTTCGCGAAGACTCCCTCCCTACGGAGTCAATGACCTTCTGCCCCTCCTGTGAAATCGCCCACTCAGCGAATAACTTTGCTGCATTGGGATTGGGTGCCTTTGCATAGATCGCGGCTTGACGCGGGAAAACGATCGGCGGAACTGTTTTCACATAATCGATGGGTGTCCCCTTTTCCTTTTCCTCCATGACATCGTGAAGAAGCGCTGGCATTGCGATGGCATACTCGCCGGAGATGACCAGCCTGAACATAGCGCTCGTGCTTTGATGCACCGGCACGCTCAGGGCCTTTAGGCCTTTGACGAAGTTGTTAAACCTTCTTTCGTCTTTCCACTGATCCCGAAGGCCGGCTAACATTGAGCTGAGCGGGCCCGCCCTCATCGGATCGTCGAGCGCCACCATCCCTTTGTATTTCGGATTGGCGACATCTTCCCAGCTCTTGGGTAGATCGGCAGGTTTGAGCTTCTTCGTGTTGTAGGTCAGCGCTTGAATCTGCAAACTGACGGTCGCCATCGTTGGATCATGAATCACCAGGACATTTCTCTGGACAGTATCGTACGGGGCTATAGCACCTGCGGCGCGCACTACAGGGGGCGCGTTATCCGAAAGAATGATATCGACGCTCGCTTGGCCACCTTGAAACTCTGTCAAAACACGAGTCACGATTTCCGGATTTCTGCCCTGCCAGTAGGTAGCTTTGATCCCGGGGTACCTTTTCATAAATGCGTCGGTGATGGCGCGGAGGTGATCTATGTCCCAAACTGAATAAATGATTAAAGCGCCCTCCTTCTGAGCCTTTGGATAGACCTCCTTGGCAAGCTTTTGAAACGCGGCCTCGGCGGCGGCGGTCTCGTTTTGACCGGACTTCTGAGCGGCTTGTTTCACAACCGTCTGCGCCTTCTCCCCTGCTTTCTTAAGCGTACCTTCAGCCGTTGTTCCGGTTCCCCGAGCGACAGGGATAGCCAGAAATGCGATGGCTAACGCCAACGAAGTTTTCTTTGTCATGCTATTTTTCCCCCTTTAATGTAAAATTAAAAATTAAAGTTTCTCTTTCATAGACTAAATTTCATCTTGAATGCAAACTTAGCGATGGAAACCGCGGCGATCAGGATGATGAGATAGATCACGCCCCCGGCCGCCGCCTCGGCCCATTGGCCAACCCGGAAGTATTCGAACAACGTAACCGGTCCGTACTCGTTGCCCGGCGAAGTGAGCAGCACCGCGACGTCGACATTCCGCAAGGCCTCGATAAAAATGTAAAAGAGCGCCCCGCCGACCGAAGGCTTTAAGATCGGCAGGGTGATTTTGAAAAAGACGTGGCGCCATCTGGCCCCGTGAACCCACGCAGCTTCATCCAGCTCCTTGTGGATGTTGACGATAGCCCCGGAAGCGTTTCGAAAAGCGTAGGGAAAATAGGCAACGAAGAGACCGAGACCGAGGGCCCACATACTGTTGTAGAGTGGAGTGCCAAGGAAGATGATCACCAGTCCGACGGAAAGCACCAGCGGCGGGAACGCCAAGGGGATGGTGCCGATAAATTCGAAAATCTTAGTGCCGTAGGTTTTGGTTCGGTGAATCGTGAAGGCCATGACAATCCCGCAAAGTACCGTGATGATAGCGATGGTGATCGACAAGGTGAGCGAATTGTAGAGTCCGGTCACGAAGCTCGGGTGGTGCAGTACCGTGTAATAATTTTTCAGAGCCGCGTTAGAGGGGAACTTCATGAAGGTTTCGAAGTCGTAGTACGGGATCATGGATACGACGATTAAAACCACGAAGGGCAGCACGATTCCCGCGAGGAAATAGGCAAACACCGCCAGAAAGGTCACATACTTCCAGGGGCCGATATCGATTACACGAACCTTGTATCCCTTTCCCGTGATGGTCGCGTAACGCTCAGAGAATCGCGTTGCCCGAACATAGAAAAAGAGCGTGATCACTGAAAGTACCACGAGCACCATGCTGTACGCTGTGCCCAGACCGGTATTGAACTCCAAGGCCATGGAGTCATAAACCCGGCTCACGAAGACTTTGATTCCCGCCGGCGTGCCCTGCAGCACGGGCGTCTCGAAAGAGCGCAGGCCACGCAAAAAATTCAGCACGAAGGCCGACAAGAACGCCGGCAACGCCAGCGGAAAGGTGATCTTAAGCATCGTGTTCACCGGTTTGCTGCCGGCGATGTAGGCGCTTTCTTCCAATGATGGATCGAAGGAGAGAAATACGGGAAGCAAAAAGAGATACCCGAGAGGCACGCAGGCCAGGCCGAAAACCCAAATCATCCCGGCCATACTGAAAGCATTAAAGACCAGCTCTTTGATGCCGAAAAACTCTTCCAGCAAACCATTCAAGATTCCGGATCTAGGAGCCAGAAGAAGAATCCAGGCGATATTCTTCATGATCGGCGGCATGAGAATCGGGTAGAGCGGCAGCAACTCGACGAGCGTCTTGCCGGGAGTATTGGTCCGTGCCACGATCCAGGCAAGCAATGCGCCGATGCCGGTACCCAAGGCCGCCGAACCTGCCGCATAAAGAATGGAGTTGCTAATCATCGGCAGAATATCCTTGTCGGTGACCACCCTGAAATAGTTATCCCAGGTAAAACCCACAAAAGCACCAAGCTTACCGGTCGTGAAACTGCGGATAAGCACGATCAAGACGGGCGTCATAATCGCTCCGCCGGCGAGCATGCTGGCGAATAAAGGCACGAGGGCACCCTGACGAAACGCGAGCCTAATGACTTTCCAGTTTGCCGTGACGCTTCTCCTCTGAGGTTACTCAGGTAGCAACTTAAAACGAAGCAGGCTACGCATACGCGCCCGCGCGATGGGGGATGAGACTGATGGCCGATCGATCGATACAGAGAAAGATTTTTCCGTCATCGCCGTTAACGCTAATCATGGGGCAAAGCCTGTGCGATGTGACCACGACCTCTTTCGACCCGACTTGGATTCTATGGTCGGTCAAACCGCCACGATATTCCCGGCTGGTCATCGACCCCTCCAAAACGTTCGCCGTGGCGCCGGCGAATTTATCACTGCTCAATCGTAGATCGCCATTCTTAATGACGACACTGCATGGTTCGCCCGATACAGCGTCTTTCGGCGCGGTACACACCAAGCTCGCGTTATCGAATTCCGGTATCGTCACAACACAGTCACACCCGTCAACTTTGGTAATCTTCCCCTCCACCAGAGTCGAATGACCGATGAACGCTGCCACGAAGGGGTCCGCCGGGTGGTTATAAATCTCATCCGGCGTGTCGTACTGCAGAATCCTTCCGCCATTCATGACGATCACCTTGTCCGAAATGACAAAAGCCTCCTCCTGGTCATGAGTGACGTACAGCGCGCTAATGCCGACTTTCTTGATTAATTTTTTTAGCTCGACCCGCATTTCCTCCCTGAGCTTGGCATCGAGATTGCTCAACGGTTCGTCGAGTAGAATCAACTGAGGTTCCAGAACAATACTGCGAGCCAAGGCAACCCGTTGCTGTTGCCCGCCGCTCAGCTGCGATGGATAACGATCTTCCCGGCCTTTCAATCCGACCAGTTCTAAAGACGCCAAGACTCGGCGCTTCATTTCTTCCGCGGCGACTTTGCGCAGCTTGAGAGCGAAGGCAACATTGGCGAACACCGTCATGTGCGGCCAGAGGGCGTAATTCTGGAAGACGAAACCAATCTCTCTTGAATAGGGCGGGACAAGAACACCTTGATCGATGGAGGTCTGGAGTTTATTCGCAATCGAGATAGAACCGGCATCGGGAATTTCTAGGCCCGCGATCGACCGAAGCAGGGTGGTCTTGCCGCATCCGGAGGGACCTAAAAAAGAGAGAATACCCTTCTCGAACTCAAAGCTGACATTGTCCAACGCTTTGACGTCACTGAATGTCTTGAGCAGTCCTTCAACCTTAATGATCGCCATGCTTTAGTAGCTGCGCTTTCTGGCCTTGATCGGCGTGGAGGCTAATCCCACGGTGCGTCGTACGGCAATCCATATGCCCTAAATGCTCGGCGGTGTCTTCACGCCGAATTTTGCACTAACTTACTCTAACTCAAAAAATAATGTAAAGGGCTGGACGCAACAGCTTGCTGAAAACTTATGCGCCTATGTTATTTCTTGGGCAATGGCAATGATTGACTGCCCGAATCGAATGGCTTAAAGCAAATCGCTAACAGCACTAGCCCAAATGATGACATTCCGCAAGGACTGGCATCGGAAGTGTTATCGTCAGGGCGCAGAGCGGCGTGTTCTCCATCCAGTCCTTAGCTCAATTCGCATTTGGCTCCAAACGCCGGTATTTCGACGTTCCATTGCAATCGATCTCGGATGGCTTGGGCTAGAGCGTTTGCGGCCTGAGCCTCTCCATGAATGACAAAGGTCTTTTGCGGCGGTTGCTCGAATCCTTGCAACCAGCGCAAGATCTCCGACTGATCAGCATGCGCCGAAAATCCGTCGATCGTTCTGATCTTCGCTCGTACCGGAATCATCTGACCAAGCATTTTTACCTCCTGCGCCCCCTGCTGCAGATGCTGGCCCCGCGTTCCCTCGGCTTGATAACCGACGAACAAGATCGTGCTTTTCGGATCCGGCAATCGTTGCCGCAGGTGATGAAGAATCCGGCCACCCGTGGCCATACCACTCGAACTCAATAATATAAATGGCCCGTTGATGGCGTTCAGCGATTTCGATTCTTCCTGAGTCCTGTGAATGAAAAAGTGCCGGCTGCGCAGCGGATCGCGTGCTCCCTTCCGGAGCACTTGAATATCCAGGCTATGCTCTTCCGGATGATTAGAGTAAATCTCCGTGGCGTTAATCGCCATCGGACTGTCGAGATGGACCGGCAGCGCGGGTATTTTATTTTCATCTTCCAACTTCTTGATCGTGTAGATCAGCTCTTGTGTGCGACCAACAGCAAATGAGGGAATAATCAATGATCCGGCCCGATCTGCCACTTCATTGATGATCTTGGCGAGCTCGGCTTCGGGATGCTCCGGATGATGCCGGTCACCGTAAGTCGACTCCACCATAAGCCAGTCGGCTTTTTTCACGGGCTCGGGATCTTTCAGGATAGGTCTACCATAGCGTCCGAGATCTCCCGAGTCCACCAGGTGTTTTGTTCGCCCGCCCATATCGCAGCGGACTTTCACCGCGGCGGCGCCGAGAATATGACCCACAGGGGAAAACCCAACCCAGATTCCCGCGCCCAACTGCACTTCCTCGCCGATTTTTGTCGGTCTTAACAAATGCAGGGCACGCTCCGCGTCTTCAATCGTATAAAGCGGCAATGCCGGACTATGTTTCGAATAGCCCTCCTTGTTCGCATAGCGCGCTTCTTCTTCTTGCAAGTGCGCAGCATCCAGCAGGAGAATCTTTAGGAGGTCGCAACTCGCCGCCGTCGCGTAGACCGGCCCATGAAATCCGCGCGCCACTAGACGCGGCAGATACCCCGAATGATCGATGTGCGCATGGGTAAGAATGATTCCGTTTAAGCGGTTAACATCGAGCGGCGGTGGCGCCCAATTGCGTAATCTAAGTTCTTTAAGCCCCTGAAATAGGCCACAGTCCAGCAAGAACTGTTGCCGCCCATAACCAACAAGGAACTTCGATCCGGTCACTCCACCCGCCGCGCCGAGAAAGTGCAAAGATAGTTTTGGATTATCTCCCGCTATCAACTGACCTACCCCGATCTATCCTTAACGCCGGAAAGCGCGGCTTACATCTGATTTGCATCACTCGTACTTGTACAACTGAAACCGCGATATCGCAATTGTGCGACAAGGTACGGCGGAACCATTAAAGGCGAAAAGTTTGTGTGCGTGGCTCTGCTAGGCTTTGTAGCCCACGGCGAATTGAGATTGCTCGTGGCATTGTGCCTTTGTTCCGAGTCGCCACCCAACCCAACTGAGTCCTTACCTTTCGGCTTCTGGTGCGATCCCGAACCATCCAAGAGCAAGGATGGTTGCGCGCACCGAAACGCTCGCTGCGCCCTGGACCGTTGGACCTCCAGAGCAGGTGCACAACATCGATGTCGTGGCAGGCGTCATGTTGCGCGAGTAGCGAATGTGCTGAAGCCCGTTGTCCAGCCGATCGCAGAGTGCGATCAAGTCGTCCCAGCACATCTGGTCTCTCCATCCCGCGCGCAGTGCCTCAACCACTTCCGGGAACCACGTCCGCTGATCGATCACGAGCTGGCATCAGATGCCCTCACGTCGGCCATAACGCGAAGGCTAAGCGGCTGGTTTTCCAGTAGTCCGCTTATGCCGCTTGTTCGGCCTGTGGCGCGCACGCTCTGTGTGACCCGCGGCTGCCTCTGCCGTGTCTGCCAACAACCGCAACGCTCGGTTCACTGAATCTGTATCGGGGAAGACGTTTGCCAAGTCTGGTTCAATCAAGACCAGGTTGGTCCCGGCACGAGCCCGCTCGTAGTATTTTCCACGGACCCCACCCTTCAATTTTGAAAGGTCATATTCTGGCCGTAGCTCGTCGACCTGTTTATTGGTAGGTACCTTCTTCATACTGTTTGCGCTCCTTTCGAGTCGTCCTACGTGCACCGATGATCCGGGTGCGACCTGCTCTCGGAACGTGCGATACAAATACAACCCGATGTTTCGTGGTCGCCCCTATGGTGATTTCTCGGTCTTCTTCGTGGGAGTGATCGGGGTCGGGAAAGGTTGTAGCGAAGGGATCCAAGAACACTGTTGCTGCCTCTTCGAAAGAGACACCATGTTTACGAAGATTATCCTTCGCTTTTCTCGGATCCCACTCATAGATCACAAATTTAACATACCATGCTCAAGTCAAGAAGCCGAGCGGTTTGGAGGCAGGTGAGCAATCAACCGAGATGGTTGGATCAAACTAACGGCGCAGCAGAGTGGCGCAAATACAAGTGCGGACTGTGGTATTTTAAAAGGTTCGGAAAAGGAAGAAAAAAGGTATTGGCAACGATACCACCTTTGAATGAGGAAATCCGCGATCACAATAAGGGCCATTGCACATCTCATCGACGCCGCCTGCCCGCCCTCGATGTCCGGAGTCGGAGCCCATACGTCGAGACATTGAAGCTGTATCCCTAACGACCGCGCCGCGACCTCCGTTTCTGCTAATGCAACTCGGGCTGATGTATTGGCCGGATCCCAGAGGCAGGCTACGCGGGAGACTTTGGGAATCGCTTCCTTAAGCGACGCAAGCAGTTTGCCACTTAGTTCTCTTGATAGCGTGCTCTCAGGCTCTAGCTTTGTGGTGCGCGAGGCTTCGCCTGCTCCATGGCGATCTTGTTAATATGGCTTAGGGCCTGCGCTCCAGATGCTCCTTCGATGGCTTTTACTGCGATGTCCTGAACCTGACGCTTGGCTTCTTCAACCTGAACCTGGATTTTTTCGATTTCCGCTGACTGCCGTGCTACCGTGTCCTGCAGCGCTTTAATCTGAAGTTCGGCGAGACGCCTTTCCGATTCGCCATCCTTCTTGAGCAAAATCCTTTCCTGCTCAAACTTCTGCTCCGCTGATTTAACCGCGTTACTAACGGCCAGATCAACCTCAGTTTTGAGCCGGACAGGGAATTCATCGATTTCCTTGCGGAGGCGCGGCCACTCCTCCTCTTTTTCTCTGAGAGCCGTTTCGCGCTGCTTCCAGCTCTTCTCGAGTTCTTCCTGCTTCTCCTTGTTCTTCTTTTCGAGGAGGCGCATTTCTTCTTCGTATTTGTCCTGGGCCTTCTTGCGTTCTAAGGCCTTCTTGTATTCGTAATCTTCTACCTCGCGCTGGCGCTGTTTTTTGAGATTGTCCTCGTACTCCTTGTCCTCCCGGCCGCGCTGCTGTTCTTCTGTGGACCATGCCTCGCGTTGAGCCGATATCTCCGCTTCTAGCTTCTGCTTCTGCGATTCGTAATCCTGGACGAGATGATCGATGGCCGTGGCCGCAATATCAATCTTGTGAAGCCGCTCTATTTCCTTGGTTTGTAGGGCGACCGCCTCGCGGATGGAGGTCAATCGTTCCACTTCGGCAACAAGTTTTCCTGAAATCTCCGAAAGAGCCTTGGAAATCTCCAGGCCCAGGTTGGATACCTTTTGAACAACCCCCTCTACGGAAATCCCCTCGACTGCTTGGTCTATCTCTGCTTGGCGCAGCCTGGCAAGCTCCTCGGCCTTGGAGTCACTGCTTTCTTTTCGTTCTGCGACTTCATCCACGATTTTAACGAATTCCTTTTCCACTTCTGGCTTCGATCGCCGAGTTCGGATTGTCGTTGCTTTGGCCATAGGTCAAACCTCCAGATAGGCGAGTTTCGCTAACAGGACCGTTGCAAACTACTCTTCATAGGCAAGACTTGCAACCGTTCGTTTTGAGCACAGGGTGCTTAATCTCGCACGGCTACACAAGAACGAAATGGCGGAGAAAAATGGGATCGTATACCCGGTATCAGAGCTTTCCTTCGAAGGGAGATTACCCAATGCGCACACCCGAGAGCCTACCTTGAAAGACGGTGAGAAAAACACCTTGTTGCCGGCCACCCTCCGTGGCTCCGAAGGTTGCTCATAACTTCTAACAGCTCTCAATAACCCCGTGATGTGATTTGCCTGTTATTATTGATAAATTTGGCGGAGGGGGCGAGATTCGAACTCGCGGTCCACGAAGTGGACGCCGGTTTTCAAGACCGGTGGTTTCAACCACTCACCCACCCCTCCGGCTTTTAATATCAACTACTTGCATTACTCGCCCGGTCCGTGACGGAATCCTTGGGAACACTATGGGAACAAATTGCGAATGCTTTTGCAACGTCGCCCGGCTTCAAATTCACATATCGTTGGTGCATGGCGACGCTTTTATGACCTGCCGCGAGCATGGCGGCCTCAACAGGTCGGCCCTCTCTCGCCCATCCGGTTTGGGCGCAGTGTCGGTAATCGTGGAAGCGAAAGTCAGCAACGCCGGCCCGTTTGCGCGCTACTCTCACGGCCTGCGTGATCATGTCCTTTTTGATCGCCCGGCCGTCGTCCCTGGTGAATATCAAACCGTTGACGTTGGCAACGATCTTTCCACGGCGCTTTTCGCGCTCTAGCTCATCCAAGACTTCGAGAACGCGGTCTGTTAATGGCGCGCGCTGCTCAACGCCCGTTTTTACTCTACCGCCAGCCGGTACGATCTCCCGGCGCTGCCGATCAATCATGCCCTTGGTCAACCGGATGATGTCGCCTTGAGACAGACAGGTTTCTTTCGCTACGATGCTCAACCGCTTGAGCCATGCCGGATAAGCTTCTAACATCGCGGCCTCTTCGTCGGCGTCAAGGATCCGGTCACGCTGCGCTCTCTGTATCAACCCCTTAAACGACGGCGTAGCGGCTTGGATCTCACACTCTCTCGCCTTATTCAGCATGGTTCGCAGGCAAGAAATCTCGTTGGCAACTGTGCCGAGGGAAATGGTCTTGGCGCGCGGTTTCCCGGAGCGAATAATATGCTCTTCAAGGCGCTCGTTCTTGTACTTGAACAGGTGTTCCCGCTTGACCTCAGTCAACAAGATAGATCCTAAACGGCGATTGATCGCGGCTATCAGCTCGCGCTCGCGGCGAAGGTTTCGTTTCTTCTTAACCTGCTCTAGCTCAAGGTAACATTGCGACCACTTGGCAACGGTCATGCCCTGTTCCCGAGTCCGTTGCTTTTCCTCGTCGAAGTCTACCTTTTTGACGTTATCCGCAAGCCGGATGCTCAAGCCGTCCTTCGCGGCCTTCAGATCGGCCCCGAGCGACACCTTGCGCCGCTTGCCCTTCCAGTCCGTGAAGATGCCGTAGAAGATTGTTTTCCACTCGCCCCCGGCGCTCTGGTACTGCCGTTTATAAAGATGCTCGCCTACTCGCTCAAAGGTTTCTTCCATGCCTTGCCCTCCTTTCCCTGGAATGTGTTTTCATCTCTTGCCCTCCTTTCATCACAAGACGCCTTTTAATGCGTCCTGCACGGTTCTCGTTTTTTGTTGGATAGCGGTTTGCGGCGCTCGGCTTCGTGATTTCTCCACCTTTACCCTAGCCGCTTGCAACCATCGCCAGGCGTAACAAACTTGCTCTCTTTTAAATGCCGGTCGATTATTTGCCAGTCGCGGGATTGAGTGAACCAATCCGGCAAAGTATCACCGCCATGTTTGGCGCGCACCTTCTTTTCGATGGGCAGGAATAAGCTACGCAACTCGACTTCCTTTTTGCATTCGTCCAGCTTGTAATTAAGCCACATATCCCGGTCAAATTCCTTCGCGATGTCTGCAATCTGATGGACCTGCCAGGCGGCGGTATAGACATCCTTGCTTGCCTGTAGCTCTTTAAATATCGCCTGCCTGAATTCCGGGGTGTCGTCGGTATTCTTGGGCCAAAAATACATTGCCGTGCTCACGAGCAGGACGGCGCATAGGATCAGGATTGAGGGTCTCATGTTGTTTGTCTTTGGGCTGTCGACCCTATTGTGCCGAAAAAATACCGCGACGGGGAGAGGCGGCTTCTAGGCTCTCCAAGTTCGGGCTTACAATAAGGAGTGCAGGTGTGAGTGATTGTAATGTCGGCCATAGAACTTTCACCCCCGTCTTTTTTTCGCCTTCGCCCCTAGCTGCTCCGCTAACACCTCCAACAGCTTGAGATACGCTCCGGTCGGCCTACTCGCTCCGGTTTCCCACCTGGCAACGCTCACGCGATGCCCCGCTATTCTCTCGGCTAATTCTCGCTGCGTTAGTCCAAGCGCTCCCCTCAATTTTCTGATTTGCTTAGGTGACATACTCCCCTTGTAACAATCGCTACCAAATAAATCAAGGATAGTCGATTGCCGGTTTGCATTTTAAGCTCGCCAAACGGTTGGCCGTGTCAATGTGGCCCACTCTTGAATTTTCTGCCTCGGGAAAACTCATTTCCAATTTCGCGGCTTTGAACCTGATGATGCGGACGGGTCTGCAAAAGAGGGACTTCTCAAGATTTGATGCGCCCCAAGCCCGAAGCCCGAAAACTTCGCACATGGTTGACAACCCGCGCCGGAGAGATGTAAATCGAGGCGCGGTGGGGTAATGCCGACATGAAACTCCTCATAGCGATATTTCTATTGATCCCGACCCTTGCGCTTGCGCAAGTCAAACAATGGACGGACGAAAAGGGCGTGACCCACTTTGAGGCCCAAGGCACGGGTCGAGAGCCGTCACCGACAAATCAACAGAATTCTACAGATGAACCAGGCAAGAGCAAGGCTAAGATTGATCGGTCGCCCGCTGGCCTGACGCTGAAAGAACCAGATTCTTCTTTTCGCAGTTCGAAAAACTGGACTCCATCCCAGCCGGATAAGTTTGGTGGCCAAGGGTTTATCGGATTGCCGTCTGGGGATATTAGTGAACTCAAGATATTTTTCGTGGATCAGCGCCTCGTTCAAATCCATATCACCTATAAAGAGTCCAATGTGAATTATTGGGAGCGAATGATTAAAACCACAGCCGACAAGTATGGGGCACCGATAACCAATGGCTATTCCGAAGCGAAGTGGTTTGATGATCAAACCCTTTTGAACTTGAAAAAGAATTTTAAAGGTGGCATCGAAGTAATCCTCACCGACAGGGAGCTGTCAGACCGCTACTATTCACGCACGGGGCAGGCTGCCCCAAAATTCTAGTATCCTTCACGGCCACGGCTGAGACGAGTTGTTTAGGTAGGGTTGCCCCAATAGCTTCGGCAAATCATTCCTTCCATGGCTTGTGCGTCCTTATCGCCACGGCAATGTCATCTCTCAATGCTCCTTTGGCGGCCGCAACCGTTCCACTGTCCAACTCACACAAGAACTTCGCGGCGCTCCTGAACGGTGTCAGGTTGCGCTTGCCGTCGCGCCGTATCGTGCGCTCGGTTACGTGGTGCTGCGCCGCTAGGGTCTCGGCGGTGGCAGTGGACATTTTGTCCGTTGCCTGGGTGTGTTGGTTTCCTCTGCTCCCATCGTTCGCCCTCTTCGTCCGGTTGTACCGTCGCCCGCGCGTGTGTGGGTGAGACACTTCGGCCACGGGGGCTGAGGTTGCATAACCGGAAGTCACCAAGCCACGGGGGTGTGCAAGTTAATTTGACTGAGCAGTTTAGCGAATGCCGCCCGGCTGTCTCGCTCAATGGCGACTTCCGGCCGGCTATGCGGCTGTTTGAACCGATCCTCGTAGGTGCAACCTTCCCTATCGAGAGTCTGGCGCGCCTGCTCGCCTCTGTCGTGAGCCTCACACGCTTTCAAAAAGATGATCGCCTCATGCGGCTGTAGGTTTTTACGCTCGAACACGCCAGTCCAAAACTCCTTCATTTGTTTGCTTAAGTGCTCCGGTGGATCTGGACGTTTTGCGTCCGCCGTTCCAGCCTTTTGGTTCATTTCGTCGCTCCTTTTCCCGGAATCTCAATTGAATTTTCCCCGGTAAGTTGATTTTTGCGATGTTGCACGCTTCCTGGGGGAAACGGTCTACAGGGAAAACCCCGTCGACTTTTTGGCCGCCACCCCCCGGGGGTGGTGCTCCTTCACGGCCTGCTCGCTCTCGTCGTCGCTCACGGCGGTCTTGTTTGCGCCGCCGTTTTTCCCGAAGGTGCGATTCGCGATCTTTTTTTTTGGGTGCGTCCGTCATTTGAGCCTCCCCCACGTCGCAAGCAGTAAGAAAAGCGAACCCATCACGATGTACGCCATTGCCTCGTGTATACACCAAAGCCCATAGCCCAAAGCCGCGGACGCGAGGACAAAGACAGCATCGTTCACGCTGATGGATAGAATCATCTTGCGAAGGATGGACATGCTATTCACTCATCATCCTTGCGCTTTGAGTTCGGGATAATTTTCCGTGACAAAACTTTTCCAGTAGTGGATCACCCCGCCGTTCGGGTCGTCCCATTTCCAATCCCCATGAAACATGAGACGCGGCAGGTACGACGCGACACTATCGATTCCGCCGTCACGCAGCTCTTCATAAAACTCTTTCTCTTGCGTGGACGCGGCGCATAATGCCTTTATGGCATCCAACAGCCTGGCGCCGATCTTAATGTATTCCGGGCGAACCTGAAGGCAGGCTGCTTTGTCGTGCTCACTCTTCAGCGGCTGGATTCGCTTGTCGATCTCTTTGAGAGCTTCCTGCAATACTGTGCGGCGGTGATAGAGCGTGCTTAATTCCTCGCGCGTTTCATCGTCGCCAGCGTGGTGCACATCTACACCGTCCACGACCCCAAGCGCCTCAGCTTGGACTTTCGATAGCCGCGGCTTTGTGTCGTCCACCAAGTGGCTGCATCGCGCGTTGATCTCGGCCTCAACGTCGTTAAGCTCGAACTGCACCTTCAAGCGTTTGGCCTCAAGTTCAATTATCGCCGGTGGTTTTTGGAATGTTTTCATGATGTTCTTCTCCTTTTTTTTGGGTCGCTTTTTATCGACGCTTTCCGAACTGCATTGCGTTTTCCCGCACGCCCCTGCCGCTCGGTGCGGCAAACCTTTTGAGTATTAGTTTGAGTATTGGGACGATCGGAGTTTTGGCGTCAATCTCGGCTTGGCTCACCGAACGGCCTTCGGCGAGGTCCAGCTTTAACTGCCGTTTCTCGGCAAGCTCGATCGTCCATGCAGCGACAAGCTCGCAGGACTGTGCATGCGCCACGCGGTATTCAAGGTGCCTTTTCGGGTCAAACCTTTCGATATAATCGTTCAGCCAGTCGATTCGCGCATCAAGCTCGCGAATCTGAAGGCGCCGCCTTCGTGTCTCATTGTTTAAAAATTTCATTTGCTCCATTTGCATTCTCTCCTTTCAAAGTTTCGACTTTTCCATTTCGTCCACCAACGTGCGCTCGCGCGGCCTGCTTTTCATGCTGAAGTAGCCAGCCTTCTAAGGCTGCTTCCCGAACTCGCCACACCTTTTTTCGCCGTCCCGATCGCAGGCAGATTGCTGGCAACCCCTCGGCAATCATGCGCATCGCAGTCTGGCGCGAGACGCCTAGCGCTTCGGCGGTTTCTTTCACTGAGAGCAGCTTCACTGCCTCACCCTCCCGCCACCGAATGTCAGTTTTACCTTGTGGATCTCCCGCAAGGTGTCCGGGCTTTTGGTGCGCAGGAATGGAAGCTCGCTGGCATAGAACACGGCGCGCCCATCGCCCGGGTCGGGCTTGAAACTTTCATCCAGCGCGAACCATATTTCGGCCTCTAAGAGGTGCGCGCAAATCAAGACGGCGATGATCTCGCCCTCGGTTGGGTCTGCCGGCGCCATCTCCGTGCTTGTTGCAGCCGGCGCCTTGCCTAGTAGCCTTGCCGCCTCTACGTCCTCGCTTGTTAGCGGCCTGCCGTCCATTCGGCGGGCAAGTAAACGACCGTCGCCGGTTTTCTTGATCTCGATCTCCGCCCTCATGACGTTTTGATCTCCGTCCACTCGGCGGCCTCGGTTTGTCGAAGTCTGCCAACTTCATCGAAGTCTGCCGCGTTTTCTATACATAGAGATGTGGCAGTCTTGGGGGGGTCTTGGCAGACTTCGGCGGCTAGAGACCATTTCCAAGAACCGTCAAAGCCGGATTTCACGGCCTTAACCCCAAGCCGTTTCTTTGCCCGCCAAAGGGTCCGCTCGCTAACCCCGGCCGCCTTCGCTTGCCGGAAAACGTCCTTTGATGACACGGCGCCATCTTTTAAGGTGTCCCTTAAAAACTCGACCGCTTCGTCAATCTCGCTCCGCTCGTCGCTATCGGTTGGGGTGTTTAGAACCTGGTCGGCGGTGATAGTCGTTTCACCAATCCACTCAAAACGGCCTTCTTCAATCGAAAACTTTAATGATGGTGTTTCAGGTCCAAGGTTCGATTTCTGGTGGACAATGATCTTCTCCTTGGGGTTGTCTGGGCTTTTGCCGACCAATAGGCAAGACCGAACCGCCGCGAAGAAGTCGATACTACCTTGGCCCCGGTAAATTGTCTTCCCGCCGGTTGCCTTGGTTAGGTGCCGTACCGCCACAACCGCGCAACCGTGCCTCGCTGCCAGCGCTGCCAGCGGTGCCAAAAGTCCTCGAACTTCGTTCGACCGGTAGGTATCCGCTTGACCCGTAAATGCGACGATGGGATCCACGATGACAAGTCCCGGCTTGTGCTCGATTATCGCAGTCTCAATAGTTGCCAGGTCGCTCAGCGTGACGGCCCGTTCTTTCAAATCCTCGCCAATCATCGCCGTCAATGCGACGACCCGCGAAAGATCGGCTTCCATCGACTCAAGGCGCGGCCTGACAGTATCGCCAAAGCCGTCCTCGGCGGTCATGATGAGTATGTTTTCTGGCTCACGTTCGCCGTCGTCGCCGAAGATGGGTAACCCCTTGGTGATTGGTGCGGATATTGCCAATGTTAGTTGACTTTTACCGACCCCCGGATCGCCTTCGATCAAGGTCAACTTGCCGCGTGGGATTCTTTTGTTCCAAAGCCATCTCACCTCTTCGCGCTGAACGTCGCTGATCCTTACGGTGATCGGAGAACCTGCCTTTATGCCGGCAGGCTCAACGCCGCTCGTATGATCTCCGCTGATCCGCTCAAAATGCTGTTCAACCTCGTGGGCGGTTAACATGAGGCCTCATTTTTTTCCTTAGTCGGTAGGTGTGCCCGCAGGAAAGCCCGATATTCCGGCGTGAACTCGGGAAATTCCAGCAACGGTTCCGCTGGAGCAAATTCCGTGATTCGCTCGATTGAGTCTTTAGCCCGGAAAAGTTCCTCCGCGTATTCCGGTTGCTGCAAATCCTCGTGAAGGTCAGACAGAATTTCCCACTCACGCTCAAGGATCTCTTTAAGCTCGGGATCGGCTATGCCGATTTGACGCGATAGCTCGCGTAGACGGGAGCCTAGCAAAAGGTATTGTTGATTGAGCCAGCCGGCGAGCAACGATGCCGCCTTGCGATTTGGCGATACCCTCGGCTCCGGACGCTTGCCCATGGTGTCGATACCGAGAGACTTGCGTGCCTCGGGAAAGGTCAAACCGTCCAGGCGCATTATGAAATCGAAAACGTCGCCGCTGGCGCCGCAACCAAAGCAATGAAACACACCCTTGTCTGCATTCACACTAAACGATGGGGTTTTGTCGGCATGAAACGGGCAAAGCCCGAGATTTTCCTTGCCAGCTTTGCGAAGCTCGACGCGCTCGCTGATAACTTCGCGAATGTCGGGCTTACCTTGCATCCGCGCCTCAATCATTTCCTCGGTCGCTCACTCGTTGCTCGCTCTGCTTCCGTCCTATGATCGATTTTTCTTTGGTCTGAAAGACGCTCAATCTCGGACTTAGTGAATAGGCGCTGCCCCTTTCCTACTCGGATCGCCGACAATAAGCCCTCCCGCTCAAACCGTCTGACTGAGTCTGGCGAGAGATCCAAGAGCCTTGCGGCCTCGCCTGTCGTTAAGAGATCCATCGTTTTCACCTCCGGTAAATGTTTCCTTGTTCTTCTCACCATGTGCCTTGACACTGAATTTAGAGTAAGGTACGCGTATTGTCAAAATAATTCGTGTACACGAAAAAGGAGGGAGCTGACTATGAACCGTGTATCTGGCGGAATCGGTTACCAAGCGGCGGGGCAATTTATTTGCAATTTCATGAATGGTAATGAGACGCGTAATATTATGGCGACGCTTGGGCAGGTCGTCAGGCAAATGAATCTTGAACGACCTGGCACGAGGGCCGCAGTTAAATATCCGTCGCGCAGATCGGAACGCGAACTAAAACGGAATTTGAAGCGCTGCCTAGATGGCATTCTTAAGTGCAAAGATCTCGAATATGTGGAACGAACACTGAACCGGTTTAACCGCGGCCCCATTCAAGTCAACCTGGCCTCATCTACCGCTGACCTGGATCATTATCGGATCGTCGATCTCACGAAGAAACTAACTCTAGGAAAGAATTCGCTCGTATTAGCTGTCGGAACGCCGTTGAAGTTGACACTCAGCGAGGTCATGTATGATGCGCTGTTGAAATGTTTGCTTAGTGGTGAAATCGAACGGATCGGTTTCTGTGCACATTGCGAAAGTCTTAGCGTCTACAGAACCAAAAGGAAGAAATTTTGTAGCGATCAGTGTCGATGGGACCATCATAATACGAAGCCGGAGAGAAAACAGAATCGTGTTAAAGGTGTGTGGAAACCTAGCGGCCCCTCCTGAAGCCAACACCTTCCCCGGGGAATCCTTGGGAACACCCTGGGAACAATTTTCGTCAAAAATGGGTGTTTTTGTGGACAATGTGATTGAATGTGGAAAATAGGATGGTAACGAGAAAGAATAAAAAAAACGGGAAGTTATCCCTAACTCCCCGTCCTTTTTCAGAAATTGATTTTCCCCCGGTACGGTATTTCAAGACCGGTGGTTTCAACCACTCACCCACCCCTCCACAACAACGCGCTAGAATCGATTGCAGTCCATGCCGCGGCAAAGCGCTGCCCGATTTGAGGATATAAATTCAGACGCCGGGATACAAGACATGAACTCTCACCACCGACCGAGAGATCACAACAGCAGAAATGCCGTACTCGGGGCGGGATGCGTCACTCACCACCGGATTGCGGATGATCCACACCGACGATTGACTCGATTACGTGATTTTTTCTAAACCACCCATGTAAGGCCGCAGAGCTTCCGGAATCACGACGCTGCCATCGTGCTGCTGGTAGTTTTCCAGAATCGCCACCCAGGTTCGTCCCACTGCGAGACCGGACCCGTTCAAAGTGTGAACGAAAATCGGCTTACTCTTCTTTTCCTTGCGGTAACGGATTTGAGCGCGGCGCGCTTGAAAGTCTTCGCAATTCGAACACGAGCTAATCTCTCGATAAGTTGCCTGGCCGGGAAGCCAAACTTCCAGATCGTACGTTTTCGCGGCCGCAAAACCCATATCCCCGGTGCATAGCTCTATCACTCGATAAGGCAGTTTTAGCCGGCGCAGAACGTCCTCGGCGTCTTGGACCATAAGCTCTAATTCGTCATAAGAGCTTTCCGGTTCGCTGAGCTTCACCATTTCAACTTTATTAAATTGATGCTGGCGTATGAGCCCGCGCACGTCCTGGCCATAAGAGCCCGCCTCGCGGCGAAAACAGGGTGTGTAAGCGGTATACTTAATCGGCAGGTCTTCGCGTTCCAACATTTCTTCCCGGTGAATATTGGTAAGCGGGACCTCTCCGGTTGGAATGAGAAAGAGCTCAGGGCTGTCAATGCGGAAAAGATCTTCTTCAAATTTCGGCAGATTGCCCGTACCCGTGAGCGACGCGCGAGTGGCCAAGGCCGGCGGCATGATTTCTTGATAACCATGCTCGCCCGTGTGCAGATCCAGCATGAAATTGATCAGAGCCCGTTCCAACCGTGCGCCGGCGCCTTTGTATAAGGCGAAGCGGGCGCCGGCGAGTTTCGCCGCCCGGGCAAAATCGAGAATGCCCAATTCCTCTCCGATCTCCCAGTGATTCTTGGCCGGAAAATCGAATGCGGTGGGCTCGCCCCATCTTCTGACTTCCTTGTTATCATGGGCATCCCGCCCTACGGCCACATCCGGATGCGGCAGATTCGGCAGACGCAGCATGAATGCTTTAAAGCGCTCCTCAAGCGCCGCCACGTGCGGCTCGCCTTGCCGTATTCCTTCCGCCACCTCTTCGACTTCGCGCATCAATGGCGAAGCGTCCCCACCGCTCTTTCTGACTTTACCGATTTCGCCTGACAAACGGTTCTTCTTTTCTTTAAGTCGCTCCACATTGGCCAAGGCCTCGCGCCGCTCGCGGTCGACAGATACGAACTCATCCCAATTGACTGGCGCGCCCCGGGTTGCCATGCGTTCCTTCACCCGGGCCAAATCCTCACGCAAAAGTTTCACATCCAACATATTGGTTCCCTACAACACTTCGAACGCATTTTCGATGTGCTCGACGATCGGCTTCCCCCCCGACCACGAAATCCCGACAACGTCGAAACGAGCATCCCGTTGATGAAGCCGTTTTTGGCTGAGAAAAAATTGCGCCGCGCGCACCATCTTACGTTGCTTACGCCACTCGACCGCCTCAAGAGGGCTGCCGAAGCGGTCACCAGAGCGAGTTTTCACTTCAACAAAAACAATCACGCGACGGTCCAATACGATCAGATCTACTTCTCCCGCCGCACATCGGTAATTGCGCTGAACCAATTTATATCCCTTTTTCATGAGATAGCGTTCGGCAACTTCTTCGCCCTGCTTTCCCAAAACTTGCCGAAGGTTAATCATCCTGTGCCGGAGAGAAAAGAGTTAAGGTCGCATCCGGGGTGCTACAAAGATCGCGCACGGGCTTGAAGCTCCGCCGATGGACCGGGGACGGCCCGTAGCGTCGCAAGGCCTCCAAATGCGCGACACTACCATATCCCTTATGGTGGGCAAAGCCATATTCCGGATATCTCTTGTCGAGTTTAACCATCAACGCATCGCGGGTCACCTTGGCGAGAATGGACGCGGCGGCGATGGAAAAACACAATTGATCTCCCTTGATTATTGTCCTCTGGTGCGGGCGAACTTTGAACACCTTCTTGCCGTCAAACAATTCCCCGGGAATTATTTGATTGCCGTCAATGAGCAAACAATCAGGCAGCGGGCGCAGCGCGGCCAGCGCCTGCACCATGGCCTGCAAACTCGCGTTAAGGATATTAATGCGATCGATTTCCTCAACCTCGACGATACCGATTCCCCACCCCATTACGTTCCGCCTGATGATAGGCACCAACTTTTCGCGCTGCCTTGCGCTCAACAATTTCGAATCCTTGATGTCTGGATGAGAAAAACCTCGGGGGAAGACCACCGCCGCGGCCACTACCGGTCCTGCGAGAGGCCCCCTGCCGACTTCGTCTAAACCGGCTATGCGCTTGTAGCCGCGTGAATAGGTTTGTTCTTCGATGGCCCCGGGTAAAATGGGCTGGATAAATTCCTCAGACAGTGAAAATTGGCCGGCATTCATTGACTTCCTTTATTAGCCAAAAGAAGAAATAACTGCAAATAAGTCCGCGGGTGATTTTAGGCTGCCTCTTCTGGCTGCGCCGACTACCTCAAACCCTCAATCGTACGGCTCGTTTCATCATTCAGACGCGAATCCGATTGGAAAAGGCCCTGTCCTTGTGTTAGAAAACACCAGTGAAAATAACCCCGGAAGAAGTTCGAAGCGTCGCCATGCTCGCCCGACTGCAATTGACGCCGGAAGAAGAAGAGCGGCTTACCGGCCAACTGGATAAGATTTTACAGTATGTCGACAAGCTCGATCAGTTGGACGCCTCCCAAATCGAGCCGTTCGCGCACGCCGTCGAGATCGTAAATGCCTTCCGTGACGATGACGTCACCAACCACGCCCGTGCCGCAGATTTGCTGGCTAACGCGCCGGAAAAAGATCAATCCTTCTTTAAGGTTCCAAAAATCCTTGAATGAATATCGCCGCGCTCACCCTTTTAGAAGCGCATGAGAAATTGCGCAAACGTGAAATCTCATCGACGGATCTCACCGAAGCGATTTTACGACGCATCACGGAGACTGACGATCGGGTTCACGCGTATATTACGCTGTGCCGCGACAGCGCACGGGAGCAGGCCAAGCGGGCCGACGAACGGTTTAGCGACGGCACAAGCAAAGATCCTTTGCTCGGAATACCGATTGCGATTAAGGATAATTTTTTGACTCACGGCGTGCGCACGACATGCGCCTCAAAGATCCTCGACAACTTCATTTCGCCTTACGACGGGACCGTAGTCGCGAAGCTTCGCTCCGCCGGCTCGGTTTTTACCGGCAAGACGAATCTTGATGAATTTGCCATGGGCTCATCAACCGAGAACTCGGCCTTTTTCCCCACACGAAATCCCTGGAGCCTCGAGCGCGTGCCGGGCGGGTCCTCCGGGGGTTCAGCCGCTGCCGTGGCCGCCGATCAATGCATCGTCGCGCTGGGAACGGACACCGGCGGATCCATTCGCCAACCTGCGGCTTATTGTGGAATTGTCGGGCTCAAGCCCACCTACGGGCGCGTCAGCCGTTACGGCATCATTGCCTTTGCCTCATCGATGGATCAGGTGGGTCCCCTGACCAAGAACGTACCGGATTGCGCGCTGATGCTCGAAGCCATCGCCGGTTACGACCCGGCGGATTCTACTTCGGTCAACCTACCCGTTCCACACTATTCGGCCCGGCTAACGGGCGAAATCGAAGGCCTCCGCGTGGGCATCCCAAAGGAGTACTTCGTTGCCGGAATGCAGCCCGAGGTAGAACATGCGGTCCGCGCGGCCATTTGTCTGTTGGAAAAAAACGGCGCCAGGATAGAGGAGATTTCCCTTCCGCACACGCAATATGCAGTCGCGGTATATTATGTTGTGGCGACTGCCGAGGCGAGTTCCAACCTGGCGCGCTACGATGGCATACGTTTCGGACATCGCGCGCGAGCGAACGATCTCCTAGAAACTTATATGATGAGCCGGCAAGAAGGCTTCGGCGCGGAAGTTAAGCGCAGGATCATGCTCGGAACCTACGCACTCTCGGCGGGTTACTATGATGCGTACTATTTGAAGGCTCAAAAAGTGCGCACGCTGATCAAGAGAGACTTCGATAATGCGTTTGAGCATTGCGATGTCATTGTAACTCCTACGGCTCCAAGTACGGCCTTTAGAATCGGTGAAAAAACCGATGATCCGTTACAGATGTACCTATCGGACATTTATACGCTGTCGATCAATCTTGCGGGGTTGCCGGCATTGTCGCTGCCCTGCGGCTTCGACTCCGAGGCGCTCCCGATCGGCATGCAGATCATCGGCAAGCATTTCGACGAAACGACCGTTCTCCGCATTGCCTATGCCTATGAACAAGCAACGGAGTGGCATACGCAAAAGCCTAGGCTCTAACGCGCTATGAAATACGAATCGGTCATCGGGCTCGAAGTTCACGCTCAACTGCTTACCCAGTCGAAAATCTTTTGTGGTTGCTCGACCCGCTTTGGCGCCGAGCCTAATCACCATACCTGCCCGGTCTGCGCCGGTTTTCCCGGCGTTTTACCCGTTTTAAACAAAAAAGTGGTGGACTTCGCCATTAAAGCGGGCCTCGCGACTCATTGTCAGATTGCGCCTTCGAGCCGTTTCGCGCGAAAAAATTATTTTTATCCCGATCTGCCTAAAGGTTATCAGATCAGTCAATACGAACTTCCTGTTTGTACAAACGGCTATGTTGACATTGACGTCGATGGAAAATCGCGGCGGATTCGAATCACGCGCATTCATATGGAGGAAGATGCCGGAAAGAATATTCACGACCTCCATGGAGACTCTAGCCTGGTGGATCTCAATCGCGCCGGCGTGCCTCTGTTAGAAATTGTCAGCGAACCTGACCTGCGCACGGCTGCGGAGGCGGGAAGTTATCTACGCGCCTTACGGGTGATCCTGCAATATCTCGAAATTTGCGACGGCAATATGGAGGAAGGTAGTTTTCGTTGCGATGCCAACATTTCCGTGAGGCCTGAAGGAACGGAGGCATTGGGCACCAAAGCCGAGTTAAAAAACCTCAACTCGTTCAAAGCCGTGGAAAAAGCCTTACGGTATGAGATCGCCAGGCACATCGACACACTTACCGATGGTGGCCGCCTGGTTCAAGAAACGCGTCTGTGGGATCCGGACCGCGAGGTTACCCGTTCCATGCGAACCAAAGAGTTTGCGCATGACTACCGTTACTTTCCCGATCCCGATTTGCTCCCACTCATCATTGATGAGAACTGGACCGATGCAATCCGCAATTCTCTGCCCGAGCTTCCCGATCCGCGTAAAACGCGGTTCATTGCCCAATACGCGCTTTCCGTGTATGACGCCGGACTGCTTACCAGCCGCAAAGACGTCGCTGATTTTTTTGAAGCGGCCGTCGCAATACACTCAAATTCTAAGGCGATCAGCAACTGGATTATCGGCGATTTGTTTCGCGTGATCAAAGAACGCGGCCTCGACGAGCAGCTCTATATCCGCTCCTGGCCCGTACCAGCGCGGCACGTGGCGGAACTTGTTCGTCTTATCGATGAAGACAAGATCAGTGGCAAAATTGCCAAAACCGTATTCGATAGCCTAATCGATTCGGGCCGATCGCCGAGTGACATTGTCAAGGAGCAAGGTCTTGAGCAACTTTCGGATGCCGAAAGTATCGAAACAGCCGTTCAGCAGGTGCTTGAGACAAACGCCCAGCAGGTTGCGCAGTACCACGCGGGCAACGAAAAGGTTTTTGGTTTTTTAGTGGGTCAAGTGATGAAGGCAACTCAAGGCAAAGCCAGTCCACACAAAGTTAACGAGATCCTCAAGCAAAAGCTTAAACTCGCCGGCTAGCGTTGACCCTCTTCCGCTGGCTCTCAAGCCACACGATGGCTCAATTGTTAGTTCGTACAGATTGCGGTTGCGATTCTTCAGAAGCCGGCACGGGCACCTCGGGCCGATAGGCTTGGGGCAGGTTGATGACGATTCCGCTCAGTCCTTCCTGCTTCAGGGACTTAAGCTGTCTCTCGGCTTCGTCGCGAACGGAAAAGTTCCCTAATCGTAAACGCACCGACCCCGCGCCGTCCGCCTGTGTCACAGAGACGGCGTAGCCGCGTCGCTCGAGCGTTTCGGCCCAGCGCTGCGCGTCGTTTTTGTTGTTAAACCCCACTTGAATAATATAACCTTCCAACGCTTTGGGCCGCGAGCGTGCGACAGCTCGTTTTTCAGGTGCGGTCCCACTGGGCTTAGTTAATAGCAGTCCAATCTGCTCGTTGGGTAACTTGGCCCTTAGCGGTGGCGAATTTTCCTTAGCCGTACTTTTTGCCGGCAATGGCGCGAGACTCGGAGCCTTGACCGTTGATTTCGCGACAACCGCGGCTTCATGGTTTTTCCCTCGAGCACTCTTGTCTGCGTCAGTACTCAGAGGTGCGGCCTCAACGATTTCTTCGTTCTGAGGATCATCACGCGCTGGTTTTTTCGTGACCGGATTTGGCAGAGGTTTCGCTATTTCCACTCGGCTCCCTTGCGTCGGCAATGCACTTACAATTTGGCGCGGCGTCTCTTGACTGCCGGCAACCGAATTCTTCCGGGCGAGAGCGACCTGCTCGCTCGTCAATGGCTCAAATTTATTTTTTGCTTCCGGTTGCGCTGCTTTCACGGGAAAGGCTTGAGCTTCAGATGTGGTCTTAGACAATGCGGCTGCTTTCTTTTCGTCACCTGATTTCCCCGCCACCCTGGAAGTCTCGGATGCCAATTGTTCGCCAATGGCGCCTTGCGACTGAGCTTTGTTGGTCGTCGCCGCTTTCGGTATTTCGGTGCCAGGCCCGCCGTTTTTCGGCGCCGACATTTCCCCAGAAGCAGACTTGCGCTCATCCTTCGACGGTTTTATTTGGTGAAATCTATCCGCTTTTGATACTTGAGATGCATTCGCTTGTTGTTCGGCTTTATGCAAATCAGATTGTTCATCGGGTCGCTTGGTAACCGAAGTACTTTCCGTCCTCTTAGTAGTCGTAGGTTCTACAGTCCGTGCCGGCTGTGTCTTTGACGGGACCAACGGCGGTTGCACGATCGGGGCTTCGAAGGCAATAGCCGGTTGTGGTGATTTGTTAATTGCGACTTGCTCTTGCCCCTTGCCATCTGCGGACTGTTGCCTTGCTGCGGTAATCGGAACGACACGAGCGCTTGACGTCAATCGCTCATCGTTGGCCACGGCTAAAGGCGGTGCCGTCTCTCTTGCTGCTTCAATTCGCGGCTGGGATAAAGAGCCCGATTCCGTTTGAGCGTCTATTTGCGGCACGCTAAGGGGTTCCTCGTGAATAGGTAACCGCGTATCCGGCCCCGGATCCGGTTGGCGATAAGAAATTAAGTTCAGTGGGCCGTTTTCTTCAGCCGCGAAGATGATTGCTCTCGTGAGAAAATTGTTTTGATCGATGTCTTGATGTAGGAAGGCTCTAACTGTTTCTTTCGAAAAATACATCACCGCGCCCTCCAGAGTGATACCGCTCCCGGTTGAACCCTGGACAAGGCTTCTCCAGGTCAGATTCAAACCATAGCCGCTGACTTCGTTTTCTTGATAAATGGCTGGATCGCCGGCAAGAATAGACAACAACTCTGTTCCGTATGCGGCAAAAATCCGCGCGACCTTGGTGTTGAAAATCTCCTTCTTTTCAAAACTTTGAGGCGCGCTAACAATGACTTCCAAATACCGTTCATCAGGGGTATTCGTTGCTGAATGAGTAAAAAAACCGATGCCTCCAACGGAGGAAATGTTATTGGCGAATTGCAGATTGGCCGTTTTAGGATTGCGCACGATGCGTTCGGCCAATCGATCTAAGTTTTCCTTATATTTCGCGCCAAGGTATCGCGCCTTCGCTGAGCTGTAATACGAAGCCGGGGTGGTAATAAACCCGACTGGAGTGGTTTTTTTTGCATTTTGCTCCGATAAGGAACAGCCGATAACAAAATAGGACAGTGTCGCCATCGCCGCTTTCATCAGCAAACATCTAAATCTCATTTCCGAATCCCTTTCGGCCACGACCCATCAGGAAACTTTTCTTGACACGTGCTGATTATAACCTATAATGAAAGGGTTTTTTGCAAGTTTTTCTGAAAACACCATGAATACAATCGTTTGCCTCGCCAAAAGCAGTGTTGTTTCCATGACTTAAATATCATTTTATGGCCATCGGTAAACTTTTACTAGAAAATAATGTCATCAACGAGGAGCAGCTCAAAAAAGTGCTCCATCAGCAGAAAATCGCCGGCGGCCGCCTCGGTGATAATCTGGTTGCGCTCGGGTACGTCACTCGGGATAGGCTTGATGAGATTCTTCAGGAGCCGCCTCGTGTTGCCAAAACTATTGAACAAACGGGGCTGGAGTCTAATTTTCTGCTCAATTGCCTTCTGCGAACCATGTACATCTCGGCCCTGGAAACTATTCCGGAGCTCTCTGAGCAGATTAAGCTTACTCGGCCCGTCATTGAAGAACTTTTAGCATTTGCAAAAAAAGAAGCGCTGGTTGAAATACGCGGTCCGTCGGCAAAAAACTACAACATCTTACGCTATGCTCTTACCCATGCCGGCAAAGAAAGGGCGAGCGAAGCGCTACGACGTTGTGAGTATATTGGACCGGTTCCTGTTCCGCTCGAAATGTACCAAGTTCAAGTTCAAAAGCAGACAATTACCAATGAGATCATTAGCATCGAGAAGCTACGAAAGGCGTTGTCTCATCTCGTGCTCTCGGACGAGATCGTTCGGCGCCTTGGGCCCGCGGCTAATTCCGGGAGGGCCATTTTGATTTACGGAGCCGCTGGGAACGGCAAAACATCGATCGCTGAGGCTTTGGTCAGCGCATTCGAACAGCCGACTTATATTCCCTATGCTATCGCGGCTGACGGGCAGATCATCAAGATTTACGACTCATCGGTGCATGTACCGCTCCCGCCTTCTCACAGTGACAACCGTGGCGATTCTGGCGACTCCCATCCGATGTTCCTGCCTCAAATGGACTACGACCCGCGTTGGATACGGTGCAAAAGGCCTTATATCATTTCGGGGGGTGAGCTAACTCTCGAGATGCTGGACCTGGATTTTGATCCTTACTCGAAATATTACGAAGCCCCGCTGCAATTGAAAGCCACAGGCGGAGTATTCGTGATCGATGACTTCGGGCGACAGCGCGTGCGCCCTCATGAATTGCTAAACCGATGGATTTTCCCTCTGGAACGCAAGGTGGATTACCTCACCCTTCACACGGGAAAAAAATTCGCCCTTCTGTTCGATCAATTGGTCATCTTCGCTACCAACTTTCCACCGGAAGAGCTCATGGATCCCGCGCAGCTGCGCCGAGTTCATTACAAGCTTAAGATTAACCCGCCCACGATCGAGGAATACAAAGAGATTTTCTGCAGAATTTGCGATTCCTATGGATTGGAATTTTCACCCGAGATGATGGCCCATTTGCTCAATACCTTTTATTTAAAGCACAAGGTTCCATTGGCCGGATTCCATCCGAAGTTTATCGCCGAACACGTAATCGCAGCCTCGAACTATCTTGGCTCCTCCCGTCGCATCACGCCTGAGTTACTCGCGGATTCGCTGGAAAATATGGTGATCCTCCCCGCTCCACCATCCCACGAATAAATCGATTATGCCAAAACCTTTAGCCCTCCTGATCCAGCCACTCGACTCCGCACTTATTTCACTTTTAAAAATATTGGAGGCGAGGGATTTCTCAGTTCATGTGAGCCGCAACGTACAAGAGGCGGAGCGAGTGTTTTCGGGTTTTCCGTTGGATCAGGTTAAAGTTATCTTTGCGGACATGGCGCTGTGCCGTGGCGACGGCTGGGAAAAATTTATGGAGCGGGTCCGCGACCATCCTGCCGATCTCTCACTCGTTTGTTACCATGCTGAACACGCGCACAATCTCTACACCCTGATCGGCCATTTTGCACAATCGACGGACGAGGGCAAAACCGCCGTAGCCCTCAATGTACCGCAAATGATCGGCGAGACGCCCCAGTTTCATGAAGTTTTGAATCTCGCCAATCGTTACGCCATGCACGACATTACGGTACTCATCACGGGTGAAACCGGCACCGGCAAAGAAATCATGGCCCAGTACATACATTCGCAAGGCTCTCGGACAAATAGACCTTTCGTTGGATGCAACATGACAGCAATTCCCGAAACCCTGGTTGAAAGCGAACTGTTCGGTTACGTCAGGGGAGCCTTCACAGGGGCGGATCGCAACAAAAAGGGGCTGATCGAAGCCGCCGAAGGCGGGACTTTGTTCCTCGACGAAATTGGCGATCTTGCGCCGGCCATCCAGTTGAAGCTCTTGCGCTTTCTCGAGACGCGCGAGTTCTACAAGGTGGGCGAATCATCGCCTCGAATAAGCGACGTTCGAATCATTGCAGCAACCAACAAAGAACTTGAAGATGCCATTCAGAACAACGGTTTCAGAAAAGACCTGTACTTTCGCCTCAACAGTGCCAGAGTCATACTTCCTCCACTACGAGAACGAAGAGAAGATATCATCCTCATGGTTGCAAACTTCGTGTATCACTGTTGCAACCAGTATCAGAAGCCGCTGAAAAAGCTCACTAGTTCGGTCAAGGCGCTTTTCTTAGACTACCATTGGCCAGGAAATATTCGGGAACTGAGAAGCGTGATCGAAAGCTCCGTCATGGTGTCTGATGGTGAATATATTACGATCAGTGATTTACCCATGAATTTGCAGCAGTATGCAACCGGACGTCGCGAAGAGATCGGCACAAAAGCAATACGTAACATCGAAGAGGGCGAAAAAACGCTTATTGAGGACGCCCTCCGTCAAACGAATGGCAACAAGGCCAAGGCAGCAGAGGCTCTGGGAATATCAACCCGGACGCTGTATCGCAAAATCGAGAAGTTTGCACTGCCGCTATAGCGTGGCTTTTGTTTTCCGGCCGTCGTACTGGACATCGATCAAGAACCAGTTTGGTAAAAACGGTGCGAAATACTTCAGCCGTGCTGATTTTGCTCCTGCTACTTACACCTTTTGCCGCTGCACAAACCGGTCCTACCCGTCCGCCACTCAAAGTAACTCGCGCGCTACGACTATTCACAGCGCCCGATGAGTCATCGCCTCAGATCGAAGTACCGAAGTCGGATGATGCTCTATTGCCGGTCGCGGAAACAATTGGCAGCGAGGGTTCAAAATGGTACTTGGTAAAAACCCAAAGCGGCCTCGTCGGCTGGATCAAAGCCGGAGATTCCGACGACGCGAAACGGACGGAGGACTTTTTTAGATCTTTGCCCAGTCGACGCGCTTCGACGCTTCCGGTTGAAATACCTTCGGTTTCGTCGGATTCGACATCATCCAGTGCCGTTCTAGTGCCGATTCATATGACCGGCTCCGCTGCCTTTGTGACCGTAACGCTCAACCGCACAGTTCAAGCTTTTATGCTACTGGATACGGGCGCGAGCTATACCGTAGTTTCACGTCAACTTGCCGCGAGTCTCAGTCTCAACGAGGCATCGCGCGCTACCATTTCAACTGCAAACGGACTCATCAACGTTGCTTTGGCCCGCCTAGGCTCGATAAAAGTAGGCGCTGCCGAGGCGACAAATCTTACCGTCGCCATTCATGACATTTCCGCCCACTCAACGCTAGGCGGTTTACTCGGACTGGACTTCCTTAGTCGTTTTCATACTTCCATTGATTCGCGGAGGCAGCTCCTCATTTTGGAGCCACGGTAGTTGTCAAGCAACAAATTAGCGGCACACAACCACGTACAATATTGTTCAAGATGAACAGAACTGTGGGAATAATCTAGCACTTTTAGGACAAAACTGTCCTTATGTTACTGAAAAGACGAATTTTTTCCGCTGACAACTGATGGCAACTGTTTTGCTTTAGACAAACACGGTGCGCTAAATCGCTAGGCTTTTACGGGATTTGCAGTCATGCTATCAGCACAAAAAGAAGAGATACGACTTGCAGCGGGCACTTCTCCGGACGATCTACCCAACCTGGGCTCTTTCGGTAAGGTGGTCAACTCTATTCAGGGCCTCCAGCAGCGACTTGAAAACTTTAGCGCTGATGATGTAGGTAACGCCCATGATAAGACTCAAACCCTCCTATTACGCCTATCCGACCTGCGGGGAAAGCTGGAAACGTTCACGGAAATCAAAGCGTCTATGGCTGCCGTGCGCGATGCTGTAGAGCAACCTTTGAGTGACTGTGCTGAGATCGCTAAACTCGACGCCGTAGAAAAACATGCCCCCATTCAAACATTCATGCAGGCGAACAAACTCATCCAATTCCCGCGCTTAAACAAGTCAGCGAAGATTCCAGGCACTCAAATCGCCGGCGACGCGGACCAATCCATCAGGACGTGCGCGCAGGTCCAAGAAAATGATGCGCCAATACCAAGAGTGGCCGAAGACAGCGAAAAGGGCGACGCAGCGCAATCCCTCGAAGCAATCAATCTCCCCGCTTTGACCTCGCAGTCGGCGATTCAAACCGAGATCACCACCGCCACCGTGGTAGAGCAAGAAAATGGCCTTGAAGATCAATTGGCTTCACGGGTCGCGGATTTGTCGTCGGCGACAGCGTTCGATCCGCTCCTGACACCGGATTCAGAAATTTTGCCGGTGGACGAGCCGCAGATCGACATCTGCGACTCAGCAGCGTCTGGAAGCTGCGACGCAAATACGGAAGCAAGCCCGCGCTTCACTTCTCCAGCAGCCACGGCAAACGAGGAAGAGACCAAGGACACGGTTGCTACAACCGCGAGCACGGACTTTGATCAAAGACTTCTCGACGATCTCATAAAGAACTATGGAGAATTCGCGGCTTCTCGGAAGTCCTCCCCAACAATCGAAATTCCGGATTCTCCTCCTGTGAACACCACCAAAATTTACGCCGATCCTACCGTGCGCTCGACCGAGATCGAGTTTGAAAGAAAAAATCTTCCGAGCACTAAGACAAACGGCGACCTCGATCGGCAATTAAAAAAACTGATCAAGGACTACGGCGAATATGATCTTTATCCACGCCAAAGCCCGATTAACCTCAAAACCGGCGTGATTGCTGCATTTTTACTCCTCGCTCTCATCTTTTCAGGCTTTTATTATTTCTCGCCGAGAGCCATGAACTCGCAAACTTCGACACCGGCTCAGAGCCGTCCCTCCACTTCGGCCGGATCCAGTGATCACGACAGCCTTGCAAACCGGCCCGGCGCAACCGTTGCTGAAAAAGGCGCGCTCCACGAAACGGAAAATAATTCTCGACTCAAAAATAGACCATAAGGAGAGAGGGTGGAATAACGGTATGAAAAACGAACTGCAAAATCTCACGGAAGATATCTCTCGACTCTACGAAGGCATCACCCAAAAAACGGAGTCGTTGGGACAAATCGACGGCATCACACGGCTCTACGACGAGCTGCAAACGCAATTACAAACCATATCTGCCGAAGAGGTCGACTTATTGCAGAGCCAAATTAAATCCACCATGGATCAGATGGTTGGAATCAGCAAAAGTCTCGCGGTTATCAAGGCGCTCAAAGTCACCCTGAATGGGCACGATGATACCAACGAGCATGGGAAAAAGTCTACAGTGGGAGTCAACTCTCGTCGTTCGATGGAGGACCGTTAACAGGTAATCTGTTAACCCGGTCAAGACTATGCAAGGAAATCTCGCACAAATCAGCCTTAACGATATTCTTCTGCTTGCAACCGGTGGCAAGAAGAGTGGCATTCTCAAACTTGCGCGCGGCAAGGAAACCGTCGAAGTTTATTTCGTGGATGGTAGCATCGTGCATGCGACCTGCCCCATAGGCGACGGTGAAAAGGCTTTGCTTTATCCAGTCACTTGGGGAGAAGGAACCTTCAGCTTGCTGCCGAATGGCGCACCGCCTTCGCCCACCATCAAAAAGACCTCTTCGGAGATTCTCGAAGAAGTGAAAGCGATGAGTCGAGAATGGGAAAGCATTCTCGAAGTGGTTCCGTCAGGGAAGACCGTCTTTCGTATTGCCGATCTCGGTGAGGAACAAACCGGTCCGATCACCGTTCCTCACGTCGGCTGGCGCGTGCTCAGCAAGATCGATGGGATTCGCAGCATGCAAGACATCGCGGAGCTGTTGCGTATTCCTTACGCCTATACCGCAAAAGTCGTTTTCAATCTCCATAAATCAGGTCTGGTCGAGGTCGTTTCACCTGCGTCAAAACCTACGGGTGAACTCGTGCCGCCGGCCCTATTAAACCGGCTTACATCCATCCTCACTGAGGTGATGGGACCGATGGCATCGATGGTACTGCGGGATCAAATCGAAGCTCTGGGTGAATCGCGAGATACTTTACCTGAGGCCAAATTGGACGAACTCATAGCCTTGATGAGTCGTGAAATCTCAGACAATCAAGTACGCAACAAATTTGAAGAAGCAATGTTCCAAGAGATTTCTAATTTCAAGAAATTCTAACGTTATCTACCTTTAATTTACCCGGGAGGAGACATGCCTCAGGAATCATTATCTTTTCAGAGCTCCAAGGTTGCAAAGTCCATGACTTTGCCATTTCAAAGCGGAGGGTTGAAATGGAAGATCACGACCGCCTTTAGCGGCCTGCTGATTGTTTTAGGCATTTGCGTGATTGGCATCGTTTACATCCTCACGGGAAATGCGCTACAGCGACAGGTCGACTTGCGCTCGGCCGCGATCGCAACCAACCTCAGTGATGCCGCCGCTGGATACGTATCAAAAAAGAGCACGCTTGAATTGGATGCGCTCATCGCCAAATACGGGAGATTAGATGGCGTCGCTTATGCCTATATCCAAGACCCCAAAGGCGAAATTCTCGCCGGCAGCCTGCAACCTTTTCCGGCGGAGCTGAAGGATTCATCTGACCTCGGCAACCAGCGGACCTCTGCGTCGCGCACCACAAAGATCCACGGCAAACCCGTTTATGAAACCCAAACGCCTATTCTCGACGGCCAGTTAGGGGCGGTCCACGTCGGGTTATGGGCCGACACCGTTCAGCAAGACGTGCGCGGTACGGTCCTCCCCATTATTGGCCTGATTGCGCTTTGCCTCGTGATCGGTATAGCTATTTCGGTTATCATCGCGGGCAAAACCATCCGCCCGATACTGGAGCTAAAATCGAGCGCCGACGAAATTAGTCGCGGCAATTTGGACGCATCCGTTTCGGTTCAAGGCGACGATGAGGTCGGCGAATTGGCGCGTTCACTCGAAAGAATGAGAGCCAGCCTGAAAGCGGCTATGTTGCGTCTAAATCGAGAGTAACATCGGATAAAAAGGAGACCAGCAATGAATACCAGCCTTGAAAATCTTTTCTATCGGTTTTATCGCGTTATATTCGCATTGTTAACGGTCGTCGGGCTCTCTCCATCGTCCGCTCTTGCCGCAGACGCCGGAACCCCGCAGCCCCTGAAGAAAGTTGTCATTGCGTACAGTGGCATATCGCCCAGTCAGGCGCCAGCATGGGTAGCATATGAAAGCGGAATATTCCGTAAATACGGTTTGGACGCTCAACTGATCTTCATCGAGAGCGGAAGCAGAACCGTACAAACACTAATTTCGGGAGACGTAGTCGCCGCCCAAGTTGCGGGCACCTCGGTGCTACAGAGCAATCTTCAGGGATCGGGCGTGGTGATGATCGCGGGATTCTTGAATACGATGGACTATAAACTTATCGTCGCTCGGGAAATTACTCGCCCCGATCAGCTTAAAGGCAAGGCCGTCGCTGTCAGCCGAATCGGCTCGTCGTCGGATTTTGCTACTCGATATGCGCTGGAAAAATACGGCCTTATCCCCGATAAAGACGTCGCTATCATACAAATCGGCAGTCAGCCTGCCCGCTTCAGCGCGCTGGAAACCGGAAAAATTCATGGCGTCATGATCGCGATTCCCTTGACCGCAAAGGCGACTAAAATGGGCTTTAATACTCTCGCGGATCTGCAAATGCTCGGGCTCGAATACCAGCACACCGGACTGGCCGTAAACCAGAACCTAATTAAATCTCAGCCCGAACTGGTCCGTAACGTCCTTAAAGGTTTTGTTGAAGGTATTCACTACATGAAGACGCACCGCAAGGAAGCACTGGCGATAATGGCAAAATATCTTAAAACAGATGATCCCGACGCCCTTCAGGAAGCTTATGAATCAATTGGTCAGGCATTAATACCGGAAAAGCCCTACCCCACGATAAAAGGGATTCAAATCATGCTGCGGGAAATGGGAGCGAAGGACGCGAGTGCGCGTGCAGCTCGTCCCGAGCAATTCGTGGACGTATCTTTCATAAAAGAACTTGATAGCAGCGGGTTTATCGACCGGCTGTACAAATCTACAGCGGTAGCGAAGACAACCCCACGCGTCGAAAGCGCGTCCGCCTCCAGCCCCGCCGCCGCGAAGGAAAAAACGCCTACGGTAGAGACGAAGGTTAGGCCGGCGGGAACAGACGAAAAAGTAAAGCCGGTTGCGAAGCAGGTACCGGCGACGCCCGATAAGCAACCATCGGCGCAGGCCCCCGCCGCGAAAACGGCTGCCCCTGCGACCCAACAGTACGTCGTAAAAAGCGGTGATACTTTGAGCAAATTAGCTGAGCGGTTTTATAATGCGGTCTCCAAATGGGAGAAAATCTACGAGGCTAACCGCGACACTTTGAAAAATCCCAATTATATTTTCATCGGCCAGAAGCTGATCATTCCCGGGGACGACCAAGCCGGTTAAGTTTTGGCTTCGATAGGTCGCAAAAAAAGAGCCGGGCGTTGGGCAAACGTTCGGCTCTTTGCATTCGTAAGGACCGGCTTTAGCCCGTCAGAGATTTCAGTTCTTGAAACTCTCGTATCACGCGAAAGTCCTGCTGAAATTTTTCCAGTGGCTCCCCTATTTGTTCAATTGACTCATTGGCGAGATTGCCAAGGAACTCCCCCGCCATTTCTAAATACTTGACCTTCCGTGGCTCGATCTTCATAAGTCTTGCCGCCGTAGCATCGGCAGCAACCAGATCGTTGCTGAAAATCACCACGCCGCTTTTTTTTGCTTGGCCTTGAATAGGCCCGTTCCCTTCCATTCCAACGATGCCGTCGATGATCGCGAATTGAGGTCTGGGCAGCGAGCTATTTATATCTAAGATACTGCCGTGAATACCCGCCCAATGAAGGGCATTTTTCGGCCAGCCGTAAACGGATCCGGGCATTACACCGAACATATTTTTCAACGACAAGGTCACACCCGCCCAGTGATGAGTCTTCAGTTTAGGCATGGAGACCACCAGGTCCGCGCGAAACAGCGTCTTGGGCAAATACAGCTGATTGAATCGGGTATAGTGGCTTCGAAGTGTTGTTGGCTGAACGTCGTCTGAATTGAGATCGACATAGCGGATAGCATGTTCCTTAATGACGGAGTAAAGACCGGAGGCCCGAAGTAGATATTCATTGTCTCGACGATGACCCGGCCCTTCTCCCACGATGACCTCGCGAGCCCCGCCACGTCGGAAAGCAGTGATCGCCGCCTCAACTAGGGCAGGATGCGTATTGATAACCCCGTTTGGATCGAACTCGACCAAATTAGGCTTAAGCAGGATGATCTTACCTCTCACGTCAAGCCCAAATAACTTGAGCCCCCGCAGTACAATGTCTTGAAGGGGTCCGTCATAGCTCTCGGCCGCCACAATAGCTACACGTGAGGTACGCGCCTTGCGATAGGCTTCGCGCTCCCAGCGATTCGAGCCTCCGCAACTGTCCAACAGAGGAAACAGGGATGCGGCCACAGTTGCTTTTAGAAATTCGCGCCGGTTCATCGTCATATTTCACATGCGAAAGTACTTTGCTCCACCTGCAAGCGCTAGAATATAAAGCGCAAGGGCTTTCGTTTCACCCAAGAACCCCGTTGCTTCAAACCCACTCATTAGGAGTTTGCGCAAATAACCGGGATCTTCTCCGTAAATCTCGTAGCAAATTGCCGACCAGCTGCGCGCTAACCCTGAATTCTCCTGTTTCACCGCCTTTTCCAGAGCAGCAAAGCTGACGCGGTTCTCCATTGCATCACGGTGATTCTGAAGCGCGATCAAGGCAATGGCGGTTATATCCGCGTACGGCCACAGCTTCTCCCCGTAGACGACAGAGTTACCATAGTTCCAGCCTCCGCCATTACACATACGGTCGTATATCATGGATTCGCCCTGCTTGATTCGCTCATCAACATTGGTGCCGGTTAAATACGGCCTTATTCGTTTCAGCGCAATCAGGAAGTAGCTCGTCGGTTCAACCCAACTGAAAGTCCCTGGCGTCCACGGCCAGCCGATAAGATCCTCATTTAATATTACCGGTTTCTTTTGAAAAGATAGCGCTAGCAACAGATTAGCCAAGAGGCCGGGCTTCTTCCCCTCTTGTGTTAGAACCCATTTACCGGCCCTTACGACCTGCGCGTGATATTTGGGCCAGGGATTCAATGCGAGCATGGCGATTGCGGTAGCCCAAGACGGGGCCGCTAACGAGTCGCTTAACGCCCAGCTTCCCTGCTCATTTTGCCGTTGAATTAGCCAATCCAAGCCTCGGCGAATGGCGATAGCTTGAGTATCGTCGTTCAAGGCAGCCAACGCAAGTAACGCCAAAGAACTGCACTCCGTGGTGCTATTCCTTTCCTTAGTCCACCCCCACCCTCCATCAGGGTTCTGCGCTGCAAGCAACAAGTTAACGGCAGCCTTAATCATCTTAAAACCTTAGCCCGCTTGGCGTATTTTGTATACTCTGTGTCGTCCGTCACGGCTCACAAAAGCGAGCTGTGGGCGCGTAGAATATGAAGCCAGGAGCGCGGCGATGACTTTTTCAACGGCCTTCCCTTCTCGAAGTTGATCGAGCGGATTCGTAATTAAGTAGCGCACGTCGTGGAGCCTAAATTCGCCCTTGATTTCTTCGACCGCTCCAACGTCAGGATCTGCCCCTGCATAAGGATAGAAATAAGTTTCAGGCTTGTGATAGGTCGGCATGATTGCTCTTCTGCCCGTGTAAAGGTAGTACATCGGATCGTACGCGGTCGCCAGCACATCTCCCTTATGGGTATTGGCACGAATCCATTCGAAAGTTTCCAAGAAACCGCTCCACGAATAATCGAGTCGCTGACCGAAAGCTCCTCTTACCCAGCGGTCATTCGACGGCTGCACCGTAGAAACGAGCCAGGCTATGTTGAGGCAAACAATTAGATAAGCGGGAACTCGTACCAAAACGCTTAGCGGCAATTTCTCAGCCCCGCGCCAAATTCGCCGAATTGTGTTTTCTAGAGCATGTATGCCCCTGAAGACAAAGAGCAAGAGCAGCGGTATGATAGGCAAGACGTAGCGAAACGGACTAAAAGGCCATCCCAATATAAGCAGTAGGTAAAAACCAAAGAAAGCGGTTAGAAAAACCGAGTGCTTCCCAATTGAGCAGTATGCGCCTACGGCAAGAAGGCTCAGCACGAACATCTTCAGTCTGAGTTGGGGAAAAACGGGCAACAACCAAATCATGTCCAGTGAATCGAGGAGATACCTGCAATTCGCCCAGAGCATCTCGCCACTTTTAATCGGATCGGAGAACATTAAATAAAAGGCCGTGTTATGGACGTCGTACTGGAGGTAGTATGCTAGCAGCGACGAAGGTGACACGGAAACTGCATTACCGACGCGCCATCCGATCCAAGGCATAATAGCGAGAACCAAGGTTATTCCATATATCGCAAGCTCGCGAAAACGCCGCATCCATAAAAAATGAATTGCGCCGGCCACCGCCAAAGGAATTCCCGCAGAACGAGTAAGCAGAGCAATTACACAGATTAGACCCAAGATGCCGGCTTTCCAGCCCTGGAACCAAGCGCTATCGCGGCTGCCATAAAGCCAACACGTCAGAATAACGACTAGGGCGAAAAGCAAGTCACTGACAGCAAACTCCGCGAACGAAAAAATACCCGGATTCGCACCTACTAAGGCGGCGTAGACATAGCCATCGATTTCCCCTTCAGCGACTGCCGTGCAGTAAAACCGATACGCGGTGATAAAAATGAAGAATAAGAAAATGATGTTGACCGATTTCAGCAGTGCGATATTTCCTGGAAACACGGGACTGACCGACCATGCCCAGGAAAGAATATAAGAGTACAGAATAGGATATTTCGTCTGAGGCGGTGAGCCCGGCAAGCTTATGATGCGATAACCGGTCCCCTCGCTAAGAGATTTAGCCGTTACGACATAGATGCCATCGTCATGGTAAGTTCCGATGATATCTTTTTGCAACCCCCAATAGCTGACTACACAAAGGAGAAACGAAAGCAGAATTATGTAATGACGGTTTCCGAAGGAAAAGTCTATGCTTTTGGAGGCGGCTGGTAGCTTTGCTCCAAGCCGATTTATGAACCGTTGATCCATTAGCGCCATAAAAACACTGGCTAACGATGGCCGGGGCTGCCTTCTGTTTAACTTTTGCTACCTCTGCTTAAAACAAATTTAACGCTCACGGGATATCGAAGATTTATACTTTGATGTTGTTTAGCGTCTTGTCGTTTTGGGCGCCAAACAAATAAGACGTTGACGGAAACGACCCATCGATCGCAAAAGGAAACATCACAGCCATTCTTGTGTCAGCGCTCGGGCGAGCCATAACAATGGGGTCCGAATTCGGCAAGTATCCGGACTATGAGGCGCAAGCGCACCTAAGCGACGTGCGCCTCGACAAAAGAATGCAATCGCGCGATCTCACGTCCCATGGAGGACAACGGCAATAAGTGTTGGCGAGGCTCGCATGGCTCACCCACGCGAGCAGAAAAAGCATTCTTTCGATAACAACGGTCTACCTTAGTTCTCGTACCGTTAACCAACTTGACTGAGCCTGCTGTCTCTCAAATCATCTATCTCTGAGGACTCGGCCAAAGAGATTTCCAACTGATCGCCGATTTCCGTCTGGGATTTTCTAATCATGCCCGTCGGCAGCTCGAGAACACTATATCCCCTTAGCCTTACGCAGCTTATTCGGTACGGCGCCATACCTGAACTGATTCCAAGGACCTTGTTTTCCTTATTTAGGAAAATCACGTCGATTGGAAATTTCATACCGATGGTATGAATTCCTTTACTAGGCATCAGCCAGAGCGCCTCCTCCGGTCCTAGCTGAGTTCTCTTCAGCAGGCCCACAAGACGAGTAATAAAATTATCGGCCTTACGAACCTTTGTAGCGAGCCAAGTCTTCTTCGTTAAGTTAATCACGGGCATGGCAACGACCTCTAATGCAAGGGATCCTGTAACGCTTTGATGATCTGGAGACCCGGAGGGCCCAAAATCAAGATAAAAATCGCCGGCAAGATGAAAAACACGAGAGGGAAAATAAGCTTAATAACCGTCTTACGGGCCGCCTCTTCCGCTGCTTGGCTTCGCTTGTCCCGCATGGTTTCAGCATAGACCCTGAGCGAGCGAGCAATGCTTCCGCCAAGTTCTTCGGTTTGCGTAAGGAAGGTAACAAGTGCTTTAAATTCATCGAGACCAACCCGATCAGCCAACCGAATCAAGGCCTCTTTTCTGACGGCACCGGCCTGCATCTCTTGGTTCGCTAACATCAACTCTTCACCGAGAGCGAGCCCCTGCGCACTCTGCTCCCGACCAACGCGATTCAACGCGGCATCGACTCCCATTCCGGCTTCGACACAGACAACTAGCAAATCTAACGTATCGGGAAGGGTCTCTTTCATTTCCAAAACACGCGCCTTGGCTTTGCGATAGACCGTTGTAAACGGAAGCATGTAACCGGTTAGAGCTCCCAATCCTCCCAACATAAGGAAATCCTTCATCGCGGCTTTGCTGAGCATCGCAACAAACATCAAGCCGAGGCCGAGCACGACCGCGAGAAAAATCCGCAGGCCCCAAAAAATTCGCACGGCTCTGGCACCGCGGTACCCGGCCTGATGCAATCGCCTACTGATACGGCTAAACCGCGCGGGCATTTCCTTGTTGCCAAAGAAAAAGTTAGTGACGCGTTCCCAGAACGTTAGCTCTTCGGTATCGTAGAGCCGAAATTGGCGCGTCGGTGTGACCTGAGAACCAATGCTATCGAGCCGTCGTTGTATCGCCTCGTCAGAAATCGGAGTTCTGGACGAAACCACGAAGTAGATTAATCCCGAGACCAAGCCGAAGACCCCAAGGGTAATAAGTAGTTCCATGGGACAACCTCTAAATATGAATCTTAATAAGTTTGCGAAACACCAGAATGCCTAGAACTTCCAATCCCAGCGCCGCCGCGAGCATCCCTCTGCCCATTGGATTGGCCATCATTTCACTCATCATTTGCGGCTCGCGGACGAACATGAAAACGGCAAGAAAGGGAGGAATGGCGCTTACCGTCCAAGCGCTCATCCGGTTTTGCGCCGTCAAACTCTTGATAAGCCGCTCGATACGAAATCTATCTCTGATGATATCCGCCAACTTGTTTAACAACTCGGCTAAACTCCCGCCCACTTCTCGCTGGACCATCAGGGCAGTATTAAAAAGTCGCACCTCCGGTAAATTCATGCGCGTTTCAAATTTCTTGAGAGCATCAGCAAGCGGAAGACCAAGATTAACTTCCTCGATAAAAACCGCAAACTCCGTTCCTAGAGGATCAGGCATTTCCTTCGCTACAAAAACCATGGCTTGGGTAAGCCCCAAACCGGCTTGTAGACTTTGACCAATCATGTCCAGACCGTCGGGCATCTGCTCGAGAAATTTTCTAAGCCGCCGCCATGTGATTAGTTTCAAGTACACGTAGGGACAAAAGAGGGCGATGAGGCCGCTGATAAGAATAATCCAAAAAGCTTGGTCAAGCAGACCCGCCAAAAACATCGTCACCCCCGCCGCAGCTCCGCAACAGAGCAAAAAAAGCGCGGGCGTCATATCGACATTGGCGCGCTCGAGGAGCAAGTCGACCTGCTGCACAATGGGTATTCGAGTCAGAATGGCATTGACGGCTGGGACTTCACTAAAGACGGATGTTTTAAGAAGGTTCTGGATGTCTGCCCTCGAGGCATAAGTCATACGGCCGACGGCAGTGAGGCGTCGACGGATGCGGGCCTGCGGTGTATCCTGCACGGCCATCGGCAACAGAAAGACGATTACGATAAGAGACATGGCTGCCAAAAAAGAAAATATCGTAATGAGTAATAAATTCATAAGCCCCTTCTCTTTGCCCCCAAACCGGCCGACATAAAGTGGGTATTTGGAAGACGAAACCCGTATCGCTCCAGACGATCTAAAAAGGCCGGCATCACGCCGGTAGCAACAAATTCGCCTACAATCTTGCCGTTTTCGACACCTCTTTGTTCAAACTTGAAGATCGTTTGTGTGGTAATCGTAGGGCCTTCCATGCCCGTGACCTCTGTAAATTCTATGAGCTTTCGACTGCCATCGCTTAATCTACTTAATTGCACAATAACATCCAGGGCCGAAGCGACCTGCTCCCTCAATGCACGCTCCGGCAAGGCAATTCCGGCCATTAACATCATGGTCTCCAAGCGGGACAGCGCATCCCGCGCGCTATTAGCGTGAATTGTACTAATGGAACCGTCGTGACCGGTATTCATCGCCTGCATCATATCGAGGGCTTCACCACCTCGTACCTCACCAACGACGATTCGGTCCGGCCGCATGCGCAATGCGTTTCTGAGCAAATCTCGCTGCGTCACGGATCCTTGCCCTTCAATATTGGGCGGCCGGGTCTCGAGTCGAACAACGTGCTCTCGCTGAACTTTTAATTCGGCCGAGTCTTCAATGGTCACGATACGCTCATTTTCCGGAATGTAATTGGACAAACAGTTGAGAAGCGTCGTCTTACCCGCACCCGTTCCACCCGACACCAAAATATTGAGCCGCGACTTGACGCACGCCGCCACGACTTCGGCAATCTGGGACGGTACGGAGTTGAACTGAATCAGATCGTTAATGGTGAGGCGTTCGGCACCGAAACGGCGAATCGACAATATCGGGCCGTCAAGCGCGAGCGGCGGAATAATCGCGTTCACGCGCGAGCCGTCCGGCAACCGAGCATCGACCATCGGCGAGCTTTCATCCACTCGCCGGCCGACGCGAGTGACGATTCGCTCGATAATTTGCATCAGATGCGCATCGTCGCGAAAACGCACGTCGGTTTTCTCGAGTTTCCCATATCGCTCGACATAAACATAGTGAGGGGTATTAACCAGAATATCCGAAATCTCCGGATCCTTCATCAATATTTCCAGCGGGCCCAACCCGAAGACCTCGTGTTGTACCTCCATCACAATCCGGTCACGATCGGTGCGACTCAGGGGAATCGCTTCGGACATGACCAAATCTTCGAGAATCCTGCGAATCTCGACCTTGACCCGCTCCATTTCCAGAGTCGACAGCTTGGCTAGATCGAGTGTATCGATGAGCTTACGATGAATCCGTAGTCTCAGGTCCTGCAAAATAATATCCGAACTGGACGCCTGCATCGGTCTCAGCGGGCTACGGAAACCGTCCCCGGCGCTTCTTTCCGATTCCCATTTGTCACGGTCTGTATCGAACGGTGGATTTTTCATTGGCGAACCCTTTACTTAGTGAGGCTCCGCGCAGGCATCAAGCGTGCCCATAATCCGGACGACTTTTCGTCTGGCTCATCAGCCAATGCCACGCCCGCAAGCATAAAAGTTTCCATAACGGCTTCAGTGAGCCCCACATAGCTTTTAGCGATATCGGATCTTGGATCGCACTCTTCGATGGAGAGTCCCTGATTCACCGCAGCGATCGCTACCGGATAATTGTTTGGCAACGTCCAAAAGACTTTGACGCCGAGCGCCCGTTCCACGGATTCCAAACTCATCAATTTACTTTTTACGTAGCGGTTCAAAATCAGACGGATTTTTTTCTCATAAATGCCCATGCGCTCATAAAGTTCAAAGGCACGATGGGCACTCTTCAGCGACGGTACGTCCATTTCAGTGGCAAACAAAATTAGGTGGGCTTTATCCAACACCAACGCCAACATCTCGCCGAAATCTTTCGGCGTGTCGACAATCACGAAGTCAAAGGACTGCGCAAGGACATCTAGGATCTCATCGATATCCGCCGGCGTAATTCGTCTCGCGTCCTCGGCATAGAACGGTTCCGCGAGCACCCGGATTCCGGAGCCGTGTTTTACTAAAGAACCGTCAAGAAACAGGGGATCAATCCGCTTTAAGTTTTTCGCGAGGTCAAGAATCGTGTACGTAGCCTCGATATTAAGAAAGCTCGTGACCGAACCGAATTGAAGCACCAGATCAACCAGACAAACCGATTTTTTGTGAGTCACCAGGTTAGCGGCAAGATTGGTGGCAACGGTAGTCGATCCTACGCCTCCTTTGTTTGAGGATACCGCAATGATATGCCCCCGGTCCGATGTCCTATTCGTATGTATATCGATCTTTTTACGAATTGCGTCGAAAGACTTAAACACCTCCGGCCAGTTGAAAGGTTGAGTTAGAAATTCCTCAGCACCGGATCGCATGGCACGCAAAATTGTTTCCGGATCACTGGTCGGTGACGTGATCACCATGCGCACATGTGAAAGCTTAAATTTGATCTCTTCGGCAATTGTAAATGCGCGCTCCGGGTCGAGGGTTAAGTCTACAACAGCAATTGTCGGTCCGGTCTTATTCCGCAAGCCCTCAAAGGCTTCCGCGTACGTGAATATTCGGGGCTCGACGTAAAATGCGGGCTCCTTCTCCAATTGCTGCTTCAGAGAGGCTAACGTGAGACTGTCTTCGCCTATCAAAACTATTGGAAACTTCATTGCCTTATATAGGCGATGGTCGCCTTACGTCCATGCGGCGGCTTGCCGGGGCACTAAGTCGTGGCCGCTATGGAATAGTTGCCCCCCGCGACGTTGGCCTCCTGTCATCGGAAGACTCAGGCAGTGGAATTTGTCGAATGTCGGGGTCATCATATTTTTCGATGGACGGAAGCTGCGGTTTTTCCCCAGGCTTCATCGCTCTCACAATTCGCGGAGTAATCACGAAGACCAGTTCCGACTCGGAGTTTTGGAAGTGCGTGCTGCGAAAAAGCGCGCCCAAAATCGGGATGTCTCCCAAAAGCGGGAACTTGTTAAGGGATTTTGTTATTCGTCGATCCAAGAGACCGCCAATGACCAAACTCTCACCGTCGGTCATTTCGACGCGATTGACGGTTCTACGCACCTTGAGTCCTGGTATTCCGTTGACGGCAATGGCTTCATCAATTTCACTGACTTCGGGGTAAACTCTAAGATCGATACGATCCGACCAGGTTATTGTCGGAACAAAATCGAGCTTCACACCGAAAGGCTTAAATTCTACCGAGAACGAATCCTGCAGAGTCTGCACCACCGGAAATTCTCCTCCGGCCAAAAACGTACCAGACCGGCCATTCTTCATCACCAGTCGGGGCTGAGCCAGAATTTCTGAAATGTCCTTATTCTGGAGCAGTCTATATAACGTTGTAAGAGAGTAAGCCCCATTGACCCACGAAAAAGAACCGGTAGAGACACCGCCAAGCAATGACCCCAGTGTATTCACGGAATTGAAGTTCTGATTGGGATTTTTGTTGCTTTGCGTAATGTTAAACCCGATGTCCCTCAATTTATCCATTTGAACTTCAGCAACAATGACGTCCAACTCGATTTGTCGAACCTCTTTGATTACCAGCAGGTCAATAATTCCCTCGAGTTTTCGCTTGTCCTCCCATCTGTCCACATGTTCCAAGGAGGATTCCTCCTCAAACGAAAGCTGGCCTCCGCCTGCAAGACTTATCCCAGTGATGGTAGGTCGACTTTGCCTTGCTCCGACACTGACGCTCGTGTTTGTCGACGGGGCCACTGCTGCAGGAGGTTTGGGCGGAAGATACGATTGCACCAATTCAAGGACCTTATCGTACACGACCTCATTGGAGACCTCTCCTCTAAGCACGAGAAAGGCGGCGGATGTCGATACCTCCACTTTTTCATTCGGAAGCACAACCCTCAATTGGGCGCGCAGCGCTCCGACGTCAGGGGTAACAATTAAATCATAATTCGACACTTCACCCTTATCGTCGAATAGGATCAGCGATGTCGTACCGACGGCTTTGCCATTGATTAAAAGCTGGGTTGGCGCGACGACCACTACATCCGCAACTTGAGGCTGTGAAACGGAGACTCGCTTCGCTCTTTCCGCGAGTCGAAAAACCATTGATTTATTAACGGTAACCGTAATGGTTGGTGTGACCGGCTGTTGCTGCGCGAATAGCTGCGACGCTACAAACACCAGACAAAAAGCACCAAGGCCGAGAATGGGTTGCAGTCCTTTGTACGACCGAAAGTGTAACATTGGTTCTCTCCTTACAATCAATTTAGAATTCCACCACTTTCCGATCATTACCCTGAATGACTTCCACCCGGTATTTCTCCGGCGCACGAACCACGGTTCCCGGGGTTCCCTTTTTAACCGCAGCGACCGCCAGAAGATCCCCTTTGCGACTGCCCGATGTCGCCGTTTGCGCATCATCACCCAGTCCTCTAAGCGCCAGAGCGATCTGTCCTTCCTGCGAAGCAAGCGATAGTTTTTCAGCATCCTCCGGAGTCACTTCTAACGTTATCGATCGGGCAAGCTGTGGCTTTCCATCCTTTTGTTCCGTGCTTTGAGCGACCGAAAGCACTCGCTTGTTCTGCAGGACAATCTTCGCTATTCGATTCTCCTGGCTCGCGCTTCCCGGAGGCGTCGTTGTAAGTATCACATCGACACGATCATCGGGAACGATAAATCCACTCACGCCGATGATTTCGTCGACCCTTACGGCCATAGCCCGCTTACCGGCTTCTAGCCTAACCGTCAGACCGGCTCCTTCCCCGGCTAGTCGCGACTCAAGGATCGGCTCGTTCGCAATAATCTTCACGCGGTTTGTTTTGCCGATAACCTGCTGGGGCGACGAGAATGCCCCTACCGGTACGGACGTCTTCGGCCACGGCGTTGTTTTAATCGTGCCGTTCTTGATGAGATCTTCATTAATCATCGTGCCGGGCGCGATATCTTTCGCCGCGACCACAACGTCCTGCGTCGTCGTACGGAATGCTTCCGCGGCTTTTCGTTGTTGATTTAAGAAATTGTATATTCCATAGGCGGCGATCAAACCGAAAAACACCGCAACAACAAGAGCGACTTTCAATCGGTTCTGCATGGCAGCTCCTCTTTCAATTAACGCTACTACTCGTTTCTCTTCATTATTAGATTCTAAATTAGTTCTAAAAACCAGCCCAATGTCCTTCGCGATCAACGAAATAGGCGAGCATCGTTCCGGCACCAAGAGCGACGCCCCACGGTAACGAATAGCCACCCTGTGAAACTCGCACGGTTACAGTTTCGGGAAGGAGGTGACCAAAAGTTAAAGCGGCGATTTTGCATTCGGTCCAAGTAGTTTTCAAAACGCTTAGTCGACAACGGCCGACCAATACGGAACCTATCGCCATTATCCCGGCCACCACCGAAGCGTAAAATAAAACTCTGGGAAGCAATTTAACTCCGAGTATCGCACCAATCACTCCGGAGTATTTTACATCACCGGCGCCCATCCAGCCAAGTGAAAAAGGAACAAGGAAGGTTCCGACGCCGATAAAAAACCCGATTACACTGTAGGAAAACTCGCTTGGGCTCCGGTGAAAATTGAGTATTAAGCCTGCTCCCAGGCCAAACAAAATAAGCCAATTCGGAATCCTTCGAACTGTCAGATCGAAGAAAACCGATAGGCTCGTAACGGTTACGACAATTAGATCAAAAAGAATCAAAAGCTTTGTTACGCCATTGTTTTCGCGAAATCCTACACATGAGAGTCTAGGCTGTCAACGAAATTCTCGCAACCGATGTCAGTTGGACACGCCCCCGGAGTAGGAGGTTACCCTCCTAACTCCGGGCAAACTTCATCATCGATTACTTTCATTCCCATGTCATTAAGAGGAGGCACTGCAACCCGTCGGATTGCTCACGCAACTTGTGATGCTGCTCCATCCATCGGCCAAAGCCGTACCAATGTTCGTATTCTTAATCGCTACCCAGAAAACCAACGCCACGAGCAGAACAATCAAGGTATATTCCACCAAACCTTGCCCGTCCTCCTCTAGCACTAACCTCTTTAGAAGCTCCATATTAGTTTCACCCCCTTTCCGATTAAGCCAATTTCCTTTTTTCCGTCAGTTCGATAATCGTTGGTTCATGAAGAACACTCTTTCGTCATCTGGCTTTTAATCTGTATTGAGTTCTTCTTCGCAACCAATCTGTTATGGATTGTGCCCTGAGCAGATTCCGTGCCAGAACTGACTTTCTTGCCTTTTCAATGTATTGACCCATCCAAGTCGCGTTCTGGCGTGACTTGGATGCCAAATTTGACAGTCAGGACCAAGCCGATGTCACTATTTGCACAGTTTAGATTAGGCGTCGGCCAAAATCTGTCGCCACTAGGAATCTCATGCCAAAGTAGTTGATTAGCGAATAAGATAGGAATATTGAGACATTGGTCAAAATTCCGCTCTCAGCGGTTCATCACATGTCCGGAAATGAGACAACAAATTGACAGCTCGTTACCGGGTACGGCTTTTGCTAGCGTAGACGCTCGGCACATGACGAAACTGTCCAACGGAAAAGAAAATAGATGAACAATAATGCAACAGACAAGACGCCTTTAACCGTCCTCGTCATAGAGGACCATCCCGATCAAAGAGACTTACTGGCGATCGTTCTTCAGAGAGAAGGGTATCGAGTGGTCACGGCCGCCAACGGCGTCGAAGCCCTCGAGAAACTCGAAGTCGAAAAGGTCCAAATCGCGCTCTCTGACATTATGATGCCTAAAATGGATGGTTTCGAGTTAATTAACCGCATTAGAAACAACGCAGCTCTCAAGAGTATTTATTTGATTCTAATCACCGCGCGAATTCAGGAAGGCGACCGGGTCCGTGGTTTGGATCTGGGAGCGGATGATTACATCACGAAGCCGTTTTCCTTTTCAGAGCTCCTCGCGCGGGTGCGAGTCGGATCACGCGTCGTCCAGTACCAGCAGCATTTAGAACATCAGACGCATATTGATCCGTTGACCGGCCTCTTTAATCGTCGCGCCTCGGAAAAGAAACTTAACGAAGAATTTGAGCGCGCCAAGCGTTATCACCATCCCCTTTCTCTGCTCATGCTCGATATCGACAACTTCAAACTCATCAATGACACCTATGGTCACCACGGCGGCGACGCGGCACTCGTCAAAATTTCAGAGACGCTGCGCGAGAAGACGCGACAGAGCGATTTTCCATCACGCTACGGCGGCGAAGAGTTTGTTCTCGTATTGCCTGAAACGGAGCAAGACAGCGCTCTACAGGTTGCCACCAAAATCCACGATGCGATCAGATCTTGTACTTTCGGCGCCCCCAATCAGCCCTTCCGCCTGACCGTGAGCATTGGCCTGAGTTCAACCTCGAATCGAAGCTATTCCGAGTGGCCGCAGATGTTGAAGGACGCCGATCAAGCCCTCTACGTCGCAAAGAACAGCGGAAAAGATCGGATAGAAGTTTGCGCTCCCGAAAAAAAAACTAATCTCGATCAAGCCGCCGCCAATTTCTAGGAATGGCGCTCAGAACCGCAATTATTGCCGGGCTTCTCATGCTCGCCATGATTGTCGGCGGCGCGTTCCCATCGGGCTGCCACGCTGCCAACGGTGCAGCGGATTTGAGCTACTCGCATCCCCGCGCCGCTCATAGCGATTCCTTGAGACCGCCGAACATTTCTGAAATTTCCGAAAAAGCGGGGCATCAAGTTTTTAACTTTGCAATCTACTTATTGACAAATAAAGAACTGCTCCTGTACGGCGGCATCGCGGTCTTCGGCATTCTCATGGTGGCGCTGGTCATCGCGAGCGCCTCCTCTCCCCCTAAAAACAAAAGCGATGCGATTCTTGCAGTCCTCAAGCAGGAAAAGGAAAGAGCGGAACATCTGGCACGACTTAAATCAGAGTTTCTAAACCAGGTATCGCACGAGCTTAGAACTCCATTGGCGGTCATTATCGGCTACATTGAGTGCATGACCGACGGCCTCTACGGCGAAATCCAGGCCAAGCATCACGAAATATTACAGGTCGTCGCTAAGCAATCGAGTCATCTCAAAAACATGATTGATCAGATTCTCATCTACTCGCGCTTAGAATCTAGTAAGCAGGCAATCCGTATCGAACAAATTTCTCTAGGCAAACTTATTAGCGATCTCCGCGATACCTTCGATTTCCTGTGCCGCCAAAAAGGCATCGAACTCCAATGGAATGTTTCGCCAAAGCTAACGACGATGGTAAGCGACGCGGAAAGGCTCAAAGAAATATTAAGCAATTTATTGCAGAACGCGCTGAAATATACGGATACAGGCTCTATTTCGGTGCGTGTCGAGCCCGTGTCCTCTACCGACTCCATACTCTTCGAGGTAAGCGATACCGGGATGGGGATTCCGCAACATTATCTAACCACCATTTTTGAACCCTTCATACAAGTTCATAAAACCTCCACGGAACAATCGAGGGGCGGAATCGGTCTCGGGTTGAGTATCGTTAAAAAGCATCTCGAGCAGATCAAGGGGACGATCACGGTCGATAGCGAAATGGGCAAAGGGTCTACATTTAGAATCGTATTACCGCGGGTTCTCGAAGGTCGGCAATTACGCAGGAGGCGATTGTTTACTTTAATCAAAACTCCCTTTTTTCGGGTCGACAAAAATCCCAGCGTAGGCGTTGATCGTCGAAAAGAAACGGTTCAAGAAGTCCGCAAGACGAGCCAGGTTCTTTGAGCCCCACGAATGGACGTTTTCGGGATTCCTGTGACGATCCTCCGTCCCCGATTCCACGGGGCTATCCTCATGAGGCATGCTTAGCATGAGTCCGCCGCCGAAATCCCGCTCATGTTTTCTACCTTCTTTCGGCAGCACAATTTTTTTAGGGATTTTTCTAATTTTGCTGCTCAAATCCGGCAGCATCCTTCTCGCCGATGGGGACACGGGCTATCATATTCGAACCGGCGAGTATATTATTCAGAACTGGACCATTCCGACCCACGATCTATTTTCCTATTTAGCGCCGCCGCCAGCGTGGATAGCCCACGAGTGGCTTTCAGAAGTCATCATGGCCGTCATTTACCGCGCATCGGGGTTATCGGGAATCGTTATTTGTTTTTCCCTCTTTCTCGCCCTCACGCATGTTTTGCTTTATCGCTCCTTAAAAAGCACCTGCAGCGACATTGTGCTCGTGATCGGGATAACAGCGGTCGCGGTGGCAACATCATCCAGTCATTGGCTGGCGCGGCCGCATATTTTTTCCTTAGCGCTCACGCTTGTGTGGTATCAGGCCCTCGACGATTATCAATTTCGCCACAGAAACACCTTGATTTACCTTCCCCCGTTAATGCTCTTGTGGGTCAACCTGCACGGCGGCTTTGTGATCGGCCTCCTGCTACTTGTCATTTACGCGTGTGGAAATTTTCTTCGCTTCTTAACTGCACCGCCTTCGATCGCGGAGCAAAGCTCCGACAAAGCAAAGCAACTCGCGCTGTCGGCGGTTTTATGCACCGCCGTTGCGGTCATCAATCCGCACGGCTATAACATTTTACTCTTTCCGTTTAAGCTCACGTCGGACCGCGTTCTGATGGATGGAATTTCCGAGTTTCTGTCGCCGAACTTTCACCAGGCGCTGCCCTTCAAATACATGCTGCTGCTTTTAATAGCATCACTTGCATGGTCACGGGCTCGTCTGCATCCGATCGAAGTCGGAGTAATTGTCTTGTTAACCTACATGGCGCTGTACTCGGTGAGGTATGTCCCATTATTCGCGATAATCGTCTCCCGTCCATTGCTTCGAATGCTTGACGGCGTTTTTACCCGTATGCCTCCGCGACTCCTGCAAGTCTATGAGCGTAGATCGCACAACCTCGCCATATTAGAGGCATCGATGAGCCATTATCTGTGGCCAGCCATCGCGATATCAGTGACTGTAGCGCTGGCAAACGTCGGTTTCATTCATTTCGAATTTAGCAAAACCCGCTTCCCGGTAGCTGCCGTTGAGTTTCTCAAACGGGAAGCTGTAACGGGAAATATTTTCAATCTCGATGAATTCGGCGATTACATGATTTTTGCGGCATGGCCTCAATACAAGGTGTTTATCGACGGCCGCTCCGATATGTATGGAGCGAACCGTGTGAACGACTACCGAAAAATCGCCGACGGTCAGCCGGAATGGCAAGAAACGATCGATAAGTACGATATCAGTTGGGTCTTCTTTGATCCGCGGTCCCCCATCGCGGCGATTCTAAAGAGCCAGAAAAATTGGTCGCTTATTTATACCGACGAAGTCGCATCGATCTTCGTGCGCAATAATGCCCAGCACCAATTGCTAATCGATAAATATAGCAAGGCCATTTCATTCAATTGAGCCATGCTTACCCGTAATTAGCGCGTGATTGAGATTGTTAAAAGTCTTATCAGAGCTTTCTGACGGCTGTGGTTGAACACGATCCGAGCCTCACAAATGTTCGAGGACAGTGACCTGCCTAAATTTGCCCCGCAACGGTGTTCCTGAAACTACTAAAGCTCCGTTTGTCGGTACATTCTTGTCGTCCGAGTCGAGATTTCTGTCATATACAATTCGCTGTTGACCGTGCCCACGCTGCGGACCGCCTACTAATTCTTTCCAATGACCAACAAATGCAAAATTTTCGGCACCCTCGACCGTAATGACAAACTGGCATGGCACTTGCTCACGTTTTTTCTGTATCAAATATTCCTCGCAGTTGTGCGCGTGCCGAATACTAAAGAGGAAATTTAATAGACCCCGAGTCGATACCCATTGATTTCTTATATCTTATGACTCAAGCCGCCACCGATTTATCAAACATTGCAGTCATTCGCCAAGCAATCCTCGCGGCGCAACACAACCCAAAGCAGGCCGCACTTTTACTCATTGGATTCGACAACGTGCCGAAAGCCGCGTCTAACGTCTGCCAATTTGACATGCCACTGTTGAACGACATGGTGATTCGGCTGCGTGCCTTTTTACGCGATTCCGATATTGTGGTGCAAGTCGATGGCAGCAATGTGGCTGTTTTGCTTCTGTCCATTACAGGCTCGGACGATGCGGTTTTGGTCGCGCTTAAAATCGTAAAGACATTAACCGAGCCCTTGGATATTGATGGTGTTAAACTCGACATTTGGCCGCGAATCGGCATTGCCCTTCTCCCTGAACACACCACTAACGCAGATACTTGGATTGCACATGCCGACAGCGCGTTAAAGGTGGCCAAGCAGACGAAACAAAGCTACTCCCTCTACTGTCAAGAAACTACGGCTGAGCACGCCCCTTTGCGTATGGGTGAGCTGCGTCACGCGATAGTTTCTGACGAACTCTTTTTGCTGTACCAACCCAAGATACAACTCCAGGAAGGCATTATTTCGGGACTCGAAGTTTTATCGCGCTGGCAGCATCCGGAGTTTGGAATTATTTCTCCTAATGAGTTCATTCCAGTGGCGGAACGTACCGGGCTGATCATTCCGTTGACGTTATGGGTTCTTCACCAGTCCCTTTTGCAATGCCGCACCTGGCAAGAGATGGGAGTCGACGTCAATATTGCCGTCAACCTCTCGATGTGGAACTTGGAGGAACAGCAGTTTCCAAACCAAATTCAGGCGCTCCTCAGAGATGTGGACATATCCCCGGAAAGACTGGAGTTGGAGATCACGGAAAGCGCAATCATGATTGACCCGCAGCAAGTCATGGAGACCTTGCGCTACATCAAAGATCTCGGAGTTCGCTTCACGATCGACGATTTCGGCACCGGGTATTCATCGTTGGCCTATCTCAAGAAATTGCCGGTGTCCGGCATTAAGATTGACAAATCGTTTGTTCAGAATATGGAAGTTGACCGGGACAACGCGGTGATCGTCAGGTCGATTGTCGATTTGGGCCACAACTTGGGACTGAATGTTGTTGCCGAAGGGGTCGAAACCTACGATTCAAACGAAATGCTCAAGGCCTGTCAATGCGATGAGGCTCAGGGCTTTTATTACAGTCGCCCTATCCCGGCCTATGCGATCACCGATTTCTTGAGGCATCCTTCTATGATCTTTGACAAACCCCAGGTGTTAGAATCGAAGCCATTCGCCAAGATACCTTTGGAAAAATCAAATGGAAACGGCCAGCGCCAATTTACACCAAGGGCTAAACGCGCGTGATAGCGCCTTCGGTTCCGGGTTCTTGACTCTGAACAGAAACGCGAGCAGAATAGGCTTTCAAAAGCGAGACTGATTGCCGAAAAGGAGGAAGTACGATGAGACGCGTTTTGCGGTTGTCCATTGCGATTTTGATTTTGAGCATCGTTGCCGTTCCAACTATCGGCAGAACCCAACAAACGACAATGAAAGAGGACGACGGAGCATTTTATCTCGGCAGCTTCGTGTTGTCCATTTTCCATTTTCCGTTAAAGCTCGCGACCTGTTTAGGCACCCAGGCTGGTGCCGCCGTAGCTTACACAGCGACCTACGGCGTGCCGGGAAACTACGAAAGCAATACCAACGGCAAAGACATCGGCGAAGTTGCACGGCGCTCATGCACCGGCGCTTGGTTCATTACGCCTGAACAGATCAAGAAGGACTACGGGGAATAACGACTTTTAATCTCCCGATCACCGAATCGGTCGAAAAAACTTTCATCAGTTGTCGGCATATCCGGCGCCCAACGTTGAAAGTCGATTTCGGCCGAGTCTCCCTTGCACGCCTACTTTTAAAGACTTTTAGACAGATCTAATCAGCGACCGCTTTTGAAACCAGCCCCAAATTCCAACCTCTTTTCCGGAGGTTAGTACGATATCCACTTGTCTTTGCGCCCCACAGTAGCGATCCTGTTTGTAGGCGCACTGCCCGTCATACGGAAGGCCCGAGAAAAAGCACCGTGATTTTTGTGATTCTCTGAGAGCCGTCTGAGTTCAAGGCTCTTCACCGTTGTTGTTGGGACAGCTTCCTTCACTTCTCTTGTGGTTTGGGTAGTGCCACGTGGTCCCACCACTGTTTTTTGATGCCGTCAGTCGCACTCAGCAGGGTCGAGTCCGCTCTTAGCTCTTATAAAGCGCTTTCTCAATCCTCCGCGCCCTTTTGGGCCAGCCCTCCTCTCGCTGCCACTGTTTCCTTCATTCTTACGCATGCCAACTCACCGGCGAGGTATTCTCTAACCCCATCACCTTGCCTTTCTCGCTGTGATTGTGCCCTGCCGATACCCGGCGACAAAAAGCTCCGGCTCACCACATTCTAGTACGCCCCCGGGTATTCCATGCGCAACGGACGAGCCATGAGAGTTTCTTACTCAACCCGACACTGTGGTGCTTCACGAGCTAAAAGAGATTTGAGCCCTTTTGTTTTGCCCTTTGTTTTGCTTTTGTTTCTTTAAGCAGTCTATGCCAAGTGAGGTGTAGAAACCTTGTCATCCCAGGAGCAAACCATGCCGAGTCGATTAAGACAGTGGATCGTTGTTGGGCTGTTGGCGCTCGCGGCCGTCGGCGTTCTGGCGGTCGCCAGTCTGCCGTATCTGCCGTTCATTCACGGCACGACGGCGGACGAGGTGGAGCGCCTCGCCGCGTGGCTCGAGTTACAACCCGGGACGCGCGTTGCCGACTTGGGCGCAGGCGATGGAACGTTCGCCATAGCGCTGGCGCGCCGTGTCGGCCCGTCAGGTCATGTGTATGCGACTGAGCTCGATGCCGCACGTCTCGCCGACATTCGACAAGCCGCCACAGAAGCGAAGCTCTCGAACGTTACAGTGATCGAAGGTGCGGTCTCACGGACGAACCTGCCCGAGGCTTGCTGTGATGCGCTCTTCAGTCGCTTCGTCTACCATCACCTGACGGACCCGGCGGCAATCAACGCGGACATCTTGCGCGCGCTCCGTCCCGGTGGCCGGCTGGTGATCATCGACTTCGAGCCTGGCGGGATCATGAACTGGATCGGTCGGCCGGAGACAGCGGAACGTCACGGCGGACATGGCACGCCAAAGGGAACCGTATTGAAAGAAGTGACGGCCGCCGGCTTTCAGTTGATTCGAGGGCCGGAGACGTGGCGCGGTCGGACTTACGCTGTGCTGTTCAAACGCCCTGGATCTGAAGCAACCGGGAGTTCGATTCAGCAGGCCCCAAGGGAACCCGCCTCGCTACGCTGACCCGGCGTGTCGAGAAAAGACTCCTGGTACATTGTCTTGCCTCGTTATAGATACTCCATCTTGCGCGGTTGATTGGAGCGTGGTAGATATATAGCGAGCTTATGTATATCTTTCGACTCAGAGGTAAATATGCAGGTTTGTAAATGGGGAAATAGCCTGGCTGTCCGCTTACCCGTGTCGGTAGTGGAAGCGCTCGGCCTCAAGGAAGGTGACAACATCGAGATTGATGTTGCGGGAGCGCGTCTTTTCGAGATCAAGAAGATGCCCGGCGCTCGAGAGCTGCTTGCGCGTTTAAGAAAGTACCGCGGGCGCCTGCCCGCGGATTTCAAGTTTGATCGCGTTGAGGCCAATGCCCGCCGCTGAGACGTTTTTCGACACGAATATCCTGCTCTATTTGCTCTCGGAAGATGCGTCCAAGGCTGACCGGGTTGAGGAACTCATCGCGAATGGCGGCGTTATCAGCGTTCAGGTTCTTAATGAGTTTGCCGCAGTCGCCTCGCGCAAGTTAGGCATGTCGTGGAGCGAAATCAGAGATGTCCTTGCTCCCATCCGCGCCGTCTGTGAGATTGAGCCACTAACCATCGAGACCCACGACCTGGGTATTGAAATAGCCGAGCGTTATGGATTTTCGTTTTATGACGCGACGATTCTGGCCTCGGCGCTCCGCGCTGGATGCAAAATCCTGTATTCCGAAGACCTGCAGGATAGACAGGTCATCGACCGAAAACTGAGAATCCGCAACCCGTTTGCTTCTCGGTGAAAACGTACGATGCTAAACCTGCCTCCTAAGTTTGAAGCCTGGCGACCCAGACACATTTTCTTGTCGAAACGCCCATCTCACGCTGCACGTGAAAGACTTATTCCAGCTAGGCAACAACGTCCGTGAATTACGTAGGACTTGCCAAAAAACCGCATGGAGGCGTGATTGGCGGCAGGGACAGTCTTTGCTCGAATACGCCACGTCACCTATTAAAGCAGCCTGAAAGGCGGCGATGTTTTAGAAATTCTGCTTTATCTGTTCCGTCAGATTCTGGCGTTGAAGCTCAAACGCTATGAATGGATACCTTCGCTCGAGGAATCCGAAGCTAAGATCGTTCGTAGCGTAGTCTCTGACTATGCTAAACCGCCAATTCACCAGAGCATCATCAGCGTTCAGCCTCAAAACGGAAATCGTCTTCTTCACTGCGTCTTCGAGTGATCGCAAGAGACCTTGGTTAGCTTCAACAAAGAAATTGTCAAAGTTCAAAATAAACCAGCCGGCTTGGATGCTAAAAGGGTCCAAAACGTCTGCATTTTCCCCTTTGTAATTGTTGAGTTTTTCAGCCGCGAAGCGGTAGTTGCTCCATTCGTAAGCAAGGTCGGGCCGCGCAGTCTTCGACCAGAAGTGATCCACAGTCCCATGTGGAACCCAACAGGCAGAGTAAACCTTAACGTTGCATAAAATTCGGGTTCTGACAGTTCAATCCACGTAACCGCGAGCACCGAAATACCTATGAATGTTGAAATATTTGTGATGATACTTTCGCTTAACTTTCTACCTCTCCCTAGAGTTCACTTTTGGTGAAGTCCAGCTGGAGGCTCCTGATCTGGCTCAAGCCCCCGCCAGATCGGCCTCTCGCGGCCATCGACCTGGGATTTTTATGCAACGTTAAGGTAAACGCAGATTTCAGAGTATGCCAGTCTCAGTTCAGGAAGGCACTCCCGCCAATAATTCTTTTTTTTAAATTGGTGACTTGTTGGTCTTGGATTCGACCGCAAAAAGGATTGCCCAGGTCGTCTGACGCGCTGCTCAAAGAAGGAAGGTTCCGGTTGCAGAGATACTGGAATCAGATGCTTATGCCTTTCCTTTCAACAAAATAGGCCCACCGATGCCAGAAAACATCCTCGGCTGGTAAAGTTCTCCGGAGCTGATCAGTCACTGATACGATGTCTTGTTTTTCTGGATCAGTTTGTGCCATCAAGTTTTTAGCGGTTTCCACCGCGTCTTCTGCCTCACGCGAACGCGGTTGCTTAAGTTCGAAAACAGCAGATGTAAGCCAGTCATCAACGCTACCCAACCGAATGAACGGCAAGTCCTTGAATTCAACGTCTCCGGAATCTGCCAAATGGAGATGGTATAGTTTGTCCTCGGCCTGAGAGAAGACTGTTTCCAAGGAGGCCAGCACAAGCGGGGAATGGGTAGTCACTATCATCTGGGGTTGAATTTCTTTCGAGAGAATGGTCGTCACATCTAACAAAGATGGTAAGATCACTCGTTGCCATTTCGGATGGAGATGGGCCTCTGTTTCATCTATCAAAATGACGAGTTTTTTTTGTGGCGCTTTTTTCGCGAGCGCCGAATAAATCCGATGCTCATTCCATGCCCAAACGATGAGGTATGACAGGGTAATTATCCGGCGCACCCCTGCGGACTCATGAGGAAATGGCACAGGCCCATAGTGATGCTGCAGCGTTGGAATCTCCTTGGATTCACGAGGCAAGCGCATCGGCTCCCCCGGTTCCAACGGTGACATGTCAGGAGGGGACAACCGCCTCATGACAGCCCGGAAAGTATCAAAAGTCGATTGATCAGGGCTATGTTGCCACTTGACCCAATCTCGCAAAAGTCCTTCGATCTTTCCATTCAAACCATCTAGGACCGCGTCTCATGAAAAGACCAGAAGATGATTCCGTCCGTCGAGCGGACTCTCAAGTTGTAAATGCCGCACCGGATCCCAAACCGCGAAGGAGCCATCCACTCTCGCATATACAATGAGGCCAGGAATTGTTGGTCTGTCTTTCGCTTCTGGCCAGCGTTGAGTTTCCCAATTATAACGTATGGTCTTCTTTTGTGAGGCGGTTTGCCCCGCTGAGATCTCAAAGGTGATTTTTGGATCGATCTTCTCTTGTCCTTGGCTAATAGGAAACGCTTGCGGTCCCGCCCAGGTTCCCGTGAGACTCCACCAAGCACACTCAAGAATGAAAGTCTTTCCTAGCCCGTTATCTCCTGTGATTACCGTTAATCGATCTCCAGGGGTGAATTTTAGTGATTTCGTGGGACCGATCCCAACTAGCTCCAGATAACGTAAAGTCCCCCCAACTTCTGGAAGCGCGTCAGGAGGTCGCCCAATGATGGTCAACAACTCTCTGCTGGTACCGGGTTTCTCATCTAGTAAACGGTCTAGTGCGGAGTCGGGCACGCTTAGGTCAAACAGTTCCCTGCGTTCTTCCTCATTGATGGAGAACTCGCTCAGAAGGGAGTCTATGATAGTTTTTGGGTTGGTCTTGTTCGGCCAGTTTTTCTCTCGGAACAACCATACAGCCAGCCAAAAGCCTGGGATCGATTTCGTATTGTCGCGCGCGAGTTTGGCTTTTAATATTTTTATATAATCCCTGGACCAGCCCCACAAATCAGTATTCTTCTCGTGAATGAAAGCCTTTTCAAAGTCGCCTCTTGTCCGGGTGCTTTGGGAACCAGAAGATGGATATTTGGGTGAGAGCCAACGGCCCGCGGAAGTCCTAAAAGGTTGAAAGTAGAATTTGGACGTAACGTCCGGTTTATAGTATTTGGTCAAGAAGTCCGCTTCTTCTCTATTTATTGGAAAATGCTTGCTCCTCCCGATCGGCAGTTGCCCTTTCTTACAAACTAGATACGTGATGCCGAAGAACGGGTGAAGATTTCCCAGATAGGAAAGAGAATTCTGAATCTTGGCCAAGGTTAAATACATTTAAAGTCGGTTCAGCTCCATAACCATAAAGTCACAGAATGTTGGATTCAATTCGATCCCGCAGGCAGAACGTCCGCTCGCTAAAGCAACTCTAACGGTTGTGCCTGCGCCGGCGAATGGATCCAAAACTAGCCCGTGCGGCGGGCATCCAAGAGCGAGACATCGTTCAACCAACTCGTCCGGAAATGGAGCCGTGTCGATGCCGTTAGACCTTGTGACAAAATAATATGGACAGTTTCTTAGCTAGCGGGCCTGATCGTGTAATTCCACTCGCCATGGAAATTGTGAGGTCGGAGCGCGATCTTCTCCAACTCGTCCTGAGAAATCTTGATGCCGCGCTGATACAATCTTTTATCAAGCCGAACTTTGACCGTGAGGCCGGTTTTCGTCGTCGTGGACGCAATCAAATTCACTACGGTCCGGTAATCCGTCAGCGGACGCCCACGCCAGTTCATGCTGATGTATGAAAACAGGCGATGCTCGATCTTGTTCCACTTGCTCGTCCCGGGTGGGAAGTGGCACACCGTGATCCGTAGCCTTTGCTGACTGGCCAGTTTCTGTAGTTCTCGTTTCCACAGGTGCGACCGATAGCCGTTGCTTCCGCCGCTGTCAGCGCAGATGAGCAGCTCCTTCGCTTTTTGGTATCGCTTCTTCCCCATCCATTTCCACCACTGCCGAATGCTTTCAACCGCAAACTCGGCAGTGTCAGCGTCCACACCAACGTTGACCCATCCCGTATTACTGCCAATATCGTAAATCCCGTAGGGCACTGCCTTGGGCACCTCGGGATCGGGGAAGTCATGACTCAATACTTCGACGGCGCGGCCTTTTTTCTCCCATTCGCGTCCGCCATTTTTATAGTTGCCGACGAGTTCTTTCTTCTTGGTATCGACAGAAATCACAGGCTCACCAGCACGTAGGAATTGCTTGGCCTGTTCGTTGATGTATCGAAACTGCCGATCCCGATCGGGATGATCCTTCTTGCCCTCGGAGGTTTTTCGATTTGCTTGAAGGCTGTACTCCTGCTCATTCAGAATGCGGGCCACCGTTCTGTAGCTGGCGTAATATCCGGCTTTCAGCAGACCCTTCTCCACATTCCTCACGCTCTTGCATGTCCATCGCAACGGCGATTCCGGATCGCCTCGGGTAACATCATCAATCAAATCCTCGAT